>CAVGKZ010000089.1:0-78059 GCA_963630025.1 bacterium | reverse complement strand
GTACTATTGGGAGTTTTATTGTGTTGAGCTTGCCACACGCTTTTGCAAGTGACCCGTTTTCGATGCGTAAATGGCATACTTATTTTTGCAAATGGCATGGTCGCGATGGGCAGATGCCATGTCTGTGGCTGTTGGCAGGCCTTCGGCGATGGCGTTTGTGTCTGCTTCGTGAGTATAAGGCGGGCAGGAGGGTAGGGGAGTGCCGCCAAAAATATTCGGGGCAACGTTGGTGTATGATGTTCAAAAGACTTAACTTTGCAGAGGCAAAAAAACGCCGTTCTGTGTTCAAGACATGATACTCCAAAGGCTTTCAATAATAAACTACCGAAACATCACGGGGGCAGAACTGTCGCTGTCGCCCAAGATGAACTGCTTCATAGGGCGCAACGGGGCAGGCAAGACCAACGTGCTCGATGCCGTATACTACCTCTCTTTCTGCCGAAGCGCAAGCAATCCGGTGGATTCGCAGGTAATCAGGCACGACCAGGAGTTCTTCGTGCTCGACGGTTCGTACAACACCGACTCCGGGGATGACTTGGGCATATATTGCGGCATGAAGCGAGGAAGCAAGAAGAGCTTCAAGCGAAACAAGAAGGAGTATCGCCGGTTGTCGGAACACATCGGGATGATTCCGCTGGTGCTGGTGTCGCCGGGCGATACGATGCTGATAAGCGGTCTGAGCGAGGAGCGCAGAAGACTGATGGACATGGTTGTGTCGCAGTACGACCACAGTTACATCGAAGCACTGTCGCGATACAACAAGGCACTGCAGCAGAGAAACGCACTGTTGCGTGCAGAGGCCGAGCCGGATGCCACTCTGATGGACGTGCTTGAGGAACAGATGGCTGTCAACGGGGAACTTGTCTACTCCAAACGCAGGGATTTCGTGGAAGAACTCGTGCCGCTGTTCCAGAAGTTCTACGACTACATATCGGAAGGACGCGAGACGGTGGGGCTGGACTATGTGTCGCACTGCCAGCGGGGGTCGTTGCTCGACGTGATACGCCGTGACCGCTTCAAGGACCGTGCCGTTGGCTACTCGCTGCACGGCATACACCGCGATGACCTTGAGTTCACTCTTGGCGGACACGCCATGAAGCGCGAGGGCAGTCAGGGGCAGAACAAGACCTATGTCGTGGCTCTGAAACTGGCACAGTTTGACTTCCTCAAGCGTTCTGCCGCCCACACGGTGCCGATACTGCTGCTTGACGACATCTTCGACAAACTCGATGCACGGCGTGTGGAGCAGATAGTGAGACTCGTTTCGGGCGACGGCTTCGGACAGATACTGATTACCGACACCAACCGCGACCATCTGGACAGCATACTGCACGGCTGTTCCTTCGACTACAGGATTTTCGAGGTGGAAAAGGGCGAAATAACCGAAAGAGAATGTTCAGACGAGAAGTGAAAAGCGTGGCCGAGCTGCTCCTGAGCAACCTCCGGCGACAGGGACTTGAGACTCCGCTGCTGCAAAAGCGGCTCGTGGAGTCGTGGCCAGACGTGGTTGGCAGCGTGATAAGCCGTTATACCATTAATATATATATACGCAACCAGACGCTTTTCGTCCACTTGTCAAGCCCAGCCTTGCGTGCCGACCTCAGTATGCGGCGCAAGGAACTGGTGGATAGGCTCAACGCAGCCGTGGGCAGCCAGGTTATAGTCGATATAAAGTTCAGTTGAATGCGGTTTGTGGCTCAATAGGCAGTTGCGTAAGGCATAGTTTGTATCGGTATACAGCGCGATAGGCTACTGCATACGGCTTGGTTGAAATAGAAAAGAGGGCTTAGCAGACAACCTCATCCATGGGGATGTCGGTGGCATCCGTCGGAATAGCTTCCACAAGTTGGAAGCTGAAGCATACACCTATCTTATATACATTGGGCAACTGCGCCAGCATCCGGTCGTAGTACCCCTTTCCGCGTCCGAGACGGTGGCACTCGCGGTCGAAAGCCATGCCCGGCACGATGGCTAAGTCTATGCTCTGGTAGTCGGAAAACACCTCTCCCGTTGGTTCCATTATGCCGAAAGCACCTGCGGAAAGACAGTCTGCTCCCGTATATAGGCGCAGTTCCATGCTGGTGTCGCCCGTTACCTTGGGCAGAAGCAGTCTTTTGCTTGGCAAAGCGTCAAGCATGGGGCTGACATCCACCTCGTCGGACAGGGGAGAGTAAAGGAGTATGGTGCGTGAAGAGCGCACTTGCGGATGTGCGAGCAGTTTTTCGACAATCTCAAGCGACATCTCCGCAAGCTGAGTCTTGGAGTACTGTCGCTTGAGATTGCGTATGGCACGCCTGATTTCGCCCTTAGGCATGGCGAAACCTCTTGTTGAGTCCGCCCTGTGCGCCACCTTTATTATATATATATCCGTTTGCCGTGCGCTTGTCCTTGCCTTTTGCCTCGTTGGCGGGCTTTTGGGGAAACGCAGTGCCGTCGCGGAACACCTTGAGCGCAGCCTTTATGACCGGGTCGTCCTGGTTCAGGTATTCCGTCCAGGCCTCATCGTCGAGCAGGTTGTATATTATCCGGCTGTTGATGTAGCGTTCAAGCTGCTTGTGCGACTTCTTTATCATGAGGTTTCGCCTGCGCAGTCCGTTTTTCTCGGCATACGACGCAAACTTTTCTACCGTGTTCAGCTTCACAAGTTGCGTTGCCAACGACTCCATCTCCTTGTATTCAGATAGTTTCTGGCGGTTGTCGTCGGTGTAAGTGTAGGCAAACTGCAGTATAAGTCCCGTCATGCTGGCCTCCTTGAAGTAGGATGTCATGCCAAGTGTGTCTTCCGGCACGAATATGTCGGGCGTTATGCCGCCGCCACCGTACACCATGCGCCCCATGACCGTGTGGAAGGCTGCGCCGGAGTGCTTGATGCTGTCTTGCGAGAAATACTCTCCGTGCTGGTAACGGTCAATCAGGTCTTCCTCATAGCTCTTGTCGTTGCCGCCAGTGTAGGGTTTCTGAATGCAACGACCCGAGGGAGAGTAGTAGCGTGCCACGGTCAGGCGCACCATTGAGCCGTCGTTGAATGCTATGGGCTGCTGCACGAGACCCTTACCGAACGAACGGCGGCCGATAATCGTGCCTCTGTCGTTGTCCTGTATCGCTCCGGCGAATATTTCCGAGGCAGATGCCGAACCTTCGTCAATGAGTACCACAAGCGGAATGTCCTGATAGCTGCCGCGACCGTCGCTGCGGTAGTCCTGGCGCGGCGAGTGGCGACCTTGAGTGTACACGATAAGCCGGTCTTTGGGCAGGAACTCGTTGGCCATTTGCACCGCTGCCACGAGATAACCGCCCGTGTTGCCGCGCAAATCTATCACGAGATTGCTGACATTCTCCTGCGACAGCTTTGCCAAAGCAATGAGCAGTTCCGGGTAAGTGTTCTCCCCGAAGTTCTTAATCTTTATATATCCTGTGGATTTGTCAAGCATATACGTTGCCAGAATGCTCTTTTGCGGAATGTCGCCGCGCGTCACGGTTACGTAGATGGGCTTCTTGCCTCCGTAGCGCAGCACTCCGAGCTTCACCTTTGTGTCCTTCGGACCTTTCAACCGGCGCATTGCCTCCTCGTTGGTTACCTCTTTGCCCACAAAAGGCTTGCCATCTACGCTGACAATCTTGTCGCCTGCCTTTATCCCGGCACGCGCTGCCGGACCGTTCTTTATCACATTCTGCACGTGAATGGTATCTTGGCGTATGGTAAACTCAATGCCCACGCCGGAGAACGAACCTTTCAGGTCGTCATTGGCGGCCTGAACGTCCTTTGCACTGATATACACAGAGTGCGGATCCAGCTCTGCCAGTATCTGCGGCATGGCCTTTTCCACCAGGTCGTTGACGTTTACCGTGTCGACATACTGGTCGTCTATCATGTGCAGCAAGTTGTTCAGCTTGTTGCTGCTTGAGTTTATAATGCTCAAGCGGTTGCCGGAAAAATGATTGGCGAAGAAGGTTCCGATCATTATTCCCACCACCATCGCTACCGACATGAGCAGCGGCATATAGTGATTTGGTTTTTTTTGCTTCATTGTTCGTCAGGGTTAAGGTACAGTACTTCTATGTTTGCTCTCCGGAGCAGTTCTATTCCGTCTTCCAGTCTGTATTTTTCGCCGTAGACAACGCGCTTTATTCCAGCCTGAATTATCAGCTTTGCGCACTCTATGCACGGTGATGCCGTCACGTAGAGCGTCGCTCCGTCGCTGTTGTTGGAGCTTCTCGCCAGCTTGGTTATTGCGTTGGCTTCAGCGTGTAGCACGTATGGCTTGGTCAAGTTGTTGTCGTCTTCGCAAATATTCTCAAATCCGCTCGGCGTACCGTTGTATCCGTCACTTATAATCATCTTGTCCTTGACCACCAGTGCGCCCACTTTGCGCCTATGGCAGTAGCTGTTTTCCGCCCAAATGCGCGCCATGCGCAGATAGCGGAGGTCGAGTTTGTGCAGTTTAGTGTTGTCTGTCATAAAGCTGAATGTTGCCGTTGTTGACTTTGCCTGTGGCGTTTGCCGTGGCTATTTGGCCGTCTCTTTCCCAGACTTGCCCTTGCTCTTGGCTTTGCCGGCCTTGTTATTGGCCGTCTTTGCCTTGCTTGCGTTGCGCTTTATGCCGTCGCGCTTGAGCAGAGCGTCGATTGTCGGGTCGCCGCCACGGAAGTTGCGGTATAGCGTCATTGGGTGTTCGGTGCCGCCACGTGACAGTATTTCGTTGCGGAAGCGTTGAGCTGTGGTGCGATCGAACAGTCCGTGCTTCTTGAACACGCTGAATGCGTCGGCATCGAGCACCTCTGCCCACTTGTAGCTGTAGTATCCGGCAGCGTAGCCTCCCGACATGATGTGGCTGAACTGCACCGTCATGCACGTGTCGGGCAGCTGTTCTGTGACCATGGCTTTCTTCCATGCCTGCTTTTCAAAGGCTATGAGGTCGCCGGCGAACGGCTCTTTCATGGTGTAGTAGGCCATGTCGAGCAGTCCGAAGCTCACTTGCCTCATGCAGCCGTAGGCAGCCATGAAGTTGCGGCTCCTGACTATGCGTGCTATCAGTTCGTCCGGGATGGGTTCGCCTGTCTTGTAGTGGAACGCAAACGTGCGCAGGAAATCCTTTTCCACGGCATAATTCTCCATGAACTGCGACGGCAGTTCCACAAAATCCCACAGCACGTTGGTGCCGCTGAGGCTTTCAAAGCGCGTGTTGGCAAACATTCCGTGGAGCGAGTGGCCGAACTCGTGCAGGAACGTCTCTACCTCGCCGAGCGTAAGCAGCGCAGGCTTGTCCTCCGTTGGCTTTGTAAGGTTCATCACAACGCTCACGTGCGGACGCACATTCTCGCCGTTGCGGTCAATCCACTGCCCCTGATACTGTGTCATCCATGCGCCTCCCTGCTTGCCCTTGCGCGGATGGAAGTCGGCATAGAACACGGCAAGGTATGAGCCGTCGGCATCAAACACCTCGTAAGCCTTCACGTCGGGATGATAAACGGGTATGTCCTTGTTCTCCTTGAACGTGATGCCATACAACCGGTTGGCCAGTCCGAACACGCCTTTTATCACGTTGCTGAGTTCAAAGTAGGGGCGCAGCATCTCCGAATCGAGGTTGTACTTGGCCAGCTGCAACTTGTGGGAGTAGAAACTGAAGTCCCACGGCTCCACGGTGAAGTCCTTGCCCTCGGCCTTGCGTGCCGTTTCGCTGATTTTCTCCACCTCTTTCAGTGCCGCAGGCTTGTATGCGTCAACGAGACTGTTGAGCAAGCCATACACATTGCGGCTGTTTCCGGCCATGCGGCGCTTGAGCACGTGGTCGGCATAGGTCTTGCTGCCCAACAGTTGCGCAATCTCCCTGCGCAGATTGACGAGTCTTTTGCAGATTTCAATGTTGTTTTCCGGGTTGTCGTGCGTACACTCGGTGTTCTTGGCCATATACATCTGGCGGCGCAACTCCCTCTTGGCCGAGTAGGTCATGAAAGGCGAGTAGCTTGGGAAGTCGAGTGTGAACACCCATCCCTGCTTGTCCTGCTCCTTAGCCGTGTGTGCCGCAGCCTCAATGGCTGTGTCGGGCAGTCCCTCAAGGTCGCTTTCGTCTGTTATGTCAAGCGTAAACGCCTTGTTCTCCTTGAGCAGGTTTTGCGAGAACTGCAGCGACAGCATACCGGCCTCCTCCGTGAGCTTGCGCAACCGCTCCTTGCCCTCGTCGTCGAGCAAGGCTCCACTGCGCACGAAGCCGTCATAGCAGTCGTCGAGCAACTTCTTCTCCTCGGGGGTGAGCTTGCGGTGGTGACTGTGTACGGCCTTTATGCGCTCAAACAACTGCTTGTTGAGCCGCACATCGTTGGCGTGCTTGGTCAGTATGGGCTGCATCTTCTGTGCCAGGGCGTCCATCTCGTCATTGGTCTCCGCGCTCAGCAGATTGAAAAACACTGACGACACCTTTGAGAGCAAGTCATAGTAGCCCTCATGGTCCTCGTCCTGATTGATTATCGTGTTGTCGAAAGTGGGTTTGTCGGGGTTGCCGATAATCTTTGCTATCTGTTCGTCGTCGCGTCTGATGCCTTCAATGAAAGCCTCCTCATAGTCTTCGAGTCGTATGCGGTCGAACGGCACCGTTGAGTGCGGTGTTTTGTATTCCTCAAAAAACGGGTTCTTTCTCTCTGTTGCGCCCGTTGCGTTATTTTGGTCTGCCATATATCTGTTTTTGTTTTGTCTCTCGCACTTATACATCAGGTACAGGCGCGTATGATATAGGTGTGCAAAGTTAACAAAAACGCATGACCTCCACCAAATTAAAACAGATAAATGATGTTATTTTGGAGGTGTACTGAGCACAAGCGTCAAACATCGTTTTCGTAACTCGGCCACTTACGCACCGTAACTCGGCCACTTACGATAGCTAACTCGGCCGTTTACGACCCGTAAGTGGCCGAGTTACGAAAACGGTGTTTGCGACCAGCTTTGGGCAGGCCATGTATTCCGTCATAGCAAGGCAGTGTGATTGTGCTCGTTTTTTGTCTTGCCGGACGATGCGTTTTCAGCAGTTTTGCAACTTTGCATAAGATAATCTGCATTCAGACTGTAGAAAAAATGTTCTCTTGTCGCTCGTTTGCATTATCTTTGCACCCGGAAAACAAGAGCAATACATGACACAACAAGTTGAAATATGTCTGAGTGAAGTTCCGCGCGGATTTCACCTTATCACCCGGGAGGTGCTGTCGCAACTTCCCAAGCTGCCGAAATGCGGACTGCTGAACCTCTTTGTGAAGCACACAAGCTGCGGACTCTGCCTCTGCGAGAATGCCGATCCCGACGTGCGGACAGACATGGAAGGCATTTTCAATAGGATTGTGCCGGAGGGTCAGCCGCAGTTCCTTCACACCATGGAGGGCAGCGACGACATGCCGAGCCATGCCAAGTCGGTGCTGTCGGGCGCAAGTCTGACAATACCCATAACAGACGGCCGGCTCAACCTCGGCACCTGGCAGGGCATCTGCCTTTGCGAATACAGAAATCATGGCGGCCGCCGCCGTCTTGTAGCAACCGTAATGGGAGAATAACACAATGGGAAGCACAACGAAAGGATGGGCTTGTGGCATCATAGCCGCAGCAGCCTACGGCACTAACCCTCTGTTTTCACTGCACCTCCTGGGCGCAGGACTTGACGTGCAGTCCATACTCTTCTACCGCTTTGCCGTGGCAGCGCTGCTGCTCGGCCTGTTCATCGTGGCGCGAGGCAAGAGTCTCATCGTCTCGCGGCGGGTCATACTGCCCATGATTTTGGGCGGTGTGGTGTTCGGCATGTCGTCCCACATGCTCTATGTGAGCTTTCTCTATATGGATGCCGGCATAGCCAGTTCCATACTGTTTGTCTATCCCATACTCGTGGCGGTCATCATGGCTCTGTTCTTCCACGAACGGGCGTCGCTGCTCACCTACAGCTGCATCGCGCTTGCCCTTGCCGGCATAGCCATGCTGTACAAAGGCGACGGCGACACCACGCTCAACACCACGGGAATGGTTTGTGTGTTAGTCTCGTCGCTGTGCTATGCGCTCTATATCGTGGGCGTCGACCACTCCTCGCTGAGCACAGTGCCGTCGGCGCGCCTGACGTTTTGGATGCTCGTTGTTGGCACGTGTATGTTCTTCATCATGGCCGGCTGCGGCACAAAGCTCCATCTGCCGGGCACGTCGCCGTTTGTTTGGGCCAACATCATAGGCATCGCGGTGGTGCCGACGGTGGTGCCAATATTGTTTATCAATGTGTCTATCAAGATTATTGGCCCTACATACAGTGCCATAGTGGGAGCGTTGGAGCCCGTGACCGCCATTGTGATTGGCGTGACCGTGTTTGGCGAAGCTCTCACCGTCAGGGTTGTTCTCGGTGCATTGATGATTTTTGTGGCCGTAACAGTCATTGCGGCACGCTCTCTGCTTAAGAAAAAGTTCTTCAAAGTTGGTTGAAAATTCCGCTACCCCTTGAGTTTGCCCCGAATTGCATTATATTTGCAATAATATTCGGTGAACTTAAAAATAAGAATCGGTTTTTATGGGGTTAACGGAAATCACTTCCGGCTTTGCGGCGATTGTCGCTCAGCTGAAGTCAACTGACAGTGTTCGCCGGCGTGTGGCGTTGGTTTGTCCTGACGACAGCCATACGCTGTATGTCCTGCAACGTGCGCTTGACGAAGGCGTGGCCGACTTTACGCTGTTCTGCGGACGGCCTTTGTCCGAAGAGGTAAGCAATCTGGTTCGGACAAACGGGCAGCACATTTCCACCGTTTGCCTGGAAACGCCCGACGAGGCGGCGCGCGCGGCAGTGGAAGCGGTGCGAGGCGGTGAGGCGAACCTGCTCATGAAAGGCACGATAAACACGGACAACCTGTTGAGGGCGGTGCTTGACAAACTGAAAGGACTGCTTGAGCCAGGCGAAGTGCTCACCCACGTGGCCTTGGCGGAGCTTCCCGGACGGCAAAACAAGATGCTGGCTTTCTCCGACGCGGCTGTGATACCGTATCCTACGCTTGCCCAGTATGACTCAATGGTGCGCCACTTGACGGCCATCTCGCGTATTGCCGGAGCGGAAGTGCCGAAGATAGCTCTCGTGCACTGCACGGAAAAGGTGAGCGACAAGTTTCCCCTTACACTTGACTATGAGACTCTGATGCGGCGGGCTGCCCACGGCGACTACGGAAAGGTGGAGATGGACGGTCCGATGGACGTGAAGACCGCACTCGATGCGGCCAGCGGCGACATAAAGGGACTGCACTCTCCGGTGGTAGGCCAGGCCGACGCACTCGTGTTTCCCGACATTGAGGCCGCCAACGTGTTCTACAAAACCATAACACTGTTTGCTCAGGCAAGCATAGCCGGGGTGCTTTGCGGTACTACCGCCCCCGTTGTCGTAGCGTCGAGAGCCGACAGCGGAGAGTCGAAGTACAACAGTCTGGCTCTGGCCTGCGCCTTGGCGAAGGCTTAGCCTGCCGCTGTTGCATGAGAGTGAGGCCGCTCATGTAGCAGCAGACGGATATTTTACAAAACCACACAAAGATACAAACACAAAACAACAAGGCCGTTCATCAGTCTTATGAAACGAATATTGGCTATCAATCCAGGCTCCACATCCACCAAAATCGCCGTCTATCACGACCAAAAAACGGCGTGGATGGCAGGAGCGCACCATCCCTTGAGCGAGATAAACCAGTTCAGTCATGTCAACGAACAGTATGCTTACCGCCGTGACTTCGTGCTCGGACAACTGGCCGGCAGCGGCATACCGCTCACGTTCGATGCCGTCATAGGCCGCGGAGGACTGCTCAAGCCCATCAGCGGCGGAGTCTATCTTGTCAACGAGGCCATGAAGCACGACCTGTGGAACGCCAAGATGGAACACGTGTGCAACCTTGGCGCACTGATTGCCGACGAGATAGCCACAAAGTGCGGTTGCCAGGCGTTCATAGCCGACCCGGTTGTGGTCGACGAGATGCTGCCCAAAGCGCGCGTGTCCGGTATTCCCGGTCTTGAACGCAAGTCGGTGTTTCACGCTCTCAACAGCAAAGCGGTGGCAAGGCGCTATGCTGCGTCGGTGGGAAAACGGTATGAGGATATGAATCTCATAGTGGCCCATCTCGGAGGCGGCATATCCATAGGGGCGCACCGGCACGGAAAGGTGATAGATGTCAACAATGCGCTCGACGGCGACGGTCCCTTTTCTCCGGAAAGAGCCGGCACTGTGCCTGCAGGAGCATTGGTAGACCTGTGCTTCAGCGGCAAGTATAACCGAAAACAGGTGTACAACATGATTCGTGGAGGCGGAGGCTTGACGGCGCATCTTGGCTTGAACGACATGGTGACCATTGCGCGCAAGGCCGAAGAGGGCGAAGAACCGTTTCGCGGTGTGCTCGAAGCTATGCTCTATACCATCGCCAAACAGATAGGAGCAATGTATGTCGCGCTCTTGGGACAGGTGGATGCCATCATCTTGACGGGCGGCATAGCCTACAGTGACTATTGCGTTGAGGCCATAAAGCGGCAGACTTGCTACATGGCTCCCGTGGCGGTTAGTCCTGGCGAGGGCGAGATGGAGTCGCTCGCCTACAACGCTCTCGGTGTCTTGAACGGCACTTTGCCTTTGCTGGAGTACAAGTGACGGGAGGCAAATGCTTCTCGAACGACTTGCAAACATTACTCAAACCGTCGGCAAACTGTAATCCTGTTACTTTTTTCGGTAATCCGTTTATGTGGCATCACGGCTTTTATCCCTAACTTTGCAGCGTGGGTGTAAGACAGGAAACGCCCATTCGTAAAATATGGACGAGCACATTTATATAGACTACATAGACCAATACTGCAAGCTGTATGGTTTTGAGACGTTCCACCCATTGGTGGCTGTGGTTGACATGAACGGGGTTAGCTCCCAAAAGTTTCCTCAGGAGGTGACGTGGCACTACGGTGTCTATTCGCTATGGCTGAAGCAGACCTACTGCGGCGACATTACCTACGGCCGCCAGCCATACGACTATCAAGAGGGAACCGTCACGAGCTTTGCTCCGGGACAGGTAGTTCACGTCAGTCATGCGCCCGATTTCAAGCCAAACGCCATCGGCCTGCTGTTCCATCCCGACCTGATACGCGGCACCTCCTTAGGCCACAATATCGGCAAGTATGCTTTCTTCAGCTATAATTCGCGCGAGGCTCTGCACCTTTCCGAACAGGAAAAGACCATTTTCCGCGACTGCATAGGGAAGATAAAGATGGAGACGGAGCGTCCGATAGACAAACACAGCAAGACGATAATATGCAGCAATATAGAACTGCTGCTCGACTATTGCATGCGGTTCTATGACAGGCAGTTCATAACCCGCCGGGAGTGTAATTTGGATGTGCTGGTTCGCTTTGAAGAAGAGCTTGACAACTACTTCCATAGCGGCAAGGCTGAGCATGACGGATTGCCGTCGGTGAAGTATTTCGCTGAGCGTTGTTTCCTCTCACCCAACTATTTTGGTGACTTGGTGAAGAAGGAAACGGGACATTCTCCGCTGGAATATATCCAGAAAAAGATTGTAGGACTGGCAAAGGAAGAACTGTTGGGCAGCAAAGACTCTATCTCCAACATCGCTTACCGTCTTGGTTTCCAGTATTCGCAACACTTCAACCGCTATTTCAAACGCAGTGTCGGTTGCTCCCCAAGCGAGTTCCGTAAGCAGGAACACTGACGCTGGAGTAGCGAAAGTGCCAGTCTGAAGGCGTCAGACTGGCACTTTTCAATTTGTTCTCGCTTTTACTAAAAGGCATTACTTGCCACATGAGCCAATCTTCTGCAAGACGGTCATCACCACTTTCATCAGTGGCTTCATCGTGGCGGTGTCCACATACTCGTCGCTGGTGTGGGCGCCGTTGATGTCGGGGCCTAACGCAATGGTCTTGAGCGTGGGTTTCTTCTGCAGGAAGTAGGCACATTCCAATCCGCCCTCGGCCTTGCGCTTGTATACTTTTGGCTCAAGCTCTTTGTATATGTCGTACACATAACTTAGGAAAGGGTCGTCGTCGGGCGTGTCCCAAGCAGGCAGTGTCACCTCGTTGTCGATGGCCATCCCGAGGGCAGAGGCCAGAGTTGCTATGCTCGTTGTCTCGCTGCTGATCCACGCGTTGCTGAAGGAGCGCAGCAAACTGTTGATTGTCAGGTTGCCCTTGTCGAGCGTCACTAGGCCGATGTTGTTCGACTTCGTGACGATTCCGTCAGTGCCCTCGCGCTCCACCACGCCTTGCGTCCGTTCGGCGAAATACTTGTTGATGTCGGCAAGTGTCTGTTCTGGACTTACATTAGCGGCATCTGCGGCTGATGCGTCGGCCACGGTGCATGCTTGGGTGAATGACTCTTCAGTGTATTCTGACTGAAAGTCAGCAAGTATCTTCTCGATGGCGGCCTTGCAGGCATCGGCTTTGCCGGCATCCACAACAAAGCTCATCTTGAGCTTGTTGGCAATGGCGTTTGAGGCAAAGCCGCATTCGATGCCCACAAGCCTGCCCTCGTTAGGGGTCACCACGTCTTTCACCACCTTTGCCAGAATGGTGGCGCCGCTAAGCCTGTGCTTGCCTATCATCGTGCCGCTGTGGCCGCCGAGCAGTCCTGCCACTTCCAGTGCAACCTCCTTGCTTCCCGCCGCAGCCTGGCTCACGGCATAGGTCTTCTTCATGTCGTTGGCATAGCCTCCCAGACATCCCGTGGTAAGCTTGGCGTAGTCCTCGTCGTCGAAGCTGACGAGGTAGTCGGCGTCAATCACTGTGGGCGACAGTGCCTTCACGCCAAACAGGCCGCAGTCTTCGTTGGTGGTGAAGAGCAGGCGCAGCGGGCCATGCGCCACGTTGCTCTTGGTGATGGCCAAGGCCATGCCCACGCCGATGCCGTCGTCGGCGCCGAGGTTCAGCTTCTTGCCCTTCAGCTTGGTGCCGTCGTAGTATGGCTCGCCCACCACCTGATGATAATCGTAGGTCTCGCCCGGCTTTGAGTCGCACACCATGTCCTGGTGGGCCTGCAGTATCACTTTGGGCAGCGACTCCATGCTCGCCGCGTTGGCTGGCACGTCAATCCACACGTTGAGCGAGTCGTCCACACCATACTCAAGGTTGTGTTTCTGCGCCCATTCTATCAGATAGGCACTGCTCTTGATGGAGTAGAAACTGCAACGTGGGTTCTTGGCAAAGGCCAGAAACTCCTCGACCGACGACTGCCCCAAGGCGTCGCACACGCTGTCGGTAAGTTCGGTGATTATTGTCTCGCCAGGGTTCGGCCTAGTGTTGGAGTCGTTGTCGTCGCTGGCGCATGAGGCCAATATCAACGAGGCCATCATCATGGTGCTCCCAATAATTTTGCTTTTGTATTTCATCTTGCTTGATTTTTTAGGTTGGATGTCCAATTTGTTGCTGCGCTACTTGCACTTGGCGTACCACTCGCGCAGTGCGCCACGCGCAACTCCGCGCTTCACCTGCTCGTCGAGCACGGCCTTGGCCTCACGCTTCTTGCCCATGAGCAGCAGCACGTCGGCCTTCGACACCGCATAGTCGGCGTTGTCGGGAGCAAGGCGCATGGCCTCGCCCCAGTCATACAGTGACGGGGCGTATTGCCGTTGGTCGCGCTCCAGTCCGGCGCGGGCCGCATAGGCCATGGCACTGTCGGGGTGTTGCTCCACCAAGCGGTTCATCTGCTCCATGGCGTCGGCCTGCTTGCCGAGCATCACCAAGGTGTAGGCCAGCCCCAAGCGCGCCTCGAAGTTGTGGGGAGCGAGCTTCAGCACACTCTCGTAGTCGCTTCGGGCAGGCTCATAGCGGCGCAGGTTGTTGCGGGCGAAGGCGCGGAAATAGAGCGCCGACAGGTTGTCGGGCTGCTGCAGGAGTATGTCGGTGTATTCGTTTATGGCATACTCCCACTGCTGTAACTGCATGTTCACTGCGGCCTTGCGCAGCCGCAGCTCCACCGAACTGGGCGCAAGGGCTATCTGTCGGGTGAGCGTCTCAAGCGAGTCGCGCCACACGTTCTGCTGCTGCGCCGCCATTGGATTGGCGCTCAGCAGGGCGATGGCCACTGGCAGTTTGCGAAGTATTGTGCGCATAGTATATAGGAAGTGGGGGCTATAATAATGAAGATGCGGCTTCCACAATTGCCGATGACGACAATTGCGAAAGCCGCAAAAGAGTATTATGTTGTCAGTTGTGATGGCATTTTACAGAACCATCTTGATGTAATTGCGATTTTACTTCTTGTTGATGTAGTCCGCAATCCACTGGCCCACTTCGCGTGTGCCGTAGCTTTGGCCGCCCTCAACCTGTATCTCCGGCGTGCGCACATTGGCGTCGAGCGACGCGTCAACAGCCTCGCGGATGAGCTTGCCCTCTTCCTTCATGTCGAAATACTCAAGGAGCATGGCTGCCGAAAGTATCTGTGCCAAGGGGTTGGCGAGGTTCTTGCCTGCCGCCTGTGGCCAAGAGCCATGCACCGGCTCAAACACCGGCGTGCTCTCGCCTGTGGATGCAGAAGGCAGAAGTCCCATTGAGCCTGATATGCAGCTGCCCTCGTCGGTGAGTATGTCGCCGAAGGTGTTCTCCGTAACCATCACGTCGAAGAACTTTGGTTCAGAAATCATGCGCATGGCGGCGTTGTCAACAAACATATAGTCAACATTCACGTCGGGATATTCAGGCTCCATCTCCTTGGCCACCTGTCGCCAAAGACGGCTTGAGGCGAGCACGTTGGCCTTGTCAACCACAGTCAAATGGTTGTGCCGGCGGCGCGCATACTCGAAGCCCACGCGCAGTATGCGCTCTATCTCCGGACGTGTGTAGTAGTTGGTGTCGTATGCCTTGTCGTTGTCCTGATACTTCTCGCCGAAGTACATTCCGCCTGTCAGCTCGCGTATGCAGACGAAGTCGGCACCGTCAACAAGCTCTTCGCGCAGCGGCGACATGTGCAGAAGGCACTTGAAAGTCTGCACGGGGCGTATGTTGGCAAACAGGCCGAGGCGCTTGCGCATGGCGAGCAGTCCCTGTTCGGGGCGCACCTTGGCCGTGGGGTCGTTGTCAAACTTGGGGTCGCCAACGGCTGCGAACAGCACGGCGTCGGCATTCTTGCATGCCTGGTATGTATCCTCGGGAAAGGGGTCGCCCACCTCGTCGATGGCGTGCGCGCCGCAGATGGCCTCGGTGTACTCAAACTCGTGTCCGAACTTGGCGGCCACTGCGTCCAAGACGGCCACTCCCTGTTTCATAATCTCCGGTCCGATACCATCGCCCGGCAGAACTGCAATCTTCAGTTTCATTTGCTTTTTTATCTTTTGTCTTTATTGTTTCTTATTCATTGATGACGTTCACAAAGTGACTCGGCAGTGCATCTATTGCTGCCCGCTCTCGTCTTCCTCTATGATGTTCAGCATCTTGATTGTGGCTTTTATGGCCGCCTCGGTCTGGTCGGCGTCCAATCCACGGGTGCGTATGAGCTTGTCGCCGTGCTGCCACGTGATGACCGTCTGCACCAAGGCGTCGGTGCGGCCTCCTGGCGGTATGCTCACTGCATAGTTGGTGAGCATGGGGAAGGTGCGTCCGAGCGTCACCTTATATATCTTGCGCAGGGCCTTGCCGAATGCGTCATACTGTCCGTCGCCCGTGGAGTCGGCCTCATACTGCTTTCCGTTGATGTCAACCTTGATGCTCGCGAGGGGCTTCAGGCCATAGGCCGACGACACCATGTAGCTCACCAGCTTCACCTTGTCCTCGGGGGCGTTGTGCTTGAGCACGTCGCTCACGATGAACGGCAGGTCTTCCTGCGTCACTATCTCCTTGCGGTCGCCCAGTTCGGTTATGCGCGCCGTCACCCTGCGTGTCTGCTCGGGCGTAAGCTCAAGCCCCAGTTCCTCCAGGTTGCGTGTGATGTTGGCGCGCCCGCTGTTCTTGCCGAGGGCATATTCACGCTTCCGGCCAAAGCGTTCCGGCACGAGTTCGTTGTAGTAAAGGCCGTTTTTGCTGTCACCGTCGGCATGCACACCGGCCACTTGAGTAAACACGTTCTCGCCCACGATGGGCTGGTTGGGGGCTATGGCTATGCCCGAATAGCTCTCCACAAGGTGGCTTATGTCGTTGAGCCGGTCCTCGTTGATGCTCGTCTTGGCGTTGAACTGGTCCTTCAGTATCACCTGAACGCTCGACAGCGGGGCGTTGCCGCAACGCTCGCCCAGTCCGTTGACGGTGACGTGCAGTCCCTTTGCACCGCTAAGCACCGCCGCGAGCGAGTTGCTCACGGCCAGGTCGTAGTCGTTGTGGGCGTGGAAGTCGAACCTGGCGTTGGGATAACGTTTCACCATCTTGCGGAAATACTCTATCACCTGCAAGGGGTTCATGATGCCAAGCGTGTCGGGAAGCATGAAGCGGCTTATGCAAGAGTCGGCCAAAGCGTCCACCATCTGGTAGACATACTCTGGCGAATCCTTCATTCCGTTGCTCCAGTCCTCAAGATACAAGTTGACCGTCATGCCCTTCGACTCGGCGTAGGCCAGCGACTTGCGAATGTCGTCGATGTGCTCTTCGGGGGTCTTGTGCAGCTGTTGGGTGCAGTGGCGCAGCGACCCCTTGGCCAAGAGGTTGACCACCCGGCCGCCGCAGTCGTCAATCCAGTCGATGGAGAGGTTGCCGTCAACGAAGCCAAGCACCTCCACCCTGTCCAGCTTGTCTATCTGGCGGGCGTAGCGGCATATCATCTTCACGGCGTCCTTCTCGCCGTCGGACACGCGCGCCGAGGCCACCTCGATGCGGTCAACGTTGACATCTTTGAGCAGCATGCGCGCAATCATCAGCTTCTCGTGCGGCAGAAACGACACGCCGCTCGTCTGCTCACCGTCGCGCAATGTGCAGTCCATTATCTCGATGAACGGCGGAATGCGCTTGTAAGTGCTGTTCACTTGTTGCGCTGTTCCCATGCTTCTATCTTGTCCTTGTTCTGCAGGAGGTAGTCGATGTCGTCAAGTCCGTTCATGAGGCAGTGCTTCTTGTAGCCGTTTATCTCGAAGCTCTCGCTGTGGCCTGTGGCCTTGTTGGTCACGGTCTGCTGCGGCAGGTCAACCACCACCTCGGTCTTGGGGTCGTTGGCGATGCTGTCAAACAGTTCGGCAAGGAAGCTCTCGCTCACCACCATGGGCAGGACGAAGTTGTTAAGTTCGTTGTTCTTGTGTATGTCGGCGAAGAAGCTGCTTATAACCACGCGGAAGCCGTAGCCGGCGATGGCCCATGCGGCGTGCTCGCGGCTCGATCCGGAGCCGAAGTTTTTGCCTGCCACGAGTATGCATCCGCCATAGCGTGGGTCGTTGAGCACGAAGTCCTTCTTCGGCGTTCCGTCCTTCTCGTAGCGCCAGTCGCGGAACAGGTTGTCGCCGAAGCCCTTCTTGTCGGTGGCTTTGAGGAATCGTGCGGGTATTATCTGGTCGGTGTCCACATTCTCAAGCGGCAGTGGCACACACGTACTTGTTATGATGTCGAATTTCTGTTTCATGTTCTTTTCTTGCGTTTTGCCGTGGTCGGTGGTTGTGCGTCGGCCATTGGCTATACCTTTATATATATTACATGAGTGTTCGTGGGTCGGTTATCTCGCCTGTTATGGCAGCCGCGGCGGCCACAAGAGGTGATGCCAATATGGTGCGCGCGCCGGGACCCTGACGCCCCTCGAAGTTGCGGTTGCTTGTTGATACAGAATACTTGCCTGCCGGAATCTTGTCGTCGTTCATGGCCAAGCAAGCCGAGCATCCCGGTTGGCGTATGGCGAAACCCGCCTCGGCCAATACCTTGTCGAGACCCTCTTCCCTTATCTGCTTGTCAACAAGCCACGAACCTGGCACGAGCCATGCTGTCACGCCATCCGCTTTGTGCTTGCCCTTCACCAGCGAGGCAAATGCGCGGAAGTCTTCAATGCGACCATTGGTGCAAGCGCCGAGGAACACGTAGTCTATCTTGTGGCCGAGAAGCTTTTCGCCAGGTTTGAAGCCCATGTATTCGAGCGACTTCGCAAACGATGCCTTGCCGGCTTCGTCGATGCTTTCGAGCGTGGGGATGCACTCGGTTATGCCGATGCCCATGCCGGGGTTGGTGCCGTAGGTTATGCGAGGTTCTATATCGGCCGCATCGAACGCCAGTTCCTTGTCGAACACAGCATCGTCTCCGCTCTTCAGCGTGCGCCAATAGGCCACAGCCTTGTCCCACTCCTCACCCTTTGGAGCGTGCTCGCGCCCTTTAAGATAGGCGAACGTCGTCTCGTCGGGGGCTATGAAACCGCCTCTGGCTCCCATCTCTATCGACAGGTTGCAGAGCGTGAGGCGACCTTCCATCGACAGGTTCTTCACTGCGTCGCCGGCATATTCCACGAAATAGCCCGTGGCTCCCGATGTGGTGAGCTTCGACATGAGGAACAGGGCGATGTCCTTTGCCGTCACGCCCTTGGCCAGTTGGCCGTTGACGCTTATGCGCATCGACTTAGGCTTCTGCTGCAATATGCACTGCGAGGCCATCACCATCTCCACCTCGCTCGTGCCTATGCCGAAGGCCACTGCGCCCATTGCTCCGTGGGTGGAGGTGTGCGAGTCGCCGCAAACGATGGTCATGCCTGGCAGCGACAGTCCCTTCTCGGGGCCCACAACGTGTATGATGCCGTTGTCGGGCGACATCATGCCGAAGTGCTCAAGACCGAACTCGGCCGCGTTCTTGGCCAGCGTGTCCACCTGTTTCTTCGACACGGGGTCTTCTATCGGCTTATCCTGGTCGTGGGTTGGTGTGTTGTGGTCGGGCATGCAGTATATCTGCTTGGGGCGAAAACACTTCAGTCCCCTTGCCCTCATGCCGTCGAAAGCCTGCGGCGATGTCACTTCGTGGCAGTAAAGCCTGTCTATGTACAGTTGCGTAGGGCCGTCTTCAACCACCTGCACAACGTGTTTGTCCCAAATCTTGTCGAATAAAGTATTCATTTGCTTGTCTTTTGGGGGCGCAACCCTGCGGTTGCCCCGTTATAGTTATTTGTTTCTGAACTTGTTTATGCAGTCTATATATGCTTCAACCGAAGCGGTAACGATGTCGGTGTTGGCTCCGAAGCCGTAGTAGACGCTGCCGTCATACTCCACCTGCATGTGTACCTTGCCCACGTCGTCCGACCCCTTGCTTATGGCCTGGATGGTGAATTCCTTCAGGGTCATGCGCTTTTGGATTATCTTCTTCAGAGCCTTGATGGCCGCATCGACAGGGCCGTTGCCTGTGGATGCTTCCTCAAACTTCTGTCCCGATATGTCGAGACCGATGCTTGCCACGCTCTTCACTCCCATGCCCGTGGTCACTTGCAGGAAGTCGAGCTTCACGGCGTGAGCGTCGGCTGTGTCTGCGCCGGCCAGCATGAGCACGTCGTCGTCGTTCACCTCCTTCTTGTTGTCGGCCAACTTGAGGAACTTCTGGTAAATCTTGTCCAGCTTGTCCTCGTTGTCCACGTCCACGCCAAGCACGCTAAGTCTGTGGCGCAGGGCGGCACGGCCCGAACGGGCGGTGAGCACAATGGAGTTGTCATCCAATCCCACGTCTTTGGGGTTCATAATCTCATAGGTCTGCACGTTCTTCAGCACACCGTCCTGGTGTATGCCGCTGGAGTGGGCAAAGGCGTTGCGACCCACAATGGCCTTGTTGGGCTGCACAGGCATGTTCATCAGACTTGATACCATGCGGCTTGTGGGGTATATGCGTGTGGTATTGATATTGGTGTCGATGTCTATATTCTTGTGACACTTCAGTATCATGGCTATCTCTTCGAGCGACGTGTTGCCGGCGCGCTCGCCGATGCCGTTTATCGTGACTTCCACCTGGCGCGCTCCGCCCAGCACTCCGCTAAGGGTGTTGGCCGTGGCCATGCCGAGGTCGTTGTGGCAGTGGGTGGAGATGATGGCGCGGTCTATGCCGTCTACGTGCTCCTTGAGATACTTTATCTTGTCGCCATATTCCGAAGGCAAGCAGTAGCCTGTGGTGTCGGGAATGTTAACCACGGTGGCTCCGGCCTTTATCACGGCCTCAACCACTCGGGCGAGATACTCGTTTTCGGTGCGTCCGGCATCCTCTGCGTAGAACTCAACGTCCTCCACATACTTCTTGGCGTACTTTACGGCGGCCACAGCACGCTCGATTATCTCCTCGCGGTTGCTGTTGAACTTGTATTTTATGTGCGGGTCGCTCGTGCCGATGCCTGTATGTATGCGCTTGTGCTTGGCATATTGCAGAGCCTGAGCCGCCACGTCGATGTCCTTTTCCACTGCACGCGTGAGTGCGCAGATGGTGGGCCACGTCACGGCCTTGGATATTTCAATCACCGAATTGAAGTCTCCAGGACTTGAAATCGGGAAACCAGCCTCGATGACATCCACACCAAGCTGCTCCAGTTGCTTGGCCACCTGTATCTTCTCAACGGTGTTAAGCTGGCATCCGGGCACTTGCTCGCCGTCGCGCAGCGTGGTGTCAAAAATAAAAAGTCTGTCGCTCATATCTTTTCTTGTCGTTTTTTTTGTTTCTCGTTGAGGCTCGCCTTAAACAAAAGAACCTTTCCCACGTTGAAGTGAGAAAGGTTCATAAGCTATGTCCGCCGTCCACAGTCATGCACACACTTCATCACTTCCGCCTTGCTTCTGAAGTCGGATAATAATATTAATAATGTGTAGCAAACCTGTGTGAGCCATTCGTATTTTCTTTAAATTCGATTGCAAAGTTAGCCATAATTGGTTGAATAAACAAGTAAACAGTAAGTTTTTTGCGGCAAAAACCGTTAAAACGCAACAATCTGGCCTGACGCTGGGCATCATGATAACTTTAAGGCAAAAAACAAGGGAATCGTTGCTCAAAAAGATTGTATCGATCTTTGCCAAAGATTGCATGCATTTTCGACAAAAATATATGCAATCTTTTTGAGTGGATATTTAGACGGTTTTGCAAGGAGATGGACTTTCTTAGCAAAACAGGTCGTGTCTACTTGCCGAGGAATTTGCCGCTGACGTAATTGTTCAGAGCGTCACGGTAGCTGTCGCCAATGGGGAGGTCTTGGCCGCCGTTGAGGATGATGCGGCTTCGGTTGATTTCCGCGATGTGGCGCAAGTTGACGATGTACGACTTGTGTATGCGCATGAAGTCGAAACCGGCGAGACGCTCTTCAATCTTCTTCATGCTGAGCAGCACCGTTATGGGTTTGCTTCCGTCGGACAGATGTATGCGAAGGTATTCGGCCATACCCTCGATGTATAGAATGTCGTGTATCTGTATTCGAACCACACGGTAGTCGGACTTCAGGAAGATGGTCTCGTCCTTGTCCACTGGGGCTACGCTGGCTGCATGGAGCAGGTCGTACTGCCGCTTCACCTTGTCGGCTGCCACCATTATGTCGCCCATGCCGAAAGGCTTCAGCAGGTAGTCGATGGCGTCGACCTTAAATCCGTCGATGGCATACTCCTGATAGGCCGTGGTGAAGACAATCAAGGGCGGATGCTGCAACGACTTCACGAAGTCCATGCCGTTGAGGTCGGGCATGTTTATGTCTATAAAGATGGCGTCGATGGACTGGTTGTCCAGCAAGGGTATGGCTTCCAGCGCGCTCTGGCAGCAACCGACGACTTCGAAAAACGGTACTTTGGACAGATAGGCGGCCAGTTGCTTCAGTGCAAGCGGCTCGTCGTCGATGGCAAGACATCTTATTTTGTTCATTCCTCAAACGGTTTTCAGGTGGGTTCTATAAATTGGCTTTGTCCGTCTGTGTGGCTTCCTTCAGCGGCAAAGGCTTTGTGGGCAGTTTCAGTGACAGACGGTATTCGCCTCCGGAAACGGTGGTCTGCAGTTCGTATGTGTCGCCGTAGAGCAGTTGCAGCCGCTTGACGGCATTCTTCAGTCCCACGCCTCCGTGGCGGTCTTCGGCAGTCGGCTTGACGCTGTTGTTGCAGGTGAACACTATCTGCTGTGCGGTTTCGTCCACATCGATGCTCACTTCTATGAAAGACTCCTGCTGATAGCTCACTCCATGCTTGAAAGCATTCTCCACAAACGTAGTGAACAGCAGCGACGGCACCTGTATGTCGGCCAGCGACGAACCAGTGTCGGAACCAATGGCGGCGGTGACGTCTTGGGGCAAGGACACGGAGATGCGCACCTTGTCGGTGTATCTTATCCGCATCAACTCCACGTAGTTGGCGATGAAGACAATCTCCTTTTGCAGCGGAGCCATAGTTCTGTTGCCCTCATAGAGCACGTAGCGCATCATCTTCGACAACACCTCTATCGTGGTCTTGGCCTGTTCGGGGTCAATGTCCACCAGGGCGTGGATGTTGTTGAGCGTGTTCATGAAGAAGTGGGGATTGATCTGATACTTCAGATACTCCAGTTGGCGGTTGAGATTCTCCCGCTCCAGCTCCTTCATTCGCTTACTGTCGTCGAGCGAACGGAAGTAGATTTTGGTGCCGATGTTGACTCCCATGAGCAGCATCACTATGATAAACGACACCGAGTCCTGTCCTCCGAAAGCGCGTGGCGGTTCCTTGTGCTCCTTGTCCTTGTCGTTCGGTTCCGGCTCCGGCCTCTTCTCGGGCATGAGTGGCGGAGCCATATCTTCTCCAAGGTTAGGCATGTCACCATCGGCTGGCATCATATTGCCCATCATTTCCATCATGTCATCTTCGCCAACGGGTTTTGGAGGACGGTCGGACAGAGGCTTTTCTGCATGACGCTCGGGTGGTTGTGGACTGTCGGGACGGTGAGGATGCACCAAAACCTGATAGGCAGTG
This sequence comes from bacterium, assembly GCA_963630025.1. GTDB lineage: Bacteria > Bacteroidota > Bacteroidia > Bacteroidales > Bacteroidaceae > Prevotella. Next base: position 55,265 of record CAVGKZ010000089.1, on the reverse strand, counting down.
AATGCGCCGAGGAGGGCTATGGCCAATAAGGCGTATAGCCAACGGCGGTTGCGGTAAACAAGTTGTGGAGCAATAAAGAAGTTGTGGATGCAGAACGCCACGAGAAACACCGTGAGCAGTCCCCATGCGCTGAACAAGTCACTCCATTCAAACCCAGTGGAGCGAAGGTCGTCCTGGCCGATGTACAGAGAAAAGGCTGACACTGCGTACATTATAGTCCACAGCACTGCGTATAGGATTAGTTCAGCACGTTTCTGCCCAAACATAACTGTGTTGAAAATGCGTTTCTTCAGTCGTCTCATTGTTTATAACGTGCGTTTCTGAAATATATTGCCACATGGGGCGGCAATCGTAGGCGGTTCTTTTCCTGTTGTCTTCTACAAAGATAATGCAAACGAGCGCAATGAAAGCTTGCTTTCACATTGCCGAGTGCAGTTTATCTTCTGCAAAGGTAGTGAGACAAAACAGTGTCTGCAATATAATTCAACGAACGGGCTGTATCGTTCAACGACTGGACTGAACGAAGTCAAATATGTCGTCCCTTGATGATGACATAGATTATTACGGGCGCTCCGATGAGGGGAGTCACGGCGTTGAGGGGAATTATGCCGCCTGCGCCGGGCAGGATGCAGAGCGCGTTGCACAGCAGAGCCACGGCCGAACCGCAGAGGATGGCCGCAGGGAGGAGCGTGCGGTGGTTGTCGGTGCGCACCATCATGCGCGTTATGTGGGGCACGGCCAGGCCGATGAACGACACTGGGCCGCAGTAGGCCGTGACCACGGCGGTGAGCAAGCCAGTGATGACGAGCAGCTGATTGCGCAGTCGGGGTATGCTCACGCCGAGGTTCTCGGCATAACGCTCGCCGAGCAGCAGGGCGTTGAGCGGCTTGATGAGCAGCAAGGCCAGCACGAGACCACAAAGAGTGACCGTGGCGAAGAAGGGCATCTGCGCCATCGACACACCGCCGAAGTTGCCCAGCCCCCAAACGAGATACGACTTGACACCCTCTTCGGTGGCGAGGAAGTTCAGGATGGATATGGCCGATGAGGCCAGATAGCCAATCATGAGACCCACGATGAGCAGCATAACGCCGTTGCGCACCATCGACGAGAGCATGAAGATGACCGACATCACGGCCATGGCTCCGGCAAACGCAGCCACAAACACGGCCACAAAGCCCGTCATGGAGTAGGCTCCGGCGGTGATGGTGCCGCTGAACGCCAGCATGACGAGAGCCACACCAAGGCCGGCGCCACTGTTCACTCCGAACACAAACGGGTCGGCCAGCGGGTTGCGGAAGGCCGTTTGCAGCATCAGTCCGCTCACGCTGAGCGCTCCGCCGCAGAGCAGGGCGGTGATGGCCTGTGGCAGTCGCGACTGCATGACGATGAAGCGCCAACTGGCGCGCTCGCCCTCGTCGCCCATGAGTATGCCCACCACATCCTTGGCGGGTATGCTCACGGTGCCCCAAAGCAGGTTGGCTATGAACAAAACTATTATTGCTGTCGTCAGGATTACGAATATGGTGTTGCTCCTTCTCATTGTCGTCATGTTTTCGAGAATCGTCTTTGTTGGTAAGGGCACTGCGCCAACTACATGGCTTACTCCACGTGGTGGAAATATTTGGGCGGTCTGATGCCCTTCACTTCAGGATGTATTATGCTTATGAAGTCGGCCAAGAGCAGGTCGGGACGGAAGAGCGACTCCTCGTAGAAGGCCGAAGTCTTGGTGTTGCAGCCGTAGGTCTGGCCGCTCTTGTATGCCTTCAGCTCTCCGTAGCCGCCATATTCCGACAGCAGCTCCTGGCGTGTGAGGGCGTGGTCGCCACTGTAGCGCAGCATCCAGATGTCGGCCTGTCCGGCGCGGTCGAGCACCGTCTCGAATGGCATGGCTATGCTGCCGCTCTTCTTCTCAGAGGCAAACACGTAGTCGCCGCCGGCGTCGCCAATGAGCACACCCATGGTGCTCTGTCCGCCCGGCACATACCACACGCTGCCGTTCTTCTTGTCAATAACCACCGAGGGGCGGCTCTTTGTCTTCGCGGCTTCGGCCTTCAGCGCGAGATACTGCTTCTCGACGATGGCAAACAGCGAGTCGGCCTCGCGCTCATGGCCTGTGAGCATGCCGAAGAAGCGCATCCACTCGGCGCGTCCCAAAGGAGAAGTCTCCATGTAGTCGGCACATTCCACGATGGGAATGTCAACCTCGTTGAGTTTGCCGTAGCCCCCACTGTTCTCAAACGGCGAGAGCAGGATGGCGTCGGGCTTGGTGTCGATAATCTTCTCAATGTCGGGACTCATGCCACTGCCGCAGTCCTTGACGCTTCCTTGGCGGCACTGCTGCTGAATCCACGGCAGCTTGATGTAGCGCAGGTCGCACACACCCTTTATCACGTCGCTTGCTCCGAGGTTGAGAAACAGGCTACAATGCACCGTGGTGAACACTACCGCCCGGCGCATGGGCGTGCGTATCACCGTTCCCTCAGGCAGGCTTCTGCGGTCCAGCGTGCTGTCGGCAAGCAGAATGTAGCGGTGCAGCGTCTTGCCCTTGTGCCACGGGTCGGCTATCGAGGCTATGGTGTAGCCCTCGTGCCTCACTATGGTCAGGTTGCTGGCATACTTCAGCCGCAGGGTGTCGCCCCCGGAAACGGCATTAGTGCTGCCGCCTTTGCAGGAGCAAAGGACGGTCAGCACTAATGCGATTGTCAGTAATAATAAGGCGTGTGGCTTATTCATACTTGATGCCAGTGTTGAATACTATGGCAGTGGGGCCAACGCCAGTAAGGAACTGGGTCTTCTTGGTCATGTCGCTGTTGTACACTACGACATAGCCGTTGCCCTTGTAGTTGGCGTAGTCAGTGTCGGGGCTCTTCTGGTAGGAAGCCACGAGCAGATAGCCGTTTACGGGGTCGGCGGCTATGGCAGCCGGCGAGAACACCTCGGGGCAGTTGAAGTTTGTGAGCGTACCAGCGGTGGTGTCATACACGCCGTATGTAGGAGCGTTGGCCGAACCATAGGGGGCGTTGTATATGTACAGCTTGTTGCCAGTGGCGGCCATCATGGTTGCGTCGACCACCTTGCTAACCTTGCCGTCTTCAATCTTCCTTACGCCTGCGCCAATCTGATTCCAAGAACTGTCGTATGTGCCATAGTCGAGGAAGTAGAGTGTGCTGCCCACCACGGCGAAGCTCACGGGGTTGGTGATGAGGCTGTCCTTGATGAGTGTTGACTTGCCTGTGGCAAGGTCAATCTCCGATATTGAGGCGTCGGTATTGTTGCCATAGTCGCTGTTGGCCACATAGAGCACGCTGTCTACGATGGCCAGACCCTCGGGATAGGAACCGGCGACGTAGATGTTCTTCATGCTGTAGTCGGCGGTGTCGATGGCGGCGACGAAGCCGTCGTAGGTTGACACGTACACATGTCCGCCGTAGGCCACGCCGTGGCGCGGGTGCTTGCCTCGGTCTTCGCCCATAAGTTCTGTGGTCTTGATTTGCTTGATAGACTTCATCGTGTTCTTGTCGACCACCTCCACGGTGTTCTCGTTGTCAACAATGATGTACATCTTCGAGCCATACACCACGGCGTCGTTGGCCGTGCGGCCTATCTCGCGGCCGTTTACCGAATTGAATGCGTCAACCACCGTTGTTCCTGAGGTGTAGTCGTAGGATGTTACGCTTCCGTTTATGCCTGCGCTCTTGTTGCCAGAACCGATTACGAATGCACCGTTGCTGATTTCAACGGGTTGCGGCTTAGGTTGCGACTGTGTGTCGTCATCGTTCTTACATGATGTCAGTGCGAGTGCGCACAAAGACACAGTGATGATGCTTGAATAAATTTTCTTCATTACTGTTTTAAATTAAATTGGTTTTATAAAGTGAATTTCATTGTCGCTTGCCAGCTTCTGCCCGGCATGGGATACATGCGCACTATCTCATACTGCTTGTCGAGCAGGTTTTTCAGGTCGAGGCGCAGGTCGAGGCGGCCCTTTCCGATAGGGAACGAGTGGGAGAGGGCCAGCCCCAGGTCTTGATAACCCTCAATGTCGGTGCCGGTGTAGTGCTCGTTGTTGCCGTAGCGCATGCTGGTGGCCGTGGCGTGGAGCACGATGTCAACCCATGGGTTGCGGTAGCCCACCGACGCGCTGCCCGAATGCAGCGGCACGTAGGCTATCTGCTTGCCGTAGTTGGGCGACTCGCTGTTGGTCTTGTTCTCGGCCTGCTGGTAGCTGTAGCTGCCCGAAACCACCAGCGAGTGGCGCTGGTTGAACCTATGCGTGAGGCTCAGCGTGGCGTCGAGACCGAGCATCTCAACCTTGCCCACGTTTATGTTGGTCCACACAAACATGTTGTATGGCACGGCCACTATTTTGTCGCGCACGTGGTTGAGGTAGCCGTCGACGGTGACTGTCGCCTCGGCCCTGTGCCAAGGCTTGCCGTTCCACGTCGCACCTATATTATATTGGTCGGTGCTTTCGGGCTGCAGATCGGTGCTGCCGTAGTGGAAGAAGTAAGACTCGTTGAACGTAGGCGTGCGGAATATGTTCTTGTAGGAGGCCCGAAGGTGGAAGTCGTGGGCCAAGAATGGGCGGTAGGACACCGACAGCGACGGCGACAGCTTCTTGAAGTCGTGGGCCGCCGCGCCCAGTTGCGCGTCGTTGAAGTATAGCGAGCCGAGCAGCCGCGCTATCATTGTGATGCGCCTGGTCTTGTATTTTGCCGTGATGCTTTGCAGAAGGGTGTGGCGATAGGGCTTGGTGTCGGTGTTCAGACTGCTGTTCAGGTTGTTGAAACTGTAGTCAAGAGAGTAGTCGAATGCCCAGCGGTCGGTGGGCGCATACAGCACACAGGCCGACGCGTAAGCCTCGCGCTGCCAGTAGTCGGCGTCGTTAACGCCGCCCTTGTACGCCGCGTCGCGGTATTTCGACATGGCCCAGTTGAACTTCGCGTCGGCGCGCAGCGACACCGCGTGGCCAAGCACGGCCTTGTAGCGCAGCTGGCCGAAGAAGTTGCGGTCGCGCAGCTGCTCCATGCTCAAGTCGGTGTAGTAGCGCACCTGGCCCGGCAGTTGCCTGTCGTTGTCGTAATAGTATAGCTTGACGGCGAGCAGGTCGTGCCTTCCAGGCCGCCACGCCACGCCCACCTCGCCGTGGCCGGAGTTCATGCGGCTGTTGGTGCGCCGCTCGCGTGTGGTCAGGTTGCCGTTGTGCAGGGTGAAGGGGTAGTCGTTTTCGGCGTAGGTGTATTCGCCCGTGGCCGAAAAGGAAAGCCTGTTGCCGAGGCTCTGGCTGTATCTGAAAAATGGGCAGGCGTAGCCAAACGACCCGAGGCGCATCTGCGCCGTCAGCCTTGGCCTCGTGTCGCCCGTGGGCGTGGTCATGGTGTTGATGTTGAGCACTGCCGCCGAACTGGCGTTCTTGGCCGGAATGAATATGTCGTCGTTGTCGCCAATGACGAGTGCGATGTTGTCAACGTTGTCGAGCGAGTAGCGCGCCACGTCGATTTGGCCGCTCTGACACTCGCTTAGCATCACCCCGTCGTAGCACACGCCGGTGTGCTGCGCCCCGAAGCCCCTGACCGACACCGTCTTCATGCCGCCCGCGCCGCCATAGTCGCGTAGGGTGATGCCGGGAATGCGGTTGAGCGCATCAGCTAAGTCGGTGACGCCATGGGCCGCGATGGCCTCCTGGTCGATTACGTGCATCGGCGCGGTGCTCGCCACGGCGCGCTTCTTCATGGTCTCCACCACAGTCACTTCGCTGAGCCGGTGGGTTCGGGTGGTTATGGTGTCGCCTGTGGCCGGCTGCGCTTGCAGCACGCCCAAGGCCGACTGGCTCAACAGGGCCAGCAGGGCAACTCGCTTCATTCGGAGGTCGTAAAGGTTTGTTCCGCGCGTCTTCCTCGAAACGGGCGGAAGCTGACTGTGCAAAGGCAGGTCTTCTGACTTGCCGCCCGAGTGGATGATGACACCTTCCCGAAGAATGTCCAGTGGCTTGCTTGTCATCACCAAAGTGTAAGGGCGGCTCACAGCAGCGGGACTGTCCGCGACTCACACGCGGTTCCCTATTAATCGCCAAATGCGAACCATTTGCGGCGCAAAGGTACAACTATTCGTTGAAACGGCAAAACAAAGGAGCTTTGGCAATTTGCCCGAGAAGACAGCTACCCATGAAACAAGTAGTCAAAGCACGCAAAAAAGTGGCGATAGGTGTGCCAAATCTCATGGAAAATGATGCGAATGGGCTTCTTTGGAGCGGAAAATCGGCAAGGTTGGTTCTGAAACAAAGAAATGTTCTGAAAAACTGTAAGCAAAATGCGACTGTTTGCTTACAGTATATTTTTGTGTATAGGTCGGCAAAACGAAGTTGTAAGTAAAACCAACCGATATGGTTTCAGATTGAAATCGGCACGTTTACGCCTCGTAAACATGCCATTTACGATGGCTAAACGCGCCGTTTACGACCCATAAATGCCATAGTTGTTTTTGCAAGCGGCATGATTGGTTTGAGCAAGAAGCTAAAATCGCTTTCAAAAGGCAACAGGACAAACTTAGTAGGCGCTGCGTCTCGCGCCATCAAGACAAAAGCCCGACAAACAATCTCGGACGCAGCGCCTACTAAGTGACGATAAAAAGAAACGGCTTGGTATGATTTGAGCCATGGTAATCTGCCACAGAGGAGGCTGGTGGCTGGTGTGGGAGATGCCCATGCCGACTACCGTCTCTCAGATATTGGCGTCGTTTCTCCTCAACCGTCCTGTGAGCGAGAGCACGCAGAGCAGACACAGGAGCGAACCGCCCACCATGACCAGCGACGACGTTATCTCTATGCGTCCTATACCCACTAACGGACTGGCCAGTGCGCCGGCCACAAACTGCACGGCACCGAACATGGCGCTGGCTGCTCCGGCGTTGTTGCGCTCACTGTCGAGGGCTATTGCCGTCAGGGGCGACTGCATGAGACCGAAACTGGTCAGGGCGTAGATGTAGGCAGCCATGACGATGACCAAAGGCATGTGTGCCGTAAGACAGAAGGCGAGCACCACGGTGGCTATGAGCACATCGATGGCTGCGCACTTCAGACACGTTGTCTGTCGGCGAAACTGGGTTGCCAAGGCCGCACCGATGCCTATCATAAGGGCGTTGAGACCGAAACAGAGGCTGAACTGAAACGCTGACAAACCGTAAATCTGCTGGAGAATGAACGGCGACGAGGCTATATAGCCGAAAAACATGAAGAACACGGACACCGAAGAGAGGCAGCACAGACAGAAAACGGGATTGCGGAACACGCGGAAGAGGTTGGCATAGACCGAGGGAAGACTCTTGCGTATGCGGTTTTCGGGCTTCAGCGTCTCCTTGAGCATAGCACTGCACACAGCAAGCACCGCTCCCACCACGAGCAACAGAGCAAACACGCCTTGCCACGAGGCCACTCCCGACATGAGTCCGCCCACCACGGGAGCCACCACCGGGGCTATGCCGTTGACCGCGCCGAGCACTGCCATGAAGTCTGCCAGCTCCTTGCCACTGTACATGTCGGTGGCCATACTCTTGGAGATGACTATTCCGCCGGCTCCGGCAAGTCCCTGAAACAGACGGAAGAGATTAAAAAGGTAGATGTCGGTGGCCATGATGCACAGAATGGAGGCCACAACGAAGAGCAACATCGACGCCACAAGGATGCGCTTGCGGCCAACCTTATCGGTCAAAGGGCCTATGAACACCTGTCCAACGGCCAGCCCAATCATGCCGGAGGTGAGGCTCATGGAAGCCAACGCCGGCGATGTGTGGAAGAAGTCGGACATTTCTGGGAGTACAGGCAGGTAGAAGTCGGTTACAAACGGACCGAAGGCCGTCAACATTCCCAACGTTGCGGGAACAAAAATCTTGGCTTTCTTTTTCATATAGATGGGTTCCTGAATATAAAAACGGCGCATTACGACATTGGCCATACGCCTACAGAAGGCCGCCGTGCGCGGTTTCAGCGGTGCAAAGGTAGCAACAAAAAAGCGCGGCGCAAAACCTTAGCCAGAGGTCTTGCGCCGCGCTTTCTACAAGTTTAACAAGTTGGCGAAACTGGCATCGACGAAACGCACCGTCCAATCGACAAAAAAAAGGCCTTTCCGGAATTCTGTGCCGTATCACTCGAATGTCGGATGAGTCCGAAAAGCGTCGCTCAATCTGATGCCTACGCCTTGGCTATGGCCTCAAGAGCCATCTCTTCGCCCACTATCCACAGTATTTCGCCCTCGACAAAGCGGTGGGACGGGTCAACCTGCGACAAGGTTTCCTTGCCCTCTTCCAGTCCCACTACCATGCAGTTGTACTTGTCGCGTATACCGCTCTCGCGCAGTGTCTTGCCGGCAAAGGCACTCTTGGCAGAGATAATCATCTGACGGAGGCGCATGGTGCGCTGCTCCACATCAGCGTCTTCACCGTAGAGTTCGGTGCGCAGGGCACTCGCCATAGCCGAAAGTTCGTTGTCGGTACCTATAACCTGAAGTTTGTCACCGGGAAACACCTCGGTATCGCCGTCTGGAATGTTTATCCTGTGGGTGCTGCGCAGGATGCTGCTCACGTGAACGCCGAACTTGGTGCGCAGGGCAAGCTGCCTCAGCGTCTGTCCGCCCCACAGCGAGTCGTGCGGAACCTCTATATCGGCCATGTGAAGGTCGCGGTCGAGCAGGTGGTCCTCAAAGAGAGGCTTTCTGAGTCCCACAGCTTCAGCCGCCATGTCGCGCGAACGCAGGTTCTGCACGAACATCCGTTCGATGCGGATGCTGCCCATCTTGAGGCTGCGCGACAGTATCATGAGTGCAACCAGGGCAAGTGCGATGGCTATCATGAGGGCGTTGGCAAAGTGACTGAGATAGTTGCAAACGTAGAACACGAAGCCGCTGGCAATGGCCACACGCAACACTATGGTCAGTATGAGCAACACGTGGTTGTAATGGTTCTCTGCCCACAACGCCTTGAACTCTTCACTGTGGTTTTTCTTCATCACCATTGCACGCAGAAAGGGCGACATGGCACCCACAGTAAGCAGTCCGCAGATGAGGTTGGCCGCCCAGTGCAGGTCGGGCATAAGGCTATGGATGAAAGGCAGCACGAATGTGAACATCAACACAACGACAGCCACCGACAAAGTGGAGTAGATAAGAGTGTTGACAGCCATCTGACGCAGCAGTTTGCGCCAGTTGCCGTCGCCCGGCATGGACAGATGGCCGGTGAGAGTCATTTGGTTGAGATTGGCAATGAGTCGCTTCGGCAACCGTTTCTCCAGTGCGGAGTAGCACGGATTGGCAAAGCGCATCATGTAGGGAGTGAGAAACGTGGTGATTACCGACACCGCCACGACCACAGGATAAAGGAAGTCGCTGACAACATGGAGCGACAGACCCAAAGACGCGATGATAAAGGCGAACTCACCAATCTGCGCCATGGAGAAACCGCACTGCATGGAGGTCTTCAGCGGGTGGCCGCTGAGCATATAGCCAAGCGTTCCGAACACGGCCTGTCCCACAAGGATGGTGAGAACAAGCACAACGATGGGCCAAGCGTAGTTGACAAGCACCTGGATGTCAACCAACATTCCGACGGAAACGAAGAAGATTGCTCCGAAAAGGTTCTTCACAGGTTCCACAACCTTTATTATCTTGTCGGCCTCAACGGTCTCTGCAAGTATGCTTCCCATGACAAAGGCACCGAAAGCGCTGCTGAAACCTACCGCAGAGGACACTCCCGTCATAAGGAAGCACAGTCCCAAGGCCACGATGAGCAGGGTTTCTTCGGTCATTATGCGGCGCACCCGGCGCAGCAACTGCGGTATCAGGAAGATGCCGACCACAAACCAAAGCACAATGAAGAAGGCTATGCGCAGCAATATGCCCACCATTTCGCCGCCACCGGGGTCGTTGCCCTGAGCCACAGCCGACAGCATGACCATCAGGACTATGGCGAGCACATCTTCCAGAATGAGCACACTCATCACGATACCGGCAAACCGCTGCTGCCGAAGTCCGAGGTCGTCGAAGGCTTTGTATATGATTGTCGTGGACGACATGGCCAACATTCCGCCGAGGAAGATGCTGTCCATGCGGCTCCAACCGAAGCCGTGGCCCACGCCGATGCCGAGAAACATCATGCAGAAGATTATGGTACTGGCGGCAACCACCGGTGCCAAGCCCATCTTGAGTATCTTCTTGAACGAAAACTCAAGTCCGAGGGAGAACAAAAGGAACGTGACACCGATGTTAGCCCAAATGTCAACATTGGTCAAATCGGCTACCGAAGCGGTGTAGGGAAACTGCGGACTGACCAAAAAGCCCGCCACAATGTAACCAAGCACAAGGGGCTGCTTGAGCCGCTTGAACACTAACGTGACCGCACCCGCCACAATGAGGATGAGCGTAAGGTCTTTTACTAAAGCCGGAAGTTCTGCCATATAAGTTTATCTGTTTGTGTATAATGACGGTTGCATATTCCCAAGTACAGCCGCAACGGCCGCCAAGTGCAGCTATAACATTTACTGAATGTAACCGTAACGTTCACTAAGCACAGCCGCAAAGCCCGTTCGGGCATCAATACCACTGAACGGAGTTGCTGTAGCTACTGCGCTTGTCGTATTTAAGCGCATCGGTGAGAGTGGCCGCATTGCAGCGGAAAGAGAAGTTGTAGCTCGTGTAAGGGGCGAGAACCACCGAACACGACATGTTGAAGCAGTGTAGATCGCGGCTCAGAGAAGCCGTTGTCATGGAAATCTTGTGGTTTTCAAAGTCGTAGCCCGACGAGAAACTGATGTTCCAACCGTCACTTATGCGCACGTTGCCGCTGAAATTCAGCGTCTGGGTGAACGAGTAGGGATACATCATCTTGTCGTAATCGAACGATTTCGACTGGTCTTCACGCATGGTAATGCCATAGCCGAAGCTCAACGACCAGGGGATGCTGAACTTCATGTAGCCGTCGTCGTCGGTCTCAGCCTTGCCTGCGCTCTCCTTTTTTGCACCTTTTTGAGCGTCCTGCAGCGTCTTGTCCTCGTTTGTCTCGCGTTCATAGTCGTCGTCACTGCCACTCTTCTTGTTGTCCTTCGAGTTGTCTTTCTTCACCTTCTCGCCTCGCAACCACTTGAAGAAGTTGGCCACTTTCTTGTTGTCAAGCGTATAGGAGAGGTTCTGGCTCATGCCTTGGAAACGTCCGAACTTGCCTTGGCTGTAGCGGGTGACGTGGTCGCTGACATACGGTTTGCCGTTTTCGTCGAGCACATAGGCGTATGTGGCAAACGTGGCGTTGAGTGCAAACGTGTAACTCTTGGTCAGTTTCAGTCTGAGTCGGGTGCTAAGGTCACTCCAGGGGCGTATGTCCGTAGCCATATTGTACGACATGGATGCACCGAGTTCGTCAATGAGACTCACCTTCTTGTATCCTATCGAGTCGTCGTCCGACCGCAGTTTCATCTCAACGTTGTTGGATATGTCCACAGAGATACTTCCCGTCTTGCCCCTGCCCGGTGCACTGAATATTCCGTTGGAGTATGGAGAGTATTCAACCAGCGAGACGTTGCCGTTGGCATCGGTCTTTTGATATGTGGTATAGTAGCCATAGCGGCTCGCACTGAAGTCCGGAGCGTAGTTGAATGCCACCTGTGGCTTGAAGACGTGGCGGATGGCGATAATCTTGTCGCCAAACAGTTTGCGCCAAGGCACATAGAAGCCATACATCGTGGTGGATGCCGTGAGCGACATGCGCCAGTTATAGAGGTTGTAGAAACCGTCCACCGTGTCGGTAACTTCCTTCTGGTTCTTCTCATCCCACGACCGCATAATCTTGTTGGTATACATTCGGTCGGTCAGAGTGAACGAGGGAGTGATGTTAAGATAGTTGAACGCGGTGAAGGTTCCGCTTATCGGTATGGTGTGTTGCATACCGTTGCGCCAGTCACGCGACAGACTGGAACCCATCAGTTTGCTCTCCTTGGTTGATATGCGGTTGCTCAACTGTCCTGTATACGACACCGCAATCTTCTCATACCACTTCTGCGCTCCCGCCATCTTCTTGCGTTTGAACGGATAGAAGCGGGCTATGGAGATGTTTATGTCGGGGAAAGTGAGGTCAATGGTAGAGTCGCGCATGTTCTGGCTCACGTTCATGGTGGTGCTCAGAGTCATGCCGATGCTCGAAAATGTGTTGGTCATGCTCACCGACGATGTTCTCGTGGTCTGCGAGTAGCTCTGCGGATTGTACATACTCGTCAGGTTGTTGCGCTCGTAACTGCTCGTGGCGAAGTTCACGCTGGCCGACAATGTTCTGAAAGGATTGGCCTTGGCATCCTGACGGTGGCTCCACTGAATCTTGAAACTGGTTTGTTTCGAGTAGTCGGGCATGTTCTTCTCACCGTTGATGGTGTTCTGGAAGCTGGCGTAGAAGCTACCCGAGTACCGGTAGCGCTTGCGATAGTTAGACGCAGCCGACAGTCCCCATGACCCTTTGGTGTAGATTTCACCTATGAGTTTGAGGTCCACCTTGTCGCTTATGGCAAAATAGTAGCCGCCGTCGCGCAGATAGAAGCCACGTTCGGTCTCATCGCCGTAGGTAGGCATGATGAATCCGCTCGAATAGCTCTTGGTGAAGGGGAAGAAACCGTAGGGTATGGCCAACGGCAACGGCACATCGGCCACCACAAGATAGGCCGGCCCGAACACCACATCCTTGCCCGGACGCACCTTTGCGCGTGACAGTGCTATATAGAAGTCGGGGTGCGGACTGTCGCAGGTTGTATAGCGGCCGTGCTGGAGAAACAGTTCGCCGTTGGAATTGCGCTTGGACAGCTCGCTTGTAAGGTAGCCGTCCTGCTGCTGGGTGTACACTTCGCTGATAAGGCCTTTCTTGGTCTTGAAGTTGAAGGCCATCGTGTCGCTCTCGTAAGTGTCACTTCCCATCTTGAAGACAGGCGTGCCCTTGATTACCCCAGCTGTGTCTTTAGCTCCAGTAGCGTGAACGATGCTGCTGTCAAGGTTCATGTATATGCGGTCGCTGGTGAGGTCCATGTTCTCGTATTTCACGTTGGAATTACCATAAAGATAGGTCATTCCAGAGGCCGCATCATAGGTCAGTGAGTCCTCGGCGGTGTAGAACACGGGAGCGTCAATACCGTTTTTGCGCTTGCGGTTGGCACTGTCCAGGGCGAGAGAGTCGTCTATGGCCTTGTTGTGACGGTAGATGGCGCGCTGAAGCGAGTCCATCTTGGTCGTGTCGACACCGCCAACAAGCGTACTGTCAACCTGTTTGGCCAACTTTTTCAGACTGTCTGTAGAAATAGAATCGTGGGGAACCTCGTCCTTGGCGAACGCAATGGAGTCGTGAGAAACGGGCTTTTCCGTTTTTCCGTCTGCCGCAAAATGGAGTGTGCGCGGCACTTCCGCCAACACAAAGAGGAAGGCAGAGAGCAGCAAAACGGTCATTGCTTCTTTTCTCACGGCTGCAAAATTACTTATAATATGACGAATGGCATTAGGCTTTCGATAATTTAACACGATGCAAAAGCCCTTGTAACTCACATAACGAAGCTCTCTACGGCATCAGGCAAACAGCCGTGCCCACTCCATGAAACGTTCCACACCGTCGTCGCCGTGGCGTGCAAGGCTCTTGGCCGCCTGTTCCACGGTGCGCACACGGTCGGGGTGCGACTTCGAGAAGAACTTGTCGGCATAGCAGATGACTTTCTCTTCCATCGTTTCGGGCAGGAAGTCGTGGTGCGGCAGGGGCAACTGCTGTTCCTCAATCTGCCGCAGAGTGATGCCAGCACCGGTGTGTCGCTCACAAACGCGCGCCACTTCGGGCAGTCCGTCGGCTCTCATCAGCTGCGCTCCGTCGTAGCCGTGGAGTATGTAGGGGTCTGTTCCGTGGCAGTGTATGCCCGGCGCGTCGGTTTTGAAAATGCCTATATCGTGCAGCATGGCACCAAGTTCCACAAACCGACGGTCGATGTTCAGCTCCTTATGGCGGTCGCATACGGCCAGCGCATAGTCGGCCACGTCGCGGCTATGGCGCAATAGCAGACGGCGAAGTTTGTTGTCGTCGGGATAATACTTGTTGATTATTTCAATGTACTTTTCCACTTTATTGCAAATAAAACGATGTCGCGCGACAAACCACACCGTGGTCTGCCGCGCCTACATCTTTACACCTTTGTCTATCTTTCGATAAGAATTCCTATTTTTCGCGTTCTATCCAGCCGAGTATGTCGCCTCGACGCACTGTTGCGCCTTGCTTTGCGCCCACCTCAACGAGCTTGCCTCCAAGGTCAGACGGCACGGGAACAATCTCGCCCCACTTGGCCTGAATGTAGCAGAAGACATCGCCTTCCTTGTATTTCTGACCGACAAACGGTTCGAGACACTTGGCGCACTCGCCGTCACCTGCAAATTCGTAGTACAGATGTCCTGCCAATGGTGCCACAATAGCGTCGGCACTTGCGTGCTTGAGAGCCGAAAGTTGTTCGGGAGTGAGGCTTGCGCCCAGTTTTGCATCCTTCGCTTTCTGCAAGTCGGCGAGGAAGTTCTTCTTTGCCTGGCCGCTCTTGTAGTTGCGATACTGCTCGGGATGCATGGCCAGTTCAAACAGTTCTTCGTTGTCCTTGCCATAGTCCCAACCGTTCTTGTCCATCTCTTCCTTGAAGCCGTCCAGTGCGTTGGGCAGTATGGTGTGCGGGTCTTCGGTGGTGAACTGTCGTCCTTGTTTCTCGGCCAACGCCACGATTTCGGGGTCGAGTTTGCCGGGCAGTTTGCCACTCTTGCCGAGTATCATGCCCCACATCGAGTCGTCCATCATCACGAAGCAGCCTTTGCCCTGCGCCATGGTGAGCAGATTCATCAGCGAGATGTTCTTCACATACTGCGAGAACGGAGTGACCAGTGGTGGATAGCCCACGCGAGGCCATACATAAGCCACCTCGTCGAAGAGCATCACGAGCATATCGTCCATGCTCAACTCTGCCTCACCCTTGCCCTTTCTTATCTTGTTTATCACGTCGCGCATACCGCCCATGTCGGCCATCATGCTGCCCATCATGCCTCCGGGCAGTCCGCAGCCGAGCAGCAGCGACGACATGTGCTTGTTGCCGGGGTTGATGAAGTAGCCCAACCACTCGTCGATGAACTCCTGGGTGAGCGATCTTGCGCGCATATACGCGTTCATGTTTATCTCCGGCACCTCAAATCCCTCGTGCTTGAGCATGCTCAGCACGGAGATGATGTCGGGATGCACCTTGCCCCAACTCAGCGGTTCAATGGCTGTATCGATGATGTCGGCACCGTTGTTGCACACTTCGAGTATCGAAGCCATTGACAGTCCTGGGCCAGAGTGGCCGTGATACTGTATTATTACGTCGGGGTGTTTGGTCTTTATAGCCTTGGTCAGTGCGCCGAGCATGGCGGGCTGACCTATTCCGGCCATGTCCTTAAGGCATATTTCGGGTGCTCCGGCCTCAATGAGCTGGTCGGCTATGGCACTGTAGTATTCCACCGTATGCACGGGCGATGTCGTTATGCAGAGCGTTGCCTGCGGAGTCATGCCTGCTTCGGCAGCCCAGTGGATGCTGGGTATGATGTTGCGCACGTCGTTGAGTCCGCAGAATATGCGTGGGATGTCCACTCCCTGTGCATGCTTCACCTTATACATAAGCTGACGCACATCGTCCGGCACAGGATACATACGCAGTGCGTTGAGTCCACGGTCGAGCATGTGGGTCTTGATGCCCACTTCGTTAAACGGTTTGCAGAAGGCGCGCACCGCATCGTTGGGGTTTTCGCCTGCCAGGAGGTTCACCTGTTCGAAGGCTCCGCCGTTGGTCTCCACGCGGTCGAAGCATCCCATGTCTATTATTGCGGGAGCTATGCGTTCCAACTGGTCTTTACGAGGCTGAAACTTGCCCGACGACTGCCACATATCCCTATAGACAAGGCTGAACTTAATTTTCTTTTTCATCCTATTTCGTTTTTAATGGCACAGGAGCAGGTCTGCCCTGCTCCATCTGCACATCTGTCATCGTGCAAAGTTATGGAAAAAATGCCATACGCCGCCGTTTGGCCAATGAAAATAACAATATTTGTTTTGGAGACATTGCGCAAGAAGGGGCGGCATGCATGAAGAGTCTGCCTCAGACTCCCTATCCGTACGGCAGCTTTCGCAGTTTTGAAACGATATTACTTCCATCACGTCTCCACCGCTTTTCAGAGCAGAATATTGGGCGTTGCAACCTATTGAAACGCAGTAGCTTCAAAAATAGCATATATTTTTGGCAAAGATTGCATACATTTTCGGCAAAGATTGCATACATCTTTGGGCAAAATCGGTGCAATCCAAAATTACGTTGACGATTTATAGAACCACCTTTCATCCCTTTCCAACCACTCATAAATGAAAACGCGAAAGGCATTGTATAAAATAAAATGTATAACTTTGCATGTGCAACCGCTCAGCCCTTGAGCGTCAACCTCATTGTGCGACTGCATAGAGGCATGGCAAAGACAGAGTTTCGACCGACTTAATTACCAACAAAGCATAAAACAAACAAATAGTTATGGCAACAATTCCAGAGTTCAAGTATTCACCCATGTTCCAGACAGGCAAGGATGAAACAGAGTATCGTCTGCTGACAAAAGAGGGAGTCAGTACAGGCGAGTTTGAGGGCAAGACAATCCTGAAGGTGTCGAAAGAGGCACTCACGCTGCTCGCGCAGCAGGCATTCCGCGACGTTGAGTTCATGCTCCGCAGAGAGCACAACCTGCAAGTGGCCAAGATACTCACCGACCCCGAGGCTTCGGAGAACGACAAGTATGTGGCGCTGCAGTTTCTGCGCAACGCCGAGACGGCTGCCAAGGGCGTGCTTCCCTTCTGCCAGGACACCGGCACGGCCATAATACACGGCGAGAAGGGACAGCGCGTGTGGACCGACTTCGAGGACGAGGAGGCTTTGAGCCGTGGCGTGTACAACACGTTCACTCAGGACAACCTGCGCTACTCGCAAAACGCTCCGCTCAACATGTACGACGAGGTGAACACGCGCTGCAACCTGCCCGCGCAGATTGACATCGAGGCCACAGAGGGCGACGAGTATCGCTTCGTGATGGTGGCCAAGGGTGGCGGCTCGGCCAACAAGACCTACTTCTATCCCATGACAAAGGCCACCATACAGAACGAAGGCACACTGTTGCCATTCCTCGTGGAGAAGATGAAGAGCCTCGGCACGGCCGCCTGTCCGCCTTACCACATAGCTTTCGTCATAGGCGGAACGAGCGCCGAGAAGAACCTGCTCACCGTGAAGCTCGCCTCGATAAAGTACTACGACAATCTGCCCACCACGGGCGACGAGACAGGTCGTGCCTTCCGCGACACCGACCTTGAGGCAAAGCTGCTCGAAGAGGCTCACCGCATCGGTCTCGGAGCGCAGTTCGGCGGCAAATACCTGGCTCACGACATCCGCGTGATTCGTCTGCCGCGCCACGGCGCAAGCTGCCCCATCGGCATGGGCGTGAGCTGCTCGGCCGACCGCAACATCAAGGCTAAGATAACCAAGGACGGCGTTTGGCTGGAGAAGATGGACTCCAACCCCACGGAACTCATTCCCGAGGAACTGCGCAAACCGGGCGAAGGCACAAAGGGCATCGAGATAGACCTCGACAAGGGCATCGACGCTGTGCGCAAGGAGCTGGCCAAGTATCCCGTGAGCACCCGCGTAAACCTGAAGGGCACCATCATCGTGGCTCGCGACATAGCCCACGCCAAGCTGAAAGCGCGCCTCGACGCTGGCGAGGAGATGCCCGACTACTTCAAGAACCACCCCATTCTCTATGCCGGACCGGCCAAGACTCCCGAGGGTTATCCCTGTGGGTCGATGGGCCCGACCACGGCCAACCGCATGGACCCGTATGTCGACGAGTTTCAGGACCATGGTGCAAGTCTCGTGATGATAGCCAAGGGCAACCGCGGCCAGGTAGTCACAGACGCTTGCAAGAAGCACGGCGGCTTCTATCTCGGCACCATCGGTGGTGTGGCAGCCGTACTGTCGCAGAGCAGCATCAAGAGCATCGAGTGCGTGGAATATCCCGAACTGGGCATGGAGGCCATCTGGAAGATTCGCGTAGAAGACTTCCCCGCCTTTATCCTCGTGGACGACAAGGGCAACGACTTCTTCCAGCAGCTCAAACCGTGGTGTCCCACTTGCGGAATGAAGTAAGTTGAACGCTATAGCTTCATAGCCCGGGGCAATGCTCCGGGCTTTTTTATTGCTCGCAAGAGGCAACTTACACCTTGTTATATTATATAGGAGACTAAAAACAGATGCAAAGTCTTTGGTTTTCCTCTCGTTTGCACTAACTTTGCATAAGATAGGCTGCACTCGGGAAATTGAAAACAAGTTTTCTTTTCCGCTCGTTTGCACTATCTTTGCATATTACACGAAACATACCTAAAAGCAACGATGAAAAGACTACTATCTACTATTGCTATTTGCGGAACGACGGCTCTTGCCGCTTTTGCCCAAGTGCCCAACCCCATAGAGGACGTAAACAAAGTGGTGGACAACACCCCCGACAGTATAGCGAAAGCCTTGATGGCTCGCCCCGCACCCGGTTCAAGCCGCAAGGGCAACAACCCGGTGCTATTCCTCATAGGCAACTCTACCATGCGCAACGGCACGCTCGGCAACGGCAGCAACGGCCAGTGGGGATGGGGATACTTTGAGCACAAATACTTCAACGACGACAAAATAACCGTCGAGAACCAAGCCCTCGGAGGCATGAGCAGCCGCACATTCTACAACAAACTGTGGCCCGACGTGCGCAAGGCCCTGAAGCCGGGCGACTGGGTGATAGTGTCGATTGGCCACAACGACAACGGACCGTACGACAGCGGACGCGCACGCGCCACCATACCAGGTGCCGGACACGACTCCATCAACGTGACAATAAAGGAAACGGGCGAGAAGGAGACCGTCTACACCTATGGCGGATATATGCGCAAGTACATCGAGGACATCAGAAAGGCAGGAGCCAACCCCATACTCATGTCGCTCACACCGCGCGACGCCTATGGCGACGACGGCAAGATTGTGCGCAAGCCGCACAGCAAGTGGCTCGAAGAGGTGAGCAAGGAAACGGGCGTGCCATACATCGACCTCAACGAAATATCGGGAAGCAAGCTCGACAAGTTCGGTAAGTGGAAGGAGAGCTACCACTTCTACAAAGACCACATCCACACAAGCAAGTTCGGAGCCGAGCTCAATGCCCGCTCGGCCGCTGAGGGACTGGCCGCAAGCACCGACCCGAAGCTGGCTCCGCTGCAGGCCATGATGAAAGACATGACCCTGCCCACAGTGAGCGTCAACCGCGAGAAGGGCAAGCCAGTGGTGTTCATCACCGGCGACTCCACCGTAAAGAACGAGGACAAGGACGAGAACGGCATGTGGGGCTGGGGTTCGCAAGCCGGCACCGTGTTCAACGAGAAGAAAATCACGTGCGTGAACTGCGCCAAAGCGGGACGCTCCACACGTTCCTATCTCAACGAAGGCCGTTGGGACCAGGTGTACAACTCGCTGCAACCGGGCGACTATGTGCTCATTCAGTTCGGCCACAACGACATTGGTCCTGTGGACGACAAGAAGATGCGCGGCACCATACCCGGCACGTCCGACTCTACACACGTATACAAGATGAAGGAATCGGGTCGCTACGAACTGGTTTACACTTTCGGCTGGTATCTGAAGAAGTTCATTCAGGATGTCAAGGAAAAGGGAGCCACGCCTATACTCGTGTCGCTCACACCGCGCAACGAGTGGAAAGACGGCAAGATAGAACGCCGCAACGACACCTACGGCAAGTGGTATCGTGAAGTGGCTGAGGAGACAGGCACCACATTCGTTGACTTGCACAACACCACCGCCGACTATCTCGACAAGAAGTGCGGCAGCAAGGAAAAGGCCATGGCCTACTACAACCGCGACCACACGCACACTTCGCTGCTCGGAGCACGCACCAACGCCAAATGTTTTGCCAAGGCTCTGAAGAAGACAAAGAGTCCGCTGGCGAAATACCTGAAATAAAAGAGAAGGACTCTTGTGCGCGAAGGCTTAGTAGGCGCTGCGTCCCCGCTGCGCCCCCTCTGCCACAAAAGCACAAAACAAGCCCATGTACGACTAAACAACTTATCTACACGGCAGAATGATAGACAGAGCCACCGTTGACCGCATAATGGACGCAGCCGACATCGTTGATGTCGTCTCCGACTTTGTCAGTCTACGCAAGGCCGGAGTCAACTACAAGGGGCTTTGTCCGTTTCACGACGACAAGACGCCCTCGTTTGTAGTGTCGCCGGCCAAGGGACTCTGCCACTGCTTCGCCTGCGGCAAAGGCGGCAATGCGGTGAAGTTCATCATGGAGCACGAGCAGATGACCTATCCCGAGGCTCTGAAGTGGCTCGCCAAGAAATATAACATTGAGATTAAGGAGCGTGAACTCTCCGACGACGAAAAGCGTGAAGCCAGCGAGAGAGAGAGCATGTTCATCGTCAACGAATGGGCGAAGGACTATTTCCGCGACATTCTGCGAAACAATCCCGACGGCCAGGCCATAGGCTTGCAGTATTTCCGCAGCCGAGGCTTCCGTGACGACATTATAAACAAGTTTCAGCTGGGCTATGCTCTACCCGACAGGAGTAGTCTTTCAGCAGCGGCTCTGAGTAAGGGCTACAAGGAAGAGTTTCTGATAAAGACCGGCTTGTGCTATAAGAAGGACAACGGTGAACTCGTTGACCGCTATGCCGGCAGGGTTATTTTTCCGTGGCTGAGCGTAAGCGGACAGGTGAACGCCTTCGGAGGCCGACTGCTCGACTCGCGCACAAAGGGCGTTCAGCAGAAGTATGTCAACTCGCCGGAGTCGGACATCTACCACAAAGACCACGAACTCTACGGTCTCTATC
Source organism: bacterium (assembly GCA_963630025.1). Classification (GTDB taxonomy): domain Bacteria; phylum Bacteroidota; class Bacteroidia; order Bacteroidales; family Bacteroidaceae; genus Prevotella. Next base: position 34,292 of record CAVGKZ010000089.1, on the reverse strand, counting down.
AGGCCAAGCGCGCAATAGTGAAGGAAGACAGTGTGTTCATGGTGGAGGGCTACACCGACGTTATTGCCATGCACCAGTGCGGCATAGAGAACGTTGTGGCCAACTCCGGCACCGCCTTGAGCGTACACCAGATACACATTCTGCACCGCTTCACGTCGAACATCGTGCTGCTATACGACGGCGACGAGGCCGGAATACATGCCGCCATGCGCGGTACGGACATGCTTCTGGCCGAGGGAATGAACATCAAGGTGCTCGTCTTGCCCGACGGCGACGACCCCGACAGCTTCTCAAGAAAGCACACAGCGGAGAGCTTCCGCCAGTACATCGCCGACAACCAGACAGACTTCATCCGTTTCAAGACCGACCACATGCTGCGCGGAGTGACCGACCCCATCAAGAGGTCGGAGGCAATCAGCAGCATAGTGAAGAGCGTGTCGGTAATTCCCAACCAAATAACACGCGACACTTATCTGCGCGAATGCTCCGAACGGCTGGAGATGAGCGAGCAGACGCTCGTGAACACCACCAACAAATTCATCCGCAGCAACAAGGAAGAGAAGGCGAAGGAGTCGGAAAGGGAACAGCGGAGACAGGAACGGGAAGCCGAAGCAGCGGAGCAGGGACAGGCAAAGATGCCTGCCATAGGACTTCACACCACCGACGAACAGGTGGCTGAGGTGGAACTGCTGATTATGCAACTCGTGATTCGCCACGGCGAAGAGGTGATATATGAGGGACTGGAAACGGAAGACGGACAGACGGTGAACCTCACTCTGGCGCAGTATGTTGACTACGACTTTGCACAAGACGGACTGCAGTTCAGCCAAGAACTGTACAACCGCATACTCAGCGAGGCCGTGGAGCACTGCGGCGACCCGGACTTCAAGGCGGAAGCCTACTTCATGGGGCATCACGACGTGGACATAAGCAACCTCGCAACGCGGCTTGCCATCAACCACTACCAGCTCAGTCGCAGTCTCGAACCGGAGATAAAGTCAGAAGACCTGCAGCAAAAAATCAACCACCTTGTGCTCGATTTCCGCCTGAGCATAGTGAAAAAGCGGCTGAAGGACATACAGTCGCAACTGAAACAGTCGGGCGGAGACATGGAGACCATAAAAGCTCTCATGCAGGACTACAAGGAAACGCAGCAGTTGCGCGACATTCTCGCCCGACAGATAGGCAGCGACCTCATCGTGTAAGTCCACCTGTCCTACTACTAGACCTAACGAACAAACCACACGCCTATGCACGGACTTTACCTCACATTCGTAGCTTTATACGAAATAATCGTGGTGTTGATGATTGTTCACGTGCTTATGGACAACCGCCAACCGGCCAAAACCATGGCGTGGGTGCTCGTGATTTACTTCATACCCTTTGTCGGCATCATCTTCTATCTCTTTTTCGGTGTCAACACAAGGCGCGAACGACTGGTTAGTTCGCGCAGTATGAACCAACTGACCAAACGTGCGATGCTCGAATTTGTGGAGCAGCACGACCTCAAAGTACCTGAGAAGCACAAGCAGACGGTTGACTTGTTCATCAACCAGAACTTCGCCATGCCATTCAAGGACAACGCCCTTGAAGTATATACTGACGGCTACGCCTTCTTCCCTGCACTCTTGGCAGCCATCAGCAAGGCCAAGAACCATATCCACATGGACTTCTACATATTCGAGGACGACGCCTTGGGCACACTCGTTGCCGACGCGCTGATTGACAGGGCGCGCTGCGGCGTTGAAGTAAGGGTGATATACGACGACGTTGGATGCTGGAACGTAAGCCACAGGTTCTTTGAACGCTTGCGCGAAGAGGGCATTGAGGTATGTCCGTTCCTGCCCGTGCGCTTCCCCTCGTTCACAAGTAAGGTCAACTACCGCAACCACCGCAAGATTGTAGTAATAGACGGACAGGTGGGATTCATTGGCGGAATGAACATTGCCTTGCGTTATGTCAAAGGGAAGGACAGCAGCCCTTGGCGCGACACTGCTGTAAAGGTGACAGGTGGAGCAGTTTACGGACTGCAAAGGGCGTTTCTCATAGACTGGTACTTCGTTGACCGCACGCTCATTTCCGATCGGAAATACTATCCGCAACCGCTTGTGGCTGAACCAAACAACTGCATTATACAGACCGTGACGAGCAGTCCCATATCAGCAAACCCGGAGATAATGCAGGGCTACGTGCGGCTTATCCTAGCCGCACGCAAGTATATATACATCGAATCACCCTATTTTCTGCCCAACGAACCGGTGCTCTTCGCACTGAAGACAGCCATTCTCGGCGGTTTGGACGTGCGCATAATAGTGCCGTGGCAGACCGATGCGCGCCTTGCCGAATGGGGAGGACGGTCGTATCTGCGCGAGTTGGTAAAGGCCGGAGCGGAAGTTTACTTGTACAACGGTGGTTTCCTGCACAGCAAACTGTTCATCTGCGACGACTCTTTGGTGTCATGCGGCTCGGCTAACTTCGACTTCCGAAGTTTCGAAAACAACTTTGAGGGCAACGTTTTTATCTACGACGAGAGCACAGCGTTGCGTTTCAAGGAGATATTCCTGCACGACCAAACGCGAACCGTGGCGTTCAAGGACGTGGAGAAGCGCATGAAGCCAAGATTCATAAAGAGACTGACAGAAAGCGTGGCGAGGATGCTGTCGCCTCTATTCTAGAGCAACCATATACGAGTTGCTCTGTTGAATATCATAAGGTGGTGCAAACGCTATTCAGAACCGGAATATCGAGAAGTTTACGCTTCCATAAGCACGGCGTTCGGCAAAGTTAGGCAGTGAACTGAAGTCGTTTTTCGCACCGTGTTCAAACACCAGTACGCCACCTTCTTTCACCAAACCTTTCTCTATTATCATTCCTGGGATGCTCGGCAGTTCGGGCAAAGCGTATGGTGGATCGGCAAAAACGATGTCGTACTGTTCACGGCAAGCCTTTATGAAGCGCAACGCATCGGTGCGAAGAGGCAGACAACAGTTGTCGCCAAGCTTCTTCAAGCACTGCACTATGAAAGCGTGGTGGTCTCTGTCCTGTTCCACACTGACCACACGGGAGCAGCCTCGCGACAACATTTCAAGCGAAATGCTGCCCGTTCCGGAAAACAAGTCAAGTGCCGCAGCTCCGTCGAAGTCCACATAAGAACCAAGAACATTGAAGATATTCTCCTTGGCAAAGTCGGTTGTCGGCCTTGCCTTGAACGTCCGCGGTATGTCAAACCGCCTTCCTTTGTATTTTCCTGTTATCACACGCATCGGTTGTCACCTCCCTTTTACAAAAAAAGTCATCAAATCATACGGCATACCCTTTATCTGCGTAACCGGAGCACGGTTGAAATCGCCAGCCGGGTTGACTGTATACACTCTGTGCAGATAGCTTTTCATCTCACCTATGAGCCATTCCCGTTCAGGTATGTCGCCCACGAGAAACAGTTCGTCGCCATCCGCATCCATGCCAAGTTGCTTCCACACGCAAAGAATGAAGTAGGCCGCATCGTGGGCGTTATCCACTTCAAAGGCGTTGCAGAACTTGAAACGGTTTTTGCCGAAGCGGAACAGTTCCAGATGGCGACCATGGAAATAGCCATAGAGTTTGCCTCGCGTACCGGTAAAGCTGCGTTTATACAAGTATCTCCACACAGAACCCATGACGGTGCCGTACTGTACGACTGGGAAACGGTCGTCTATGACGAGTTTCAAGTCCTTGTTCACGCCGAACACCGCCACCGCATTGAGGTCGGGCAGCACGTCGGCCACCGCCGTAACGGCACTCTTGTTGTGCGGAAAGGCGTGGGCGTAGAGCATTGGAGCTTCACTTTCGTTATATAAGTCTACCGGAACCATCAGCACAGGGGCATCCACAAGCACCAGAACCTTGCGGTAGTCAGCCGACGGAAGTCCGCCTTCTTTGAACGCCTCGCGCAGATTGGCCGCAAGCGACACACCGCTGCGCACCGTATATGGTTCGTATGTCACCTTGGCTTCACCGCTTTCCATCTTTGTGGAGGCGAAAGCCAGCGATCCTCGCCCCACTCTGATTACGAGCTTTTGTCCGTTTGTGCTGCCGGTGTTGGTGTCTGTTGTCATGTTGGATATAGTTACTGTTGTCGTTTTGCCCTATGCAAAATTACGCATAAATTCTGATTTTCCTTGTATCGCGCTACGGTCGGCACAGCACGGAGCACACCTTATCCTGAAAAGAGCGGGCGTTGTTGCCGTGAAGCACTCCCTGATTCAGTATCGCGAAGCACAGCACATGACCGTTGGCAGCCGTGCAGTAGCCCGCAAGCGAGTACACTCCAGTGAGCGTTCCGGTCTTTGCCCTCACGTTACTCTCGGCGTGAGTGCCCTTCATGCGCTTGCGCAGAGTACCGTCTTCACCGGCTATTGGCAGCGAGGGATACAGATGCAGGTATATATTGGAGTTGCGGTAGGCATAGCGCAGCAGCTTTGTCTCTATTTCCGCCGACACATAATTGTATAAGGAGAGTCCGCTGCCGTCAGCAATCTTACACATAGAAGCGTCCAGTCCGGCTTTGCCCAACAGTTTCTTTATCGCCGAACGGGCGTGGGAAGCCTTTGCCGGACGGTCGCCTGAGGCAGCTGCCACCTGATAGAACAGCGCTTCGGCATAGAGATTGTCGCTTTCCTTCATCATCCGCGTGAGTATCTGGTCGATGGTGTGCGAACGTGCGCATACCACGGAGGCATCCTGCGGGGCCTCACCCTCGGAGTTGTAAGCCTCAACCACAACTCCCGACTCGCGCAGCTCCTCTATGAACCGTTCCACAAACCTGTCTTTGCGAGACACAAGCAGAGGCGACAACACGGGGTTGTCATCGTCCCAGCACCATCCCTCGCCAAGTGTGTCGCTCGTTTTCATGGACTTGTCTGCCACGATGCGGCCACGTATCGTGTCAACGCCCATGCTTCGCAGTCCTTCCACAAAGGCATTCATGTCGTCGGCGTTGAATCTCGGGTCGAAACCGCCAACGCAATACACGTCGCCAGTGAGAGTGCGGTTCTCTATCTTGCCCTTATAGCAGAGCGAAGTGCGCAACAGGTACGAACCACCGAGCCGGTCGATGGCAGCTATGGCGGTGAGCAGCTTCATTGTCGATGCCGGACGCATCATCTGCCGCTCGTTCTTTTGGAATATTGTGCTGTCGGCTGTGAGGTCATAGACCATCAGTCCCACTTGCGAAGTCTCAAACATACGGCTGTCCAACAGGTGTTCCAAGGCCGACTTGGCATTGTCCGGCCACGGCAGAGCGGTCTCCGCTGCCACCGTGTCCACGGCCACTGAGTCGCCCTGTTCAGCGGTTTCGTCGTTGTCGTCAAGCTGATTGTCTGTTTGCGCCAACGCCATCAAGGGCGCGAATACGGCAGACAGAACGAAAAACAAGAAATGTTTCATATATATAGTAAGGTGTGGACACGCCAGCCGGACTGCATTTTCGCAACACCCGACACACGCACATAGGCCACGCCCCGAGGCCATGCATAAACGGAAGCAACAGCCTATAAGGCGCAACAACACCACATAATTGACCACAAATTTACGGAAAAACGCAGTAAACGCAAAAATATAACATTACAAAAATATCCCTTACGGATTAAAATGTATACTTTTGCAACATCCAAAAAACACTGTTATGGTATTCAAATACGACTTTCTTATAATAGGTTCCGGCGTAGCTGGCATGAGTTACGCTCTGAAAATTGCAAGAGCACACAAGGGGAAAGTTTGTCTGATATGCAAGACTACGCTCGAAGATGCCAACACCTCGTTTGCACAGGGTGGCGTTGCATCGGTGACAAACCTGAAAATCGACAACTTTGAAAAACACATTGAAGACACGATGATTGCCGGCGACTACATCAGTGACCGCCGCGCCGTGGAGCAGGTGGTGCGCAATGCGCCGTCGCAGATAGAGGAACTGGTTGGTTGGGGCGTAAACTTCGACCGCAAGGAAGGTGGCGAATTTGACCTTCACCGCGAGGGAGGCCACTCGGAGTTCCGCATACTGCACCATGCCGATGACACCGGTGCCGAGATACAGCGCGGACTCATGGAGGCCGTGCGCAACAATCCCGACATCGAAATCAAGGAGAACCACTTCGCCGTGGAGATAATCACGCAACACCATTTGGGCGCGCGCGTCACCCGCCGCACACCTTATATATATTGTTACGGCGCATATGTGCTCAATCCCGACACGCAGAAGGTGGACACCTACCTGAGCAAGGTGACGGTGATGTGCACCGGAGGATGCGGAGCCGTATACCAAAGCACCACCAACCCCGTGATTGCCACGGGCGACGGCGAGGCAATGGTCTACCGCGCCAAGGGCACTGTGGCCGACATGGAGTTCGTCCAGTTCCACCCCACAGCACTCTACCACCCCGGCGAAACCCATCCGGCGTTCCTCATCACCGAGGCCATGCGCGGCTATGGCGCCATATTGAAATTGCCAAACGGCGAGACTTTCATGGAGAAATACGACAGCCGTCTGTCTCTCGCGCCGCGCGACATCGTGGCAAGAGCCATAGACAAGGAGATGAAGATACACGGCTTGAACCACGTTTGCCTCGATGTGACCCACAAAGACGCAGAGGAAACGAAGCGCCACTTCCCCAACATCTACGCCAAGTGCAAGAGCATAGGCATCGACATCACCACCGACTACATACCCGTGCGTCCGGCAGCCCACTACATGTGCGGCGGTATAAAGGTTGACCTCAACGGCCAGTCGAGCATAGAGCGGCTCTACGCTCTCGGCGAATGTTCGTGCACCGGACTGCACGGAGGCAACCGTCTGGCAAGCAACTCGCTCATCGAGGCTGTGGTCTATGCGGATGCAGCTGCCAAACACTCGCTTGCCCATGTAGACGAGTACGACTTCAACGAGAAAGTGCCCGAGTGGAACGACGAAGGCACTATGACCAACGAAGAGAAGGTGCTCATCACGCAGAGCGTAAAGGAGGTTGGCGAGATTATGAGCAACTATGTGGGCATCGTGCGCAGCGACCTGCGACTGAAGCGTGCATGGGACAGGCTCGACATGCTGTATGAAGAGACCGAGAATCTCTTTAAGCGCGTAAAGGCAAGCCGCGACATTTGCGAGCTTCGCAACATGATAAACGTGGGCTACCTCATCACCCGCTGGGCCATAGAGCGCAAGGAGTGCCGCGGCCTGCACTACACTCTCGACTATCCGCAGCACGCCTACGACAAGAAATAGCGGTTGTACCCGCAGAATACGGCAAACGCCCACCGCTTTGGCGATGGGCGTTTTATATGTCTCCACATTATTCACACAACACAACAGCATGAAAGAGTTTCTGATAGTCGGCCTCGGCAGCTTCTTTGGCGGTGGCATGAGATATATCGTGTCCCGTTTAGCCATAACTTTAGTTCATTCTCCATTCCCATTGGGCACGTTTTTGGTCAACGTCGTTGGATGTCTCATCATCGGTTTCGTGTCGGCCTTGCCACTCGGAGGCGGACTCACGCCACAGACGAAACTGTTTCTCACCACAGGGTTCTGCGGCGGCTTCACCACCTTTTCCTCCTTTATGAACGAGGGCTACGGACTCGCCAAGGATGGCGACGGACTCATGCTCAGCCTCTACATCATGGGGAGTATCGCCTTGGGCATGGCTGCCGTTGCCGTAGGCCACTGGATAGGCAAGGCCATAGGCTGACACCGCAGCGCAAGAAGCCTGCTTCACAGCAGGTCAGAGTCCCTCGCGGTAGAAATCGAGAGCCTCGCAAATCTCCTCTTTGGTGGCCGTGCGGTTTATGCGTATGTCGCCTATGCCGCCCAGCAGCGTGAAGTTTATGTTGCCCGAGGTGTTCTTCTTGTCGTGCGTCATCAGCTCTATCAACTGCGGATAGTCGTCGCACGATATGTCCATCTTGCCATAGTTCTCGTTGATGAAAGCCACCGTCTGGCGCAGCACGTCGGCAGGGAAGCCCTCCTTGGCCGCGCTCAGATAGAGTTCGCACACCAGTCCGTAGGCCACGGCATAGCCATGCAACACTGGCTTGCGCTTCAGTGCGAGCGACTCGAAGGCATGGCCCACGGTGTGGCCCAGGTTGAGGGCCTTGCGCAAGCCCTGCTCCGTGGGGTCGCTCTCCACCACGCGCTCCTTCACCGCCACCGACTCGGCCACCATGCGGCGCAGCTGCGCGAGGTCGGGATGGCTGATGTCAAACGCCAGCAGCTCTGCCCACATCTCCCTTGTGTTGAGCAGCCCGTGCTTCAGCATCTCGGCGTAGCCCGACAGCAGGTTCTCCGCATCCATTGTGCGCAGAAACTCGGTGTCAATAATCACGCAGTCGGCGTTGGAGAACACGCCCACCTCGTTTTTCAGTCCGTTCAGGTTTATGCCCGTCTTTCCGCCCACCGACGCGTCAACCATGGCCAGCAGCGATGTGGGGATGTTGATGAAGCGTATGCCGCGCTTGAATGTCGATGCGGCGAAACCGCCAAGGTCGGTCACCATTCCGCCACCTATGTTGACGATGAGCGAATGGCGCGTGGCGCCCATGCGCCCCAGCTCCGTCCACACGTGAGCCAGCGACTCAAGCGTCTTGCAGGTGTCGCCCGCCCCTATCACTATGCCTTGCGCCCCGTCCATGCCCACGGTTCCGTCGGCCAGTGGGCGGCACAGGCGGTCGGTGGTCTCGTCGGCAAGCGTGAAGAGCTTGTCGTGGGGACAGTCGGCGATGGCCTTGGCCAACGCCTCGCGCAAATTCTCCGATATCGTTATCTTCTGTTTCCCTGTCATATTGTCAATTATAAAGACCTAAGTCCTTGCAAAGTTAATGCAAGACACCGACAAAGCAAAGCAAAGCGCCACGTTTTTTCACCGCCGCAACGGCACTAAGTCATCAGGCTATATGCAGCCTGCATTACCCCCTTTGCCCAACTCCATTTCGCAACTCGGCCATTTACGCATGCTAACTATGCCATTTGCGACTCGTAAACGGCGCGTTTAGCCATCGTAAATGGCATGTTTACGGGTGCTAAACGTGCCGTTTTCAATCCGAAACCATATCGGTTGGTTTTGCTTACAGTATCGCTTTGCAATCCTGTGTATAAGAGATGCTGTAAGCAATCGACAGTGTTTTGCTTACGGTTTTTATGTGTCTTGAAGTAGGCGGGCTGTTTGTGGGATGAAAACGGGCTGCAAACGCGTCCAAAACGCACCTTTCCGATGCCTCATGGCTCCTTGCGTCTCCAAATAACAGCCGCCCTCCACCTGTTTTCTCGCATTTTTCGACTACCTTTGCATAAGGTAGGCTGCACTCGGGAAACTGAAAACGAGTTTTCTTTCCGCTCGTTTGCACTACCTTTGCATAAGGTAGGCTGCACTCGGGAAACTGAAAACGAGTTTTCTTTCCGCTCGTTTGCACTACCTTTGCATAAGGTAGGCTGCACTCGGGAAACTGAAAACGAGTTTTCTTTCCGCTCGTTTGCACTACCTTTGCATAAGGTAGGCTGCACTCGGGAAACTGAAAACGAGTTTTCTTTCCGCTCGTTTGCACTACCGTTGCCCTGTTTTCCAGATGGATATAAAGGAACTTAAGGATTTGTATGCCAAGCTCCCGCAGGTCGGGGCTTTGGCCAATGCGTTGTGCAACCCCTCCATACGGACGGTGTCGCTCGACGGTCTTGTGGCCTCGTCCGCACCTATGGCGTTCGCCGCTTTGGCGACAAGGTGCCCGCAGACGGCGTTGTTCATACTGCAAGATGCCGACGAAGCCGGCTATTTCTATCACGATTTGACCCAGATTCTGGGACTCTCCGACGTGCTGTTTTTCCCCTCTTCCTATCGTCGTGCGGTGAAGTATGCCCAGCGCGACTCCGCCAACGAGATACTCCGCACCGAGGCGTTGGGTCGGTTGAGCGCACAACTTGGTGCAAAGGGTGGGGGAGAGTCTGCTTCTGCGCGGCCGCTCTATGTGGTGACTTATCCGGAGGCTGTGGCCGAACTGGTGGTTTCGCGCCAGCGGCTTGACAGTCGCACGCTGCAACTGCGCCAAGGGCAGACCGTGGACGTGGCCGAGGTGTGCCGCACGCTGCGCAGTCTGGACTTCAAGGAAACCGACTATGTCTATGAGCCGGGCCAGTTTGCCATGCGCGGCAGCATACTCGATGTCTATTCCTTCAGCAGCGAATATCCCTTTCGCATAGACTTTTTCGGCGACGATGTGGACTCTATACGCACCTTCGACGTGAGCACGCAGTTGTCGCGCGACCGAAGAGACAGCGTGGAGATTGTGCCCGAAATGGCCGAACAGCCTGCCGACCAGGTGCCGCTGCTCGACTTTCTGCCCGAAGACACCGTGCTTGTGGCCAAGGACATGGCCTATGTGCAGGACCGTGTGGGGCGCATCTACGACGAAGGCTTTTCGCAGCAGGCCGTGACCGAGCGGCTGGAGGGCGCAACGGAGATGGAGCGCAAGAATATAATAGACGCCATGCGCAAGGAGATGAGGCTCTGCACGGGCAGCGACTTTGCCGCCGGAACAGCTCGTTTCCGTCTCGTGGAGACCGGCAACCGCCGCGTGCGCGTTCCCGATGCCGCCATCCGTTTCAACACAACCGCCCAACCCTTGTTCCACAAAAACTTCACTCTGCTGCGCCGTTCGCTCGACGACTATCTCATACAGGGATACCGCCTGTTCATATTGGCCGACAGCCAGAAGCAGAACGAACGGTTGCGCGAGATTCTGGCTGCCCCCGACGGTTCTTCGGCAGCAGACTCTTGTTCGGCCATCGAGTTCACTCCGGTGCAAAACACGCTGCACGAGGGTTTTGCCGATGCCGACCTGCACGTGTGCATCTTCACCGACCACCAGATATTCGACCGTTTCCACAAGTACAACCTGCGTTCCGACGAGGCGCGCAGCGGCAAGGTGGCACTCACGCTGAAGGAGCTGAAGCAGTTTGAAGTGGGCGACTACGTGGTGCACGTCGACCACGGCATAGGCCGCTTCGGCGGACTTGTGCGCATGCCGCAGGGCGACGGCTACCAGGAGATGATCAAGATACAGTATCAGAACGGCGACTCCATATACGTGTCCATACACACTTTATATAAAGTGTCGAAGTATAAGGGGCAGGACAACGGCGAGGCACCGCGCCTGAGCCAGCTCGGCACGGGGCAGTGGGAACGGCTCAAGGACCGCACCAAGAAGAAGATAAAGGACATGGCGCGCGACCTGATACGGCTCTACGCCCGCAGACGCAATGAAAAGGGCTTTGCCTTCAGCCACGACTCGTTTATGCAACACGAACTGGAGGCCAGTTTCCTCTATGAAGACACGCCCGACCAGCTCAAGGCCACCCAAGAAGTCAAGGCCGACATGGAGCGTGCCAGACCCATGGATCGCCTGGTGTGCGGCGACGTGGGCTTTGGCAAGACAGAGGTGGCGGTGCGTGCGGCGTTCAAGGCGGCGTGCGACTCCAAGCAGGTGGCTGTGCTCGTGCCCACAACCGTGCTGGCCTATCAGCACTACCGCACGTTCTGCAAACGCCTGAAGGACTTTCCCGTAAGGGTGGACTATCTCACCCGTGCGCGGAGCGCCAAGCAGACGCGCGAGGTGCTGGCCGATTTGGCCGACGGAAAAATCGACATAATCGTGGGTACGCACAAGCTGATAGGCAAGTCGGTTAAGTTCAAGGACATCGGACTGCTCATTATCGACGAGGAACAGAAGTTCGGCGTGGCCACAAAGGAGAAGCTGCGCCAGCTGAAGACCAACATAGACACCCTGACCATGTCGGCCACGCCCATACCGCGCACGCTCCAGTTCTCGCTTGTGGGCGCGCGCGACATGAGCACCATACAGACTCCGCCGCCCAACCGCTATCCCATACAGACGGAGATACACACGTTCAGTCCGGAAATCATTGCCGACGCAATCAATTTCGAGATGAGCCGCAACGGCCAGGTCTACTTCGTGAACAACCGCATCAGTGACCTGGAGCACATAGCTTCCGTGATAAAGAAGTACATCCCCGATGCACGCATAGCCATAGGCCACGGACAGATGAAGCCGGAGGAACTGGAGCGCATCATCATAGACTTCAGCAACCACGACTACGACGTGCTTCTCTCCACCACAATCGTGGAGAACGGCATCGACATTCCCAATGCCAATACCATTATTATAAACGGTGCGCAGAACTTCGGGCTTAGCGACCTCCACCAGATGCGAGGCCGTGTGGGGCGAGGCAACCGCAAGGCGTTCTGCTACTTGCTCGCTCCGCCACTTGCTGACCTCAATCAGGAGTCGCGGCGAAGGCTGGAGGCTCTCGAAAACTTCTCCGACCTCGGTTCGGGAATAAACATTGCCATGCAGGACCTCGACATCCGTGGTGCCGGAAACCTGCTCGGTGCGGAGCAGAGCGGCTTCATTGCCGACCTCGGCTATGAGACCTATCAGAAGATACTCAATCAGGCGGTGACGGAACTGAAGAACGACGAGTTTGCCGAACTGTATTCCGACAAGGAGCAAAAGGCCGGTCTCGTCGGCGGCGACTTCGTGGACGACTGCGCAGTGGAGAGCGATCTTGAGATGTATTTCCCCGACTCCTACGTGCCGGGCGACAGCGAGCGCATGCTGCTCTATCGCGAACTGGACAATCTGAAGACCGACGCCGAGCTGGAACAGTATCGTCAACGACTTATAGACCGCTTCGGCCCGGTGCCAAAGGAGGGCGAGGAGCTGATGCAAGTGGTGCCGCTGAGGCGCATGGGCAAGGCTCTCGGCTGCGAAAAGGTGATACTCAAGCAGGGACGGATGACCATCGTTTTCCCGTCAAATCCACAGAGTCTGTACTACCGCAGCCGCGCTTTCGATGCCATTCTGGCCTACGTCTCCGCCAACCTGCGCCGCTGCAACCTGCGCGAACACAACGAACGCCGCTCAATGATAGTCGACAAGGTGGCGACGGTGGAGCAGGCTGTGGCCGTGATGAAGGCTATCAAGGCGTGCAATCAGGCTGCGTCTTAGGCTCAAATCAAGTCATTTTTTGTCTCAAAACTGACGTTTTGACACGCAAATCGGCCATAATGTCATATAAAATACGCTTGGTATGTTTGTTGCGGAATAGTTGTTGCGAACGGGCAACCCCCAAAGGAGGAAGCCCAGAAGCAAACATAACAACGACAAAAATTAAACTATAGGAGATTTGACTATGACATCGATTAGAAGAAACACAGCATGGTTGCCCGACGTATTCGGAGACTTCTTTGGTACAGATTACTATATGCCGAAAGCCAACGCTACGGCTCCCGCAGTGAACGTTAAGGAAACTGACCGCGAATATATCGTGGAACTGGGTGCTCCGGGCATGAAAAAGGAAGACGTAATGGTTCACATCAACGATGAAGGAAACCTCACCGTGAAATTAGAAACCAAGGATGAGCACAAGGAGGGTGGCGACAACGCCCGCTATCTGCGCCGGGAGTTCTCTTACAGCAAGTTTGAGCAGACCCTGATTCTGCCCGACGACGTTGACCGCAACAAGATTTCGGCACACGTGGAGAATGGAGTTCTCACCGTTTCGCTGCCCAAACTGGAGCAGAAAACATCCAAGGTAGCTCGCCAAATCACTGTCGGATAACATTGCCCTGTGCGGTGTCGGCTGTCTGAAAAGCGCAGCTTGACGATTTGAAAGCCATGTATTAAAAGGAAAAGGCGTACTGGATTATTTGTCTGGTGCGCCTTTTCTGCGTCCTGTCCCGTGCGGATGCTGTGCGTAGAGGGGCGATTGGCTCAGCTTTGTTCCGACTCTTTCTCCATGGAAACGATGACTGCGCGGATTTCGTTGTAGCTGTAATCTTCGCCAAGTGCATCCCTTACCTCCGACATGGTGGTCACTTCGGGGTGGGCAATGAGGTAGTTGCTGATGGCAATCTCATGTTCACGGCTCACGATCTTGTTTAGTGCGAGCCGTCCCTCGCCCACAAATTTCACCAGATGGCCGAATACGGTGCTGATGGCGAGGCCTCTTTCTGCTGCAATCTGTTCTATTGTCATTCCCCGGTTGAACATTTCGAGGCTTATCTCGCCTGTTGGAGTCTTCTTGGGCTTGGGCTCTTTGGGCTGTTTAGGGGTATTTGTTGTGCTGTTCGGGTCGTTTGACGTTCGCGGCGCAGTACCTTTTGTCGAGCGTTTCGACTGTTTTTGGGGACTTGGCGGCTGTTGGCCGAGCAGGAAGCAGGCTTTGGCGCGGAGATAGTCGGCCACGGAGAACGCTGTTTCGGGCTTGCTCTCATAGTTGAGCAGCTGAATCTTCATGCCGAACGTCTCCTTGAGCACGTCGAAACGCTCGTCAAACTGCTTGTGCACCATCTTGTTGTCGGTGCTCACTTGCGTTTTCTTTATCAGCGAACCGAGTTCTTTCAGGTGCTCACGGAAGTATTCCGCACCTTTATGTATGCGGTCTTGTATCTGCGGATTGGCTGCATCGTTGCAGTTGGCCATCAGTTGGGAGTATTGCACACGGAACTTCTGCGCCACCACCATAAGCTGTTCCATGGGCGCAATGGTTCTGCGGTAAGCGTCAAGCAGGTCGGGATAGCGGCGCGAGAGGTGCTCCGACAGGGTGCGTATCACCATGTTTGTGGCTGCCTTCAGTCCGCTCAGGTCAAACAGGTCGTCCATATTCGCCACCACAAAGTCTCTTGCGAGCGAACTAACCTGAATGTCTGTAGGGCCGTTGTCGGCTATATGACTGTTGAAGTCGTCCAGTTGGCTGTCGCTTATTATGGCCGAAGGGCTGAGCGGTTGGCTCAACACCAGTCCGTCGAGCGACTTGCAGCGGCTCAAAGCTACATAGGTCTGACCGTGTGCAAAGGAGTTTGACGCATCTATTATGGCGTGTTCAAAGGTGAGTCCCTGACTCTTGTGTATCGTAATCGCCCAAGCCAGTCGCACGGGATACTGGCGGAACACGCCTTCCACGCTCTCCTTTATCTCCTTGGTAGTGTCGTCGAGCGTGTATTTCGAGTTGGTCCACTCCGCTTTTTCTATCTCAAACGGACTGCCACCATTCTTTCCGCGCACCGTAATGCTGTCGTCTTCCACCTCAAGGACTTCGCCTATCATGCCGTTGAAGTAGCGGTGGTTGGTGTCGTTCTTGATGAACATTATCTGCGCCCCGGCCTTTAACCGGAGCTGAAAGTCTGCGGGATAAGAAGATTCGGGGAAGTTTCCGCCCACTTCGGCGGTGAAGCAGTGTAGCTTGGAGGACAACTTGTCCAGTTCCTGTTCGTTGATTTCCTGTGCCGGACGGTTGTGTGTGGTCAGCCTAATGTAGTCGCTGCCAGGTACCGGACGGAAGTTTGGGATATAGCGGCGGTTGAGTGCCGCCAAGGTTTCGGCCGTGGCACGGTTCTCGCGTATCTGGTTGAGCAGGGAAATGAAGTTGTTGTCCTGCTGCCGATACACCGTTCGCAGTTCCACTGTGAGGTATCCAGCCAGAGCGAGAGCCTTGCTTGAGAAGAAGAAAGGCGTGTCGTAGACCTGCGAGAGCATTGCCCATTCATCGTCTTTCACCACCGGAGCCAACTGTTGCACGTCGCCAATCATTAGCAACTGCGCTCCGCCAAACGGTTTGTCGTGCTTGCGGTAGCGGCGCATCACCGAGTCGATGGCATCGAGCAGGTCGGCGCGCACCATACTCACCTCGTCAATCACGAGCAGGTCGGTGGTGCGTATGATGTCACGCTTCACCTTTCCTATCTTAAACCTACGGTTGTCACCGCCTCCGAAGGTGGCTCCGGGCACGTAGGGTGACAAAGGAAGTTGGAAAAACGAGTGGATTGTGACGCCTCCGGCATTGATTGCTGCAATGCCAGTGGGCGCGAGCACCACCATGCGCTTGGGCGACAGCCGTCGGAGTTCCTTGAGAAATGTGGTCTTGCCTGTGCCGGCCTTGCCCGTAAGGAACAGGTTCGCCCCGGTGTTCTCTATGATATTCCATGCCGTGCGTGACTCTTGGCTCATCTCCATTGTCGTGACGATTGCTTGTGGGTTAGACTTTTGTACAGACCAAGACAGGCGTCTTCGAGCAGTTCTATCACCAGTTCAAAGTCCTTGTCGCCGCCGTAGTACGGGTCGGGTACTGTGGTTTGCCCGGGATGATGGGTGAGATAGTCGGCCATGCGCACCACCTTGGCCTTGTCCTCTGCGGTAGATGCCAAGGCTGTCACGGCCTGGTAGTTGTCGTTGTCCATGGTGACAATGGTGTCGAAGCGGTTGAAGTCGGCCTTTGAAAACTGCCTTGCGCGACTGTCAAACGTATATCCGTGGCTCTGGCCATGGTTTCTCATGCGGCGGTCGGGCAGTTGCCCCACGTGCCAGTCGCCCATGCCGGCCGAGTCGATAGTGAATCTGTCACTGTCCCCTGCTTCGCTTACAATGTGCTTCATTATGCCTTCGGCCGCAGGAGAGCGGCAGATGTTGCCCAGACAGATGAACAAAACCTTATATTGCTTGTCGTTTTCGAGTGCCATTTCGCTTGGTTTTTAGAGGTTAGCTTATACAAAGATAGTGCAATCGAGCGCAATGGAAGTGCACTTTCATATTGCCGAGTGCAGCTTATCTTATACAAAGGTATACAAAAACTCCGTAAGGCCGAAGCCTTTGCGGTGCGTCATACGCCGAGCAAAGGGATTATTGACGGGGTGAGCAGTGAGGTGAAAATGCCGTTGAGCGTCAGTCCGAGACTTGCGTAGGCACCGTGTATCTGGTTCACACCCATAGCCGTGGCAGTACCCATTGCGTGGGCAGCAGTGCCCATCGACAAGCCTTGCGCCACGGGACTCTTCACGTGGGCGAATCCCATTGTCTTATATCCGCACACGGCGCACATCAGTCCTACGCACACCACTACTGCTGCGGTGAGCGAAGGTATGCCACCCACGGCCTTTGTCACCTCCATCGCTATTGGGGTGGTGACCGACTTCGGGGCGAGCGAGAGTATCACTTCGCGCGACGCTCCCATCTTCTTTGCTATGTAAACCACCGACACTATTCCGGCCACGCATCCAGCCAGTTCGGCCACGAGTATGGGTGCGAGGTTCTTCTTGATGGTTCCGAGTTGCAGATAGAGTGGCACTCCGAGCGCAACAACCGCCGGACGCAGCCAGAACTCTATCAAGTGGCCACCCTCGTTGTAGGTTTCGTAGCTCACGCCAGTTATCTTCAGAAACGCAATCATAAGCGTTATGGCCACGAGAATGGGGTTCATAATGACCCAGCCCGTCCACTTGCGCAGCAGTTTGCCAAAGAAATAAGTGCCGAAGGTGAGGGCAATGAGGAAAAATTCGTTGGAGAAGTAGCTCATTCGTCGCCTCCTTCCTCATCCTCGTCGCCGTGAAAGTGATGGCGAACCTTTTGCGATGTGGTGCCGTAGAGCTGGTGAACCCATCCCGTGACGGCCAGCACAATCACCGTGGACACCACAGTGGCAGTGACTATCGGCCACAGTTGAGCCTTGATAATGTCGAAATAGAGCATCACCGCCACGCCTGGTGGCACGAAGAAGAAACCGATGTTGGCCACGAGAAAGTCTGCCAAGCCCTGTACCCACTCAAGGCGTATCACCTTCAGTTTGAGCAGTAGCGTGAGCACCAGCATGCCCAATATGCTCGACGGCAAGGGCACGCCTGTGAGGTGGATGATCAGTTCGCCCAAGGCGAGACATCCGAAGAGAATGGCGAGTTGTCTGATTACCATTGTTTGAAACAATCTTTCTTACTATTGTGATTATATCTTTATTACGTCTTGCCGCTATCCGTGCTGACGGTGCAGTCGTCGTGTTTTACGGTGGTGCTATTCAGAACTTGCGCAGAAAGGCTGATTCGTTATTGTCAACCGAATGGTTTGTGGTCAGCCAGACGCTGCCACGCTAAGGTTTCATACTTGGTTCCCGGTTGGCCATAGTTGGCGTAAGGATAGATGCTTATGCCCCCACGAGGAGTGAATATGCCTATAACCTCAATATATTTGGGCTGCATGAGCTTTATCAAGTCTTTCATGATGATGTTCACACAGTCTTCGTGGAAATCACCATGATTGCGGAAACTGAAGAGATAGAGTTTCAGACTCTTGCTCTCCACCATCTTTTCGTCGGGCAGATAGAGGATTTTTATCTCGGCGAAGTCCGGTTGGCCGGTGATAGGACACAGAGACGTGAACTCCGGGCAGTTAAACTGCACCCAATAGTCGTTGTCACGGTGTTTGTTGGTAAACGTTTCGAGCACTTCCGGAGCGTAGTCCATCGAATATTTTGTGGCAGATCCGAGGGCGTGGAGTCCCTCGTTCTGTCTCGTTTCTTGCTGCATAGCTAATCAGAATTTCAGTTTGAACACATTATAACTAATACCTCGGTCGTAGACATCCTCACCTTCGTGCTTCTTTGCAAAGGCAACCACACGGATGGTTATTGGCAGAACAACGATTTCATAGAGCGTTTTCAGTACCACCTGCGACACTATTAGCGACGGCATGGAGCTAAGAGGCACCACGCCGAGCAGGGCGAGAGGGAAGAAAATGAGCGAATCGGCTGTCTCGCCATAAACGGTGCTGAGTATGGCACGAGCCGAAAACTTGCGTCCTGCCGACGAGATTTTCATGCGGCTCATCACATAGGCATTGACAAACGACCCGACGAGAAACGCCAAGAAGGACGCTGCCGCCACACGGGGAGCCAGTCCGAACACGGCATGGAAGCCGGCATCGTTGTCCCAGAATGGCGCACCGGGTATGGCATCTGCCAACGCTCCGAAAGCGACGAACATGAAGTTCATGAGAAAACCCATCCAGATGAGCAGTCGGGCGCGGCCGTAGCCCCACACTTCGCACACGCAGTCGTTGATGATGTAAGACACTGGGAACACCAGAAGGCCTCCTGTGATTGTAACTGGACCGAAAACCATTTGCTTTGTTTCGAGCACGTTTGCCGTGATTAGGCAGACGCAGAACAGTATGCCGAAAAGCATAAACAGCACACTGACTTGTTGACTTTGTTTGTTCATATTGTTGTTTTTTAGAGGAGGTTAGACAATGACTCCTTTTTCTTCTATTTCGTTGAAGTTTGAGCCGCGCTTTCAATGGCTCGCTCTATCACTTCGGGATAGTATCGCATTTCCAGACTATGCACCTTGGCTGCAATATCATCTGGAGTGTCATCCGGCAAGAGTTGCGTCTTGGCCTGAAAGAGTATTTCGCCGCCGTCGCACACTTCTCCGACGTAGTGGATGGTGATGCCGGTCTCGCTCTCGTGGTTGGCGAAGACTGCTTCGTGCACATGACGTCCGTACATTCCGCGTCCGCCATACTTGGGCAGAAGAGACGGATGGATGTTTATTATCCTATGCGGATAGTGGCGCAGGAGAAATCCGGGCACCATAAGCAGGAAACCTGCCAGCACGATGAAGTCAATCTTATAGGAATTGAGCACATCCATGAGCCGGGTCTCGTCGGAAAAGTCGGCCTTGGGCAATACCTCGACTGGCACGCCCAAGGATTCGGCACGTGTTATAGCATAAGCGTCTGCACGGTTGCTAAGCACCAAAGCCACCTTTGAAGTCTCGCAAGAGGCGAAGTGGCGGATGATGTTCTCGCAGTTGGTACCGTTGCCCGACACGAATATGGCTATGTTCATGATGCTTAGGCAGCGGTATAGTAGCTGAAAGTGTATGTCACCTTGCCGCCCTGCTTGTCGGTAACGGTCATGGTGTGGATACTCTTGTCAGCATTGAGCGTCGTTTCCACAGAGTATTTTCCGTCGGAAGCGGTGGCCTCAGACACCACTTTTGTTGCTCTTGCATAGCGATAAAGGCCGAGCAACAGGTAGGGACTGCACTCCTTCGCACCGAAAAGCAGTTGGTTTGCATCCACCGATTGGCGACGGTTGTCGGTCGCACTATATGTCATCTTGAGGAAATCCTTCACAACCGTGCCGTCAGAATAGTGGTGCACATAGCGCAAACTGTCGGAACAACGTGTGTCGGTGTCGGGATTGGCCACCTTGTCGAGGTCTTTTGTGAACAGGAAACCGTGGCCGTAGTAGTCGCCGCTGGATCTGCGCTCCTGAAAGCTGAACGACCAAAGGGCGTTGCTCTCATAGTTGTTGAAGTAGCCTACTGTGTCTGTAGAGGTGACAATTGTGTTGGGCTGATAGCCGACACTGTATTTCACCGTATTGCCAGCTATCGTCACAGTGGTATCACCCCAGACGATAGGCATATCGCGGTAGACGGTTTCTCCATTGGAGATTTTTACCGATGTCGGACGGCTCAACGTGTCGTAGGCTATGGCTATCTCGCTGCCGTCGTCTCCCTTTATTTCGCTCACAAGCGGTGAATTGCCGAGGCTTCCGTCGCCTCGCACCGCATATTGCGTGATGCCGAACGATACATAGGCATTACCTTCGTCAACATCGCGCACTGTCATCTGGCACGAACGAGCGTTCTCCGTGGCGTTTTTGGAGAAAAACACGGGGATGTAGTTGTACGTCATGGCACTGCCGCTCGTTACCTTTACGGTACACCAGTCGGATGTTGTGCTCTTTTCGAGTGCCCACTTGCCGTAGCTTGCAAAGGCGATGTGTCCGTAACTTGTGTTGGCGTAGACCTTGGGCGTATAGTTTACGCTCGTGAAACCGGCATACTGGTCGCTGGCACTGGTGCATGACAACATCATAGTAGTCACAACTGCGACGGCAAACATTGTTTTCAGTACTCTCATAAATCTTTCCTTTCAGTTAAAAGTGTTACACATATTATATATAGCAACATCTTTTCATAAGCTCAATTCTTGCTTTCCACAAGCGCCATTCTCGCATTTCGGTCCTTCAAACGCCGTTCAAACAGCATCAGAATCCGCTTCGGGTGGACTGAGACCGTCAAAGAATCAGTCGTCAAGACCGTCGTCCCAGTCGTCAAAGCCGCACGCCGCAGGGTCGATGAAGGCATCGAGCGAACGGCGTTCTTTCTTTGTTGGGCGACCAGTTCCGCGTGCACGGTCTACGAAACCGCTGATGCGTGCCATTTCAAGCAACTCGTATTGGTCGGGCGGAGTGACGTTTTCGTACACCTGTGGCAGGAGTTTCGCACCGACACGCTGCTCTATGGCCTGCAGAATACGGAACGAATAGGTCACGGGCGACTTGCGCACGCTGACCGTCTCGCCCACCTTCACCATGTGTGATGGTTTCACGTTGGCGCCGTTCACCGTGATGCGCCCGTTCTTGCAAGCGTCAGCTGCGAGCGAACGGGTCTTGTATATTCGTGCTGCCCACAGCCATTTGTCCACTCTTGCCTCGTTGGCCATACTATCCTTTCTTGTTGTATGCGTTCATC
Organism: bacterium; assembly: GCA_963630025.1. Lineage (GTDB taxonomy): Bacteria > Bacteroidota > Bacteroidia > Bacteroidales > Bacteroidaceae > Prevotella. The sequence goes on along the minus strand of CAVGKZ010000089.1, from coordinate 12,888 downwards.
GTGATGTCCACGCCGGCCAAGACGAAACTCTTGATTATTTCGCAAGCCGTTTCAATCTTCGGTTGCAGTATGTTCAGCTCGTCCCGATTGTAGCGTCCAAGCACCCATTCCACCTGCATTCCGCGCGGAAAATCGTTGCCTATGCCCACTCGCAGGCGGCAGTAGCGTTCTGTGCCAAGCACAGACTGGATGTTGCCCAACCCGTTGTGACCGGCGTTGCTGCCCGACGGTTTAAGCCTGAGCGTACCCAAAGGCAGAGCAAGGTCGTCGACAATGACGAGAAGCCGGCTGATGTCGATATTTTCCTTGTTGAGCCAGTAGCGCACGGCGTTTCCGCTAAGGTTCATGAACGTGCTCGGTTTGAGCAGAAACAGTTTGCGTCCTTTCACGCTTGTCTCGGCAACGAAACCATAGCGCCGGTCGTCAAAAACAATATTGGACGCCTTTGCGAAAGCGTCCAATACCATAAATCCTGTATTATGGCGGGTCATGTCGTATTCGTCACCGACATTTCCCAAGCCAACTATCAAGTACTTGTCCATTTACTCTGCTGCCGCTGTAGAAGCCGCCGCTGCAGCCGCTGCCGACTTAGAGGCACGGGTTGTCTTAACCGAGCAAACCACAACTTCTGCAGGTGTTGCCAACTCAAGACCCTCGAAGCTCAGTTCGCCAACCTTGATGCTCTTGCCGAGCTGGAGCTTGGTCACGTCAATGTCGAGGTGTTCAGGGATAATCTGATATGGTGCAGTAACGTTGATTTTGCGGATAGAAAGGTTGATACGGCCACCGTCGCGCACACCCTGTGCCAAACCGTTGAGTTTAACGGGAATACCGATTGTGATAGGCTTCTGGTCGTTCACCTCATAGAAGTCAACGTGAAGCAGAGCGTCTGTCACGGGATGGAACTGCAGCTCCTTCAGGATTGCAGTGTGGCTCTCACCGTCAATCAAAAGGTTTATTACATAGATGTGGGGTGTGAACACCACCTTGCGCAGCTCGTTCATGGGGCATACGATAGATGTGGCAACGGGAAGTCCGTCTTCGCCACGCTTTTCACCGTACAGATTGCAGGGAATCATTCCCTCTTTACGCAGACTCTTTGCGGCTTTCTTGCCCACTTCGGTGCGGAATTTGCCCGAGATGTTGATCTCTTTCATAATTGTTGATTGTGTTACTCTAAAATTAAGTTTGTACTATTTGCTCAATTCACCATCACACTTACTTTCATCTGATGTTTGAAAAAGCGGTGCAAAGGTACTCGTTTTTATCCATACATACAAGCGTTTATCCGAAAAACGAGCCTTTAGTAATATTCAAAGAATAACTTCCACAAGTTTGCGGATGCACATTCTGTAGTTTTCATGCCCTGTCTTTTTGTCGTTTTTGCGACTTCTTTTCTGTCACATAGCCCGCTATGCTCCTTCAAAGAAGCCGGCAAAACCGCCTAAAATACAGGACAAACTTGAGGAACTTATTCTTTGAACATTACTTATGGCATGGTTGGTGTGCGGAATTGAGCGTCCGGAAGACTGGAAACGGAACCTCAGTTTGCCATTTCCGACATGAACTTGATGCGAACCAGGCGTATTTCGTTCTCGGAACTGTCGCTGCCAAGTTCGTCCAAAGCTGCTTCAAGGTCGTCGGTTTCCGATTCGCAGAAATAATCGTAAATCTCGCCTATGTGTTCCTCGTCCATTATGTCGTCAAGGAAATAGTCAATGTTGAGCTTGGTGCCCGAATAGACGATGGCCTCCAGCTCGTTGAGCAACTCCTCAAACTCTATTCCCTTGGCTTTAGCGATGTCGTCAAGAGCCACTTTGCGGTCGATGCTTTGTATGATGCTCACCTTAAGCATCGACTTCTTGGCCACAGTGCGCACCCGAAGGTCGGTCTGCCGTTCGATGCCGTTCTCCTCGCAGTATTTCTTTATGAGGTCAACAAACTGCTTGGCGTAAGGATGTTTGGCCTTGCCCTCGCCCACACCCTGAATGTTCTTCAGTTCTTCGAGCGTAACGGGATATTCCGTGGCCATCTGTTCAATCGACACGTCCTGGAAAATGACATACGGAGGTCTGTTGAGAGACCGTGCCACCTTTTTGCGCAAGTCTTTCAGCATGGCGCTGAGCACTGGGTCAAGGGCACTTGTGCCACCGTCGCCGTCGGTTGACGAGTTGTCAACGTCGTCAAAATTCTGGTCCTCCACAATCATGAACGACTTGGGCGACTTGATGAATTTGCGTCCTGCGGCGGTTATCTTGAGCAAACCGTAGTTTTCAACCTCCTTTTTCAGATATCCGGCAATGAGGGCTTGGCGCAAAAGCGGTGCCCAAACCTTCTCGTCCTCATCCTCGCCAGAGCCGAACTCCTCCAGTTCGTTGTGCTTGTGTGCAAGAATCTCGTCGGTTTCCCGTCCGAGGATGAAGTTTATCACGTAGTCCGAACGGAAGTTCTCCTTGATTGCCGATATGGCGCGCAAGGCTATTTCCAGTTCGTGTCCGGCTTCAATCTTCTTTTTCGGGTGCAGACAGTTGTCACAGTTGTGGCAGTTGTCCTTGTCGTATTCCTCTCCGAAGTAGTGGAGCAGCATCTTGCGACGGCAAACTGAAGTCTCCGCATACGCCGCAGTCTCCTGCAGCAACTGCCTGCCGATGTCCTGTTCGGCCACGGGCTTGCCCTCCATGAACTTGTCGAGCTTCTGGAGGTCCTTGTATGAATAGAATGCGATGCACTGCCCCTCGCCTCCGTCGCGTCCGGCACGTCCCGTTTCCTGATAGTATCCCTCAAGACTTTTCGGAATGTCGTAGTGTATCACGAAGCGCACGTCGGGCTTGTCGATGCCCATTCCAAAGGCGATGGTGGCCACAATGACGTCGAACTTCTCCATAAGGAAGTTGTCCTGCGTTTGCGAGCGCGTGGCTGTGTCAAGTCCGGCATGATACGGAGCCGCCTTGATGTCGTTGGCGCACAGCACGGCGGCAAGCTCCTCCACCTTCTTCCTTGAGAGGCAATATATGATGCCGCTCTTGCCGGAATTGTTTCGGATGAACTTTATGATGTCCCTGTCAATGTTTTTTGTCTTTGGGCGCACCTCATAGTAGAGGTTAGGACGGTTGAACGAACTCTTGAATTCCTTCGCGTCAACGATTCCAAGGTTCTTCTTTATGTCAGTGCGCACCTTGTCGGTTGCCGTTGCCGTAAGTGCGATTATCGGGGCGTTGCCAATTTCGTTGATGATTGGACGTATGCGACGGTATTCCGGACGGAAATCGTGTCCCCACTCCGATATACAGTGAGCCTCGTCAACGGCATAGAACGAAATCTTCACCGACTTGAGAAACGAAACATTGTCCTCTTTGGTCAGCGATTCGGGAGCTACATACAGCAGTTTGGTGCGTCCCTCAACGATGTCGCGGCGCACCTGGTCTATGGCTGCCTTGTTCAGCGACGAGTTGAGGTAGTGGGCCACTCCCTCCACGTCGCTCAGGTTGCTTATGAAGTCAACCTGGTTTTTCATCAGGGCTATCAGTGGCGATATGACAATGGCAGTTCCTTCCATGAGCAGCGACGGCAACTGGTAGCACAGCGACTTTCCTCCGCCCGTCGGCATCAACACAAACGTATCGTTGCCGTCGAGCACATTCCGGATAATCGCCTCCTGGTCGCCTTTGAACTTGTCAAAGCCGAAGTGCCGCTTCAGAGTTGCTGAAAGATCTACCTTTTCTGTCATATAACCTCATGGGTGGTTCTGTAAATTACCACCGTAATGTTTGTTTAATGTTGGGTGATTTACGTTTTGTCATCTTGTGGCCTCTTTTGGGTCCAATCTGTCTGTTCGTTCAGTCGTATAGCTCGCTATACTCTTTCACTCACAGACACATTGTTCACAAAAATAGACTCACAATCTGCCAAAGCTAATTTATAGAACCACCCATATAATTATCGAACCGTCTTACACAGTACAATCAAGCCCCCATGCTCTGAAGGTTGGATTTGTCCAGTTGCTGACGTGCGTAGTCGAGTGTCACGTTGAAAGTCTTTGCCCGCTTTGACGGAGCCTCAAACATGGCGTCGGTCATTATTGTCTCTACTATTGAGCGCAAGCCGCGTGCGCCGAGTTTATATTCCACTGCTTTGTCGACAATCAGTTGGAGAGCCTCGTCGCTGAACGTCAGCTTGATGCCGTCCATCTCAAACAGTTTGATATACTGCTTTACTATCGAGTTTTTGGGTTCAAACAAGATTCGTCTCAAAGCCTCCTTGTCGAGCGGATGCAAGTATGTCAGCACCGGCAGACGACCGATTATCTCCGGAATGAGTCCGAACGACTTCAAGTCCTGCGGCATGATATACTTCATGAGATTGTTCTTGTCTATCTTGCGCACGTTCTGCACCGAGTTGTAGCCCACGGTGTGGGTGTTCATGCGCTGGGCAATCTTTTGTTCTATGCCGTCGAATGCACCGCCGCAGATGAACAGTATGTTGCGCGTGTCCACGTGTATGTACTCCTGGTCGGGATGCTTGCGGCCTCCCTGAGGCGGCACGTTGACCATGGTGCCCTCCAGCAGTTTCAACAGTCCCTGCTGTACGCCCTCGCCGCTCACGTCTCTCGTGATGGAAGGGTTGTCGCTCTTGCGCGCAATCTTGTCTATCTCGTCGATGAACACGATGCCGCGTTCAGCCGCATGCACGTTGTAGTTGGCCACCTGGAGCAGACGCGAAAGAATGCTCTCCACGTCTTCGCCCACGTAGCCAGCCTCGGTGAGCACCGTGGCATCAACTATCGTAAACGGCACATCGAGCAACTTGGCGATGGAGCGTGCCAGAAGGGTCTTTCCCGTACCGGTGCTGCCCACCATTATTATATTGCTCTTCTCTATCTCAACGCCGTCGGGGTCGGACGGCTGCTGCAGACGCTTGTAGTGGTTGTACACCGCCACTGCGAGATGGCGTTTGGCGTCGTCCTGCCCGATGACATACTGGTCCAGATGCGCCTTTATCTCCATAGGCTTGGGCACTTTCTTGGGCTTGCTCTGTCCCTTGCCTTGTCCCTTGCTTAGTGCGGTTTCTTCTTCAGCGTCTTCTCCGGCGAGCATCATCGTCTGCTGCACTATCTGGTATGCCTGCACAGCACACTCCTCGCAGATGTAGCCGTTGATGCCGGTTATAAGCAGACTGACCTTTTTCTCATCGCGTCCGCAAAAGCTGCAAACCTTTTTCATCACTTTTCTGTTTTGTCGTCAGTTGCACTGCCGGCTGCGTCGCTTTCGCTAAACGGGTTGCCCTTCTTGACCAGCACATTGTCTATCATGCCATACTCCTTGGCCTCCTCGGCTGTCATCCAGTAGTTGCGGTCGGAGTCGTTCCACACCTTGTCGAAAGGCGTGTGCGAATGTTCGGCTATGATGGTATACAGTTCTTTCTTGAACTTCATTATCTCCTTGGCCTCGATTTCGATATCCGAAGCCTGTCCCTGCACGCCTCCGAGCGGCTGGTGTATCATCACGCGGCTGTGGGGTAGGGCAAAGCGCTTGCCTTCCGTTCCGGCCACGAGGAGCACTGCTCCCATCGAGGCGGCCATGCCGGTGCAGGTGGTTGACACGTCGCTGGATATGAACTGCATTGTGTCGTAGATGCCAAGTCCCGCAGTGACGCTTCCGCCGGGCGAGTTGATATATACGGATATGTCCTTGCCGGGGTCGCTGGAGTCGAGATAGAGCATCTGTGCTTGCAGCACGTTGGCTGTATAGTCGTCTATTTGGGTTCCGAGGAAGATTATGCGGTCGGCCATAAGGCGTGAAAACACGTCCATCTGCGTGACGTTCAGCTTGCGCTCCTCAAGAATATACGGGTTCAGGTACTCCGATTGTGTGCTTACTACCTCGTCAAACACCAGTCCGTTTATGCCCAAATGCTTCGTGGCATATTTTCTAAAGTCGTTCATTATATGGTATTTTTGCTTTCTGTTTTGTATGGTAAATAACAAGGAGGTTGTCGGCCTTTCCTTTATTTACCCTGTTCGTAGGAACAAAGTTAATAAAAAAAGTCGGCAACCTCCTTGGTTTGTGAGGTTTTTTTGCTGCAAAAGCTTACTTTTCCTGCATCATCTTATTGAAGTCTTCAACCGAGATTGACTCATTTTTCAGTGTCACAGTCTTCTTGATGGCCTCGGTCAGCTTCACGTCGATGGCACGGTCAATGAGGCGGTCGGTGTTCTTGCCTTCCTTCAGCATGTCGTCGGCGACCTTGTCTATGTACTCTTCGGGAGCGTTGGACATTCCGTACTGTGCAAACTGTATGCGAACCACATCTTTTGCCACCTCTTTTACGTCCTTGTCCTCTATCTTGATGCCGTTTGCTTCAACAATCTGCTCCTTAATCAGGTGCCAGGTCAGTTCCTTTATGCTTTCGGCATAGTTGTCGTCAACGAACTTCTCGTCCTTGTCCTTGTTGTTGGCGAGCATCATCTTCTTCAGCAGAGCGTCAGGGAATGTCAGTTCGCCAACCTTCTTTTCCAGATATTCGCGAACGTCTACGAGGAGCTTGAAGTCGCTGTCGTGAACCAGCTGTTTCTTGATTTCATCAGAAATCTTCTGCTTGAATTCCTCTTCGCTCTTCACTTCGCCCTCACCGAACACTTGGTCGAACAGTTCCTGGTTGAGTTCAGCCTTAACGAAGCGCTGCACTTCGGTCACGAGATATGTGAAGTCAGAGGTGATGGTTTCAGCCGTCTCTCTGTCCACCTTCAGCAAGCCGGAGATTTCGGCAGTGCCCTCGGGATAAGCCTTCTTGGGGTTGAATGTGATAACGTCGCCAACCTTTGTGCCGTCGAACAGCTTCTTCTGGTCGTCAACCTTGATGTATTCGGGCATCAATATAGCACCCTCTACCACGATTCCGTCTTCCTTTGCGTTGCCGTCGGCGTCAAGCTCGCGCAGGTCGCCCTTCAGCATGTCCTTCTGCTCGGGGTCGTAGTTTTCAACCTTGTCGTAGTGGCCGCCTCGCGAACGGAGCATATCCACCTGCTGGTTCAGAATCTCGTCGCTAACCTCTATATTATAATATGTGAGAGTGTCCTTGTCGGTCAGTTCTGCCTTGAACTCCGGAGCCACAGCGATGTCATAAACAAACTCGAAAGGTCCGTCGCCTTTGAGGTCGAGCTGCTTCTGCTTCTCCTCGTTGGGCATGGGGTCGCCAAGCATCTGTATCTTGTTTTCGCGAACATAGTCGTATATGCCTTTGCCTACCAACTTGTTCAAAACGTCGGCTTTCACTGATTCCTCATATTGCCTTTTGATTATTCCCATAGGGGCGTTTCCTGCGCGGAATCCGGGAACATTGGCATGTTTGCGATAGTCTTTCAGCGTCTTCTCGACATCCTTTTCATAGTCTCCCTTTTCGATCGTCAATGTAAGAAGGCCATTGATTTTGTCGGGATTTTCAAAAGAAATATTCATTTTTGGTATTAAGTTGTTAATTATAATTCAAAATTTGGGTTACAAAATTAAAGATAAAAGGTGTAATAGCGTAATGTTTTGGCATTTTTAACGTCAACCGTTTCCCGCCGTTTGGCCTCCGAATGTCTACTCCATTTCCTGTGCCCTGCGTTGCTCCTCCATTGTCTGAAAGTCCTTTTGGCGCAGACTGAAGCTGTTTGTCAGATACTTGTCGCGCACTATCTGGTTCGACGCAAGTTCCTCGGGCGTGCCCTGAAACAGTATGCGTCCCTCAAACAGCATATACGCCCTGTCGGTGATGCACAGTGTGTCTTCCACGTTGTGGTCGGTAATCAGAATGCCGATGTTGCGGTATTTCAGTTTCCAAACGATATACTGTATGTCCTCCACGGCTATGGGGTCCACGCCGGCAAACGGTTCGTCGAGCATGATGAACTTCGGGTCTATGGCCAGACAGCGGGCTATCTCCGTACGCCTGCGCTCACCTCCCGACAACTGGTCGCCCTTGTTCTTGCGCACCTTTTGCAGTCGGAACTCCTTTATCAGACTTTCCAGCTTCTCCAACTGATACTGACGCGGCTTGCCTGTCATCTCCAACACCGAGAGGATATTGTCCTCAACGCTCATCTTGCGGAACACGCTGGCTTCCTGTGCCAAGTATCCTATGCCGGCACGCGCGCGTTTGTATACGGGGTAGTCGGTTATGTCGAGTTGGTCGAGGAATATATGTCCGGCGTTTGACGTGACAAGTCCTGTTGTCATGTAGAACGATGTGGTCTTTCCGGCGCCGTTCGGACCCAGCAGTCCCACGATTTCGCCTTGCTTCACGTCGAACGACACATCGTTGACCACCGTGCGCTTGCCGTATCGCTTCACGAGGCCTTCGGTGCGCAGCACCATCTGTCCCTCAACAGGCTGTTCGCCCAATGCCGTGTTGTTGTTTGCGTCCATAGACTTTGTTCTTATGCCTTATTCCTATACCTTATTATATATAAGGGCCGAAATGTTTGTTGTAGTAACCGTATTGTATATAGGTTGCAAAATTACATAAAAAATCGGGTTGTAAGCTCGTTGTGGTGAAAAACCTAAAGGCGGGTTCTCTGAATGAAGCCATTCGGCCATAGTCCAATTATGGCTTCCTGTACCATGAAGGTACAAATACTTTGTGTAGCTCAAAAAAACGCCGATATCGATTCTTGCCAAAGATTGCATACATTTTCGGCAAAGAATGTATATATCTTTGGCAAAAATGTATGCAATCTTTTTGAACTCCATTTTTATGCGTTTCTCGCTTTAAATTCGTCGATGACATACATGAGGCACAACGACTGCCTTAGTAGGGACGTGCGTCCCCGCTCCCCTCGGCTAAAATGCATCAACTTGGCTAAGTCGTGTACGGCAGCCTAAATTCGGGCGCAGCGATGACGCAGCGCCTACTAAGCCTTCCCTTGCGAAAGTGGAAAGTTTTTAGAAAAATGATATTTCGTTTTGTTTTATTGATAGAAAAAGCTAATTTTGTAGCCGAAGTGCTATTGAGATTGGCACGTATGCCGCTGGCTATACATATAGGAATGTGAAGAAGCGGCCACCTAAGACCTATTAACTAACGGGTCAGCACAGGCTGACAGATATAACTAACATTATTATAACACTATCCAACATGAAAAAACAGTTACTTTTCGTGGCATTATCTGCCCTAATTGGGGGGGGCAATGCAACTTTTGCAGACACGAGTCTGCTTACGACAGCTGATGGATGGACGAAAATCACATCCATTTCTCAAGACGACATTGCAAACAATTACTATGTTTTCGTTGACAACGGCGCTGATTTGATGCTTGGACTTGCTACAAGCACTAATCAAGATGGAAAAAATGCAATGTTCTACCAAGCGTCAGTTTCTGACCTTACTAAAGACCTCGCCAAGGTATGGATGCTTGAAGCAAACGGAAGCAACTATGCTTTGAGGAACTTAAACCTTACCCCTTATCAGCTACAGACCGAATGGAGCGGCACTAATAACGACCTTCGTTGGCGCACTAACGACCAGGATGCTTCCATTTCTTGGACAGGCCTGAGTTTGGCGTATGCTGATGGTGCATGGTCACTGACCAGTACGCAATACACCCGTCCTTTGGGTATTTACAACAACACGGAGGGTAGTCCTGCTGCAGGCAACGAGTTGGGAGCTAACGATACCGGTAAAGGACAGAAATTCCAGATTTACAGTATTCCAAAGGCTACGTTCAACGCCAAATTGTTGGACGGTGCAACCGCAGAATCTCCTATTGACGCTACTGCTCTCATTTATAATCCTACTTTTGACTACGCAAACCACAATAACCGAATCGGCTGTTGGTCGGGCACAGTTACATATCAGACACAAGGCGGCAACGGCAACTACAACTATGGCAACGGTGCTGTAGAGATGTATCACATGCCTTCTTTCGACCTCAACCAGACTTTGACCAATCTTCCCAACGGAAAATATCAGGTGAGTGTGCAGGTAGTACAGTCGGGAACCTATACTGCCGAACTTTATGCAACAAGCAGTGGCTCCACAAAAGCCACGACAGCCAACACTGCAACGAGCGGAAATTTCGCTGCAAACGCCCAGGCTTTGTCTGCTGACCGCACCAAAGGCAAGATAACAGTGGAGGCTATTGTATCCGACGGCACGATGACTATCGGTTTGAGAGATGCCAGCTCTTCATCTTCATGGATAGTTTTCGACAACTTCACAATGTCTTATCTTGGCGAAGTTGACCTCTCAGAGTATGTCGCAGCATACAAGACAGCACTCACAGCTGCAAAGGCTGTTAACCAGGAAAGCCCGATGAACAAGGATGTACTCACGGCTTTGACCACGGCTTTGACCTCTTATGGCAGCGTTAGCGAGACCGACCAGGACGCTTTGGTTAAAGCTACAGTCGCACTGAACACAGCCACAGCAAACGCCACGGCCTCCATTGCAAGCTACGTCACAGCCAATACGGCCATCACGAATGCGGAGAAGTTCATCAACAGCACCAACTTCTATACCGCAGATGCTCTCAACACATACAAGGCTAACGACTACACGACTCCGAAAAAGGGATATGACGAGCGCACTCTGACTAACGAAGACATTGCCAAGCTGCAAGACCCGTACGTGAAGGGTGGCTGGAAAGCTGAGCGCAATGTGTGGGCAGTGCTCCGCAGCACATGGTCGGACACTTCTCTCAATATCAACACATGGTCAGTGGAAGGCGACACCGACGGGTCGAACTTCGTTACTCCGTTCGTGGAGTGGTGGGTTGCTGATGCACAAACGCTTTCTGCCGGAACAAAGACTGGCACGCTCGGCGGTCTGACCGCAGGCAAGGTGTATGAGGTGACAGCCAATGTGCGTGTGCGCAAGTCCAACAACCAGACTGAGGTCAAGGGCATCTCGATGGACGTGAACGGAGGAGCTTCGGTTGACGTGTGCGACGGAAGCCATATAGGCTCATCACAGTTGTATCTGAAGGGTGATGCCAAGGCTTACGGTCTTGTAGGTGATGACGGAAACCTGAACGTCAACTTCACTGCTGCAGACGGCAACACCATCAGCTGGCTCGCATTCAAGGACGTGAAATACACTGCTACGGACATGGCAGTGCTCGATGAAGACGGCGCAAACAGCTCCATCACAGCTGCTACGGATGCTAACGTCGGTGTGAAGCGTTCGTTCACTGCCTATCAGTGGAACTCGGTTGTATTGCCGTTCGACATGACATATTCGCAGGTGCAGGCATTCTTCGGTAGCGGCACCAAGACGGCAACATACACAGGTGCAACGGCTGATGGCAACACCATCACTCTCGGCTTCACGACCAGTGAGGGCAACAATGTGGCTATCAAGGCCAACACTCCCTGCTTGATTCGTCCGGCAAAGACATTGACCTTCGCTGTGGCTGAAGGTGTCAACGTGGTTGCTCCTACTGCTTCATTGGCAGTGACAGACGACTTGGTGAACTTCGTCGGAACTTACAGCAAGGGCGGTCTGACCGTTACAGAAAATGACTACTTCCTCAGCACCGACAACAAACTCTATCAGGCTAAGGGCGGCGAGACAGTCAAGGGCTTCCGCGCTATCTTCCGTCTCAACGAGGACAAAGCGTCTGGCGCGAAGCTCGTGATGTCGCTTGACGGAATTGGTGATCTCACCTCTATCCAGAACGCAGCCAAGACCAATGCTGTGAAGTACAACGTGTATAACCTTGCAGGACAGATTGTGAAGCGCAACGCCACTTCGCTCAACGGTCTGCAGAAGGGTCTCTACATCGTCAACGGCAAGAAGGTAGTGGTAGACTAACAAAGGCGAAACCAACACTAACGTTTAACGCATAAAAAACTATAGAACAATGAAAAAACAAGCATATATCAAACCGACAACCAACATCATTGTGTTGCAGAGCGAAGCAGCTTTTATGGCAGCGTCAGGCAATGAAATCAATTCTGTCACTGGGCTTAACGACCCATTCGGTTTCGGAGGCCAGTCTGACGGTACGCATGAGATAAACGCCAAGAAAGGCGGAGGCATTTGGGACTTTGACGAAGAGGACTAAGTTCCACCTCAAGCAAAAGCGGTATAAAAATCGCGGTAAATAAGTAAGTTTATATAACCGGGAAACCGGTTCGGGGGAGAGGTTGTCGCGAAGACAGCCTCTTCTTTCTTTTTAGTGAAGAGTGGTATACTTATGTGCAAATTCGGGTGCAGCGATGACGCAGCACCTACTAAGCCTTCCAACTGTGCAGAGACTAACAGGCACAACGGCTGCCTTAGTAGGCGCGTGCGTCCTCGCCCGTACAAATTGTGTGAAATTGAGCTTAATGCTCTTATTGTCTTCTTCGGGCGTAGCGGCATCTTCGAAGCCGAAATATGGCGCAGAGGTTATTGCCCCACGTTCCGCTACGCTTCACGTGGGGTTACTGAGATACGGCCTCTTCGAGGCCAAGATGGCAACGGTATTCATCCGTGCTTTTAACGGAAGACCTTTTTCATACGCTTGACATAAATCAATAAATCATTTCTTCCCGAATATAAAGAGTCGGCCTATTGGCAGATGAATGAAGAGCGTTTAACTTTGCAGCAGATACACCGTTGCGTTTCGTAATCAATTAAAAAACTTATTATGAACAAGAAAGACTATGTAGCCCCTTCCGTTGGAGTGGTAGTGATGGAGATTCAGGAGAGCTTGCTCGCCGGCAGTGAAAAATATACCCCTACCGCCGGCTTTGAAGAAGGGAAAGGGGAAAATCTTAAAGACTACGACTAACTGTTCCCGCAATCACGAACGATTGTTTTACCGTCAATCACCCGAAAGGAAAATCATGAAATACAGAAATTACAACGCGAGCAGGATGCTGCCCCTCGTGGCATTTGCTGCGGTGGCTTTCGCTACGTCGTGCA
>CAVGKZ010000088.1:0-35612 GCA_963630025.1 bacterium | reverse complement strand
CTTAGGCTATATGCCCTACATGATTGCCGTATCACTCGAAATGTCGGATGAACCAAATTAAAGACGTATTCTGTTGTCCCAAGTTGTCATTGTTGTCGTCATTTCTTTTTACGACAACACTGACAACATGAGACGACTTTTTTCTTTGAGTTTTGTCCAAAGGATTGTTGTCTCAAGTTCATGTTGAAAGTGTCAACCTATTCTTGTAATAAAGATTGGTCAAAATTACTGATTTATGAGAGAAAAGGTTAGGGACAAAGGACGCCTGCAACATATCCTTGAAGCCATTGAGGGCGTCGAAGAGTTTCACGCTCAATATACTATTGGAAGATATCCAGAAGAGCAAACTCATTTTCTATGACTTTACAAAGTTTGTTGAGGTGATAGGCAAGGCAACCTATATGTTGTCAGCCCAATTTAGAGAAGTGCATCAGGATGTCAACTGGCGACAGATAGAAAAGATGCGCCATGTCTTGGTGCACGGCTATTATACCATTGATCCGGAAAGTCTTTGGGATACTGTAGAGGTCGATATTCCAGAACTGAAACCTTGAATTGTGAAGTATTTGACAGAATGGGCTGACTCGGGCTGTCTCCCACGAAGTGGGTCGGGTACCTGTCCCTTTGGCCCCTGACTAAAAACACACGGCAGGACTGCGCAACTTATTTCTTGACCACCCTAATTTGTATGTTTCCCTAATTTTATTTACTTTTGCAGCGGTCTTTGCGGAGGCTCTTTTTATTGAGGAAAACAATTTATATATAAATATGTATAGGACTAACACTTGCGGAGAGTTGCGTCTCTCCGATGCCGGACGTTGCGTGACGCTGGCAGGATGGGTTCAGCGAAGCCGCAAAATGGGCGGTATGACATTCGTAGACTTGCGCGACCGCTACGGAATCACGCAGTTGGTGTTTGACGAAAGCACCGACAAGGAACTGTGCGACCGCGCCAACAAGCTCGGACGCGAGTTTTGCATACAGGTAAAGGGTACGGTGAGCGAAAGGCAGAGCAAGAACAGCCACATGGACACCGGCGACATAGAGATAATTGTGAGCGAACTGAATGTGCTTAGCGAGAGCCTCACACCACCGTTCACCATTGAAGACAACACCGACGGCGGTGACGACATCCGCATGAAGTACCGCTATCTCGACCTGCGCCGTCCGGCTGTGCGCAAAAACATGGAACTGCGCCACCGCATGACCATACTCATAAGAAATTTTCTCGACTCCAAGGACTTCATTGAGGTGGAAACTCCGATACTCATCGGTTCCACTCCCGAGGGCGCACGCGACTTTGTGGTGCCTTCGCGCATGAATCCCGGACAGTTCTACGCCCTGCCGCAGAGTCCGCAGACGCTGAAGCAGCTGCTCATGGTGAGCGGATTCGACCGCTATTTCCAGATAGCCAAGTGCTTCCGCGACGAGGATTTGCGCGCCGACCGCCAGCCGGAGTTCACTCAGATTGACTGCGAAATGAGTTTCGTGGAGCAGGACGACGTGATAAACCTGTTTGAAGACATGGCCCGTCACCTGTTCAAGGAAGTGCGCGGCGTTGACCTGCCGGCAAAACTGCGTCAGATGACGTGGCACGAGGCTATGCGGTTGTACGGAAGTGACAAACCCGATTTGCGCTTCGGTATGGAGTTCGTGGAACTGATGGATGTGCTGAAGGGCACAGGTTCGTTCCCCGTGTTCGACAGTGCAGAATACATCGGCGGCATCTGCGTTCCCGGTTGCGCCGACTACACCCGCAAGCAGCTCGACCAGCTCACAGAGTTTGTGAAGAAGCCGCAGATAGGTGCCAAGGGACTGGTGTATGTGAAGTTCAACGCCGACGGAACGGTGAAGTCAAGTATAGACAAGTTCTACACACCCGAAACATTTGCCAAACTGAAAGAGGCCACAGGCGCCAAAGACGGCGACCTCGTGCTCATACTGAGTGGCGACAAGGCCAACAAGACTCGCATACAGCTGTGCTCTCTGCGACTGGAAATGGGCGAAAGACTGGGCCTGCGCGACAAGAACAAGTTTGAGTGTCTGTGGATAGTTGACTTTCCCCTGTTTGAATGGAGCGACGAGGAGCAGCGCCTGATGGCTACCCACCACCCCTTCACCATGCCCAATCCCGACGACATCCCACTGCTCGACGAGCATCCGGAACAAGTGCGCGCAAAGGCATACGACTTCGTTTGCAACGGTATCGAGGTCGGTGGCGGTAGCTTGCGTATACACGACGGCAAGTTGCAGGAAAAGATGTTCGAGATACTCGGCTTCACACAGGAGAGAGCCATGGCACAGTTCGGCTTCCTCATCAACGCTTTCAAGTACGGAGCGCCTCCTCACGCAGGATTGGCGTTCGGCCTTGACCGCTTCGTGAGCATCATGGCTGGTCTGGACTCTATACGCGACTGCATTGCGTTCCCCAAGAACAACAGCGGACGCGACGTGATGCTCGACGCTCCGGGTACTCTGGCACCCGAACAACTGGACGAACTGCACCTTAAAGTTGATTTAAGTCAAGAATAAAGCCAAACAGACGGCAATCTCACTGTAAATCATTGATTTGCCAAGAAACACTCTTTGCTGTCACAATAAAAAAACTTAAATTTGCAGCGTTGGTCGGTTTTATTTACAATAGACCGGCATGAACGAATAGGAAAAATAAAATTTAAGAACGATGGCTGAAAAGAAAACGACAAAAACTGTAGCCGTAGAAAAAGCTACAGAGGCCAAGAAGCCCGTAGCAAGGAGAGCTGCAGCATCAAAGAAAGAAGCAATTGCGCTCAACGCTGAGAACGTTGGTTTCAAGGCAGGAGACGTGTATCAGGCTTTGGCTGCTGTAGAAAAGCCCCTGACAGTGAAAGAAATTGCAAAAGCAGCAAACATCAGTGAGAGCGAAGTACTGCTCGGCATGGGATGGCTCTTCAAAGAGGGCAAGATAACCGCTGCTGAAGACAAGATTGCGTTGGCTTAAACCAAAGTAAGACATAAATAAGAAAGCCGGTAAACGTCTGTTGTATTACCGGCTTTTTTATGTTTCAAGGTGACTAAGTGAATCATCTTTAGCAAAAAAGACATTACGGTGATAATTTACTGAACCACCCTTAAAAGACACGTGGACAATGGACAAGAGTTACAAACGGCATATCCTAAAGGTTCTGGCTGAAGCCGGCACTGCGGGAATAAGCGTGAAGAATCTGTCTAAACACGTGTTCAACATGAGCAGCACACTGTTTGAACAGCCGGACATGGACGACGTGCGCCGCAACGTGAGGCAGTTCTTGTTGCGCAACTCCAAGGACAGCAGCTCGCTGATAGAGAAAATGGAACGCTGGGGCTACTACCGTCTGAACACAAATCGATCCTATGCAGCAAAACAACTCATGCTCTCCTTCAGCGAAGAAGAGCCGACGGAGAAGCCAAAAGAACAGGAATGTCAGGACTTGTCGCTCAGTCTGTTTGACTGAACAGCAAACTTGACACGAAAGAATAGTGCGTTTCACACACAAGAACCAGTCCGCAAAGAACTTTTTCCAACCAGAGAAAACCACAAGAAATCAGCTGATTAATGTACAACAATCCAAATTCTCCAGACAACTACAAGCACATCACCGCCAAGGCTCCCGCCAAACTGCTCGACTTTCTGCTGGACAACCTGAACGAAAGCCGCTCGAAGGTGAAGGCAACTCTACAAGGACGGGGCATCAAAGTGAACGGAAAGACCACCACGCAGTTTGACTTCCAGATACAGCCGGGCATGGATGTGGCCATAAGCAAGAGCAAGCGCAACCAGTACACCCTGAAGAGCCGCTACGTAAAGATTGTGTATGAAGACCAGTGGTTAGTGGTTATCGAGAAGAACATCGGCATACTGTCGATGGCGGCAGGACACTCTTCACTGAACGTAAAGTCGGTGTTGGACGACTACTTTGCCAAGTCGCACCAGAAATGCCGCGCCCACGTGGTGCACAGACTTGACCGCGACACCAGCGGGCTGATGGTCTACGCCAAGGACATGGAGACAGAGCAGACTCTGGAACACAATTGGCACGACATTGTGTACGACCGCCGCTACATTGCCGTGGTGAGTGGTGAGGTGGAAGAAGAGGGCGGAACGATTGAAAACTGGCTCAAGGACAACAAAGCCTATATCACCTACTCGTCGCCAGTGGACAACGGCGGCAAATATGCCGTGACCCACTACCACGTACTCGACCGCACTACGGAGCACTCTCTTGTGGAATTCAAGCTCGAAACGGGCAGAAAGAACCAGATACGAGTGCATACCGCCGACATAGGTCATCCCGTTTGCGGCGACATCAAGTACGGCAACGGCGACGACCCTTTGCACCGCCTGTGCCTGCACGCCTATATGCTGTGCTTCTGGCATCCGGTTACACGTAAGCGGATGGAGTTTGAGACACCCATACCTGCTGCTTTCAGACACATTTTCAAGTGACATCCGCCGCCGTGACAGGCGGCTACGCTAAAATACGAAGAAATAGAACAAGAGAAAAATGGAGAATTTCGCCTATTACGCCATTGCCTTGGTAATGATAATTCTGGCCGTTGTGATATGCAAGAAGATTGCCGGATGCTTCATAAAGTCGGTTGTCACACTCATTCTCGTGGCAACTCTCACCGCACTTTACTACATATTCTTCCACCACGCCGGAGCATAACACGGCAATATCGGTGCGGATGTAATATTGAAGCATTGGTTCTGTATCACAACAGCAGATTCATGGCATCACAGCAACGGAACGACTGTATTACAGCAACAGTCCTATTGCTACTGTAACGCCGTACACAAGGATGTTTCGAGCAGTGTCCGCAAGACATTCGTTGAGGGCTTTGCCGCTGCCAATACGCCTCATTTTGCAATATGTGGCGACGTGCATGGCAAGATAAACCAGCGGCAGGATGAAGGCAAAGGGATGAGTGGTGATGAAAACCAGTCCGCACAGACTTCCAAAAATGCCAAGTGCGAGATATAACCGCAAGCTCTGTTCGGCTCCAAGACGCACCACGAGTGTGCATTTGCCCACATTGCGGTCGGTGTCACGGTCGCGGAAGTTGTTGACTATAAGCAATCCGTCAATGACAAGGCCGCACGCTATCGACATCATGACCACTTCGGGAGTGCAGGTGTGCATCTGCAAGTAGTAAGTCAGGCAAACAGGGACTACACCGAAGAACACAAGCACCAGAACATCGCCCAATCCGAGTCCGGCAAGGTGACTTGTGTAGAGGAAACAGAACGCTACGCACAACACGCCAACCACAATCATCTCCCAACCGCCATAGCAGACCAGGGGCAAGCCGCACATACAGGCAACAACCGTGGTCACTGCAATGGCAATCTTCATAGCTTTGGGCGTAATCCAGCCCTCCGAGCAAGCACGTGGAGGCCCCAGACGGACGCTCTTGTCATCGGTTCCGCTGAGAAAGTCGAACAAATCGTTCACGAAATTGGCATCTATCTGCATCACAAACGCGAACAAGAAGCAGAGCGATGCCGCAAGAAAACTGAACCCACTTGATGTTTCCGATGCGTCTGCCCATGCCAATGCCACGCCTATCAGCACCGGTACAGCCGCACCGGACAGCGTCTTGGGGCGCGCAGCAAGCCACCACGCCTTCAACGAATTGGGTTCAACGACTTTCTTCTCAACGGTATTAACGGCATCTATTTCCATAAATTCAAGAATAATGGGTGGTTCTATAAATTACCACCGTGGTTTTGTTCAATGTCGGGTGATTTACGTTTTGTCATCTTGCGTCCTCTTTCTGGCTCTGGTTTGTCTGTTCGTTCAGTCGTATGGCCCGCTATACTCTTTCACTCGCAGACACACCAGTCTCGAAAATAGACCTACACTCTGCCAAAGCTAATTTATAGAACCACCCAATTTGACTTGCAAAAGTAAGAACATTTGAGTATATTTGCAAACAACAATAGAGCTTTATGGTAAACAGCACAGCAAGTTTGGACTTGGTGGAGTTCGTGGAGAAGAACATACTTCCGCAATACGCATCTTTCGACAAGGCGCACGGTCTCGGTCATGTGGTGAGAGTGATACGCAGTTCGCTCGAATTGGCACGCGTAACTGGGGCAAACATCAACATGGTGTATGCCATTGCCGCTTACCACGACATCGGCATGTCTGGTCCGAGAGCCATACACCACATCACAGGAGGCAAGATTCTCTCGCGCGACGCACGACTTAAACAGTGGTTCACGCCCGAACAGATTAAGATAATGAAAGAGGCGATTGAAGACCACAGGGCATCTGCGTCGCACGCACCGCGCAGCATCTATGGGAAGATTGTGGCTGAAGCCGACCGCGACCTTGACCCAGACATCGTTTTCCGCCGCACCGTACAGTTCGGACTGGCCAACTACGCTGAGCTTGACCACGAACACCACTGGCTACGCTTCAAGAACCACATGGACAGCAAGTATTCCGAGCACGGCTACATACGTCTGTGGATTCCCAATTCGGACAATGAACGCAAGCTGAACACCCTACGAGCCATAATAATGGATACGGAAAAACTTCGAGATACGTTTGAACGCATATATAAAGAAGAGGTAGGAGAATAGGCAAACAGCACAACTCCACCGCCTAAACACATAACGAAAACGACAAAACGATTGCACTCCGAAGCGTATAGCCGTGCTATGCTGCTTCGGAGTGCAATCGTTTTGTTTCACAAAGGTTCTGATGTCAAGGCCATCAACGCCACTAAGAATATTGACGACCTTGAGTTTATTGCACCATACGCTTCATGTTCAACGAGGTTATCTTGAGGTCCGACGACACTTTGGCCTCCACTTTATTGGAAGTGATGGTGGGCTGACCGCCGTCATTGCCCGGATTCTTCTGGTCAACGGAGAACTCCACTGCATATTCGTAGTCGTTTCCGTCTGCCGTTTGCTTCTTTTCTATCTTCCAGTCGTTGTTTGTGCGGAACTCCACCATGCCATCGCCAGCGTCAGAATGTACCTTGTGCATATAGGTGATGGCATCGTTCTTGGTGGCGTTTGACTTGTGGAGAAAATCATCCATAACATTGGCGAGTGTTCCGGTAAGTGCATCAGCGTCGTTTGCGGCCAAAGCGTTGAAGAAACAGATGAAAATCTGGCTAATGTTCTGTTTGTCGGCCGGTGTCACCTGACGTGCGTTCGACTTGTCGAAGCCGTCCTTGGCCTGGTCGTAGTACAGTCCGTCGCTGTGGGCATCCATATATGCCTGGTAAGCGTCGGGCGTATCGGCCTTAGAAGCAGCAACCCAATCGAGCGAGTCAATCTTTATCTTGGCTTCAGTGGCGTGGATGCTGTTCGGGTGCATTTGCAAATAGCGTTCAATGGCGGTCTTTGATCCACTCAAAACAACATCGGTCCACTCCTGATCCGACTGCATCAGCAGAGCCAGGTGAGCCTGTATAGAGTCGCGGTGCTCCGCCGGAGCATCCTTATAGAAGTCAAGGAAGTTTTGGAGCACTGCCGGTTCGGTGCTTTTCATGGCCGTCTCGTATGCCTCAAGTTCATCACTGCTTTGAGAACTGTTGTAGAAATAAGCTCCAGCGGCACACGCTATCAACACCACAACCACTGCTACTGCAATGGCTATGAGCGTTTTCTTGCGAGTGTTGTT
This sequence comes from bacterium, assembly GCA_963630025.1. Taxonomy (GTDB): domain Bacteria; phylum Bacteroidota; class Bacteroidia; order Bacteroidales; family Bacteroidaceae; genus Prevotella. The sequence goes on along the minus strand of CAVGKZ010000088.1, from coordinate 27,948 downwards.
GGCTGTTTCAACAGCCCCTACATCCCCGCCCAACGACGGTTGCTGCCCTGCGGCTGTCATAATTCGGCCATTTTCGGGCGTCAAACCGCCCGTTTGACCGTCGCAAACCGCATGGTCTTCGACTACAACTCGGCCACTTTCCAAATCGCTGTCTATGCGACTGTGACACTCGGGGCACAAAGCCTGCTCCTTAAACACTACGGCTCCGCAATGGGAGCACTTCTTCACATTCCCTGCTATACGCACACCGCAGCTCGGACACGCCTCAGCCTTGTCGCTAACCTGGTGGCCGCACTCGGGACACTTGATCATTGCCATACTATTTGTATTCTTTTGTTATAGTTTAATGTCGAGATATTGTTTTGGGTCACGGTCAATAGAATGTGAAATCAATGATGTCTGAACCTGATTTCGCGCAGACTGTGACGCCCCATGAAGCGACTTTTGTCAACATAACCTCTCACTCCGTCTATGCGTCCCTTGGCCGTATACTGCCAAATGGCAAAGTCGCGTCCGTCGGAAAGTACGGGTTCGTTGGAACTGTATTGGGCTATCATAAACGGATAGTCGTCAAGTTCACCGCTAAGATGCTTGTTGTAGAAATTGGTTCCGGTATAAAGAAGAGGTTTTTGCCGGTAGGCTTCTTCCACAAGAGAAAGAAACTTGAAAAGTGAATCGCGGAACTCTCCGGAGGGCAAACCGCCCGTGGTCTCAATGTCAATCATCGGTATGAGGTCTTGTTCGCCCGGTCGGCACTGCGCCTTGAAGTTTTCCAGCTGCTTGGTCTGCTCGGTTTTCGGACGGTAGAAGTGGTAGCTCCCCACCTTAAGCCCATGTTCGTGAGCCAGTTGTATGTTTCTCTCATACATATCGTCTACTCTGTCGCCTCCTTCAGTGGCCTTCAGATACACGTAAGCCATCTTGGCGTTTTGACCAACCGCCTCCCAGAAGACCTCTCCCTGGTAGTGGCTCATGTCGATGCCGTGTATGTGAGTGCACGTATCCTCGCACTGCACGTCCCAGTTTTGGGCTGTTGCGCATAAAGAAAAAAGCGAGAAAACGGCCGTTAGAGTTTTTTTCATCATACGTAAAATTTAGATGCAAAGATACAAACTATATGATAGAAAAGGTGTATCTTTGCATGAAATATTGGGTTGAACATCGAGTTTTAAACCCACAGAGGTTCACTTTTTTATATGTAAAAAGTAATTAGCAACTACACACTATGGTAGAGAAAAAGACCCCACAGGACATTGAAGAGAAAAAAAGTCTGAGTTTTGTAGAACAAATAGTGGAAAACGACCTTCAGGAAGGTAAAAACGACGGCAGGATACAGACGCGTTTTCCACCAGAGCCGAACGGATACATACACATAGGTCACGCGAAAGCGATCTGCATGGACTTCGGTGCCGCAAAGAAATACGGTGGCGTGTGCAACCTGCGCTTCGACGACACCAATCCGTCAAAGGAAGACACTGAATATGTCGACTCCATTCTCCACGACATACAGTGGCTCGGCTTTCAGTGGGGCAACGTCTACTATGCGTCAGACTACTTCCAGCAGCTGTGGGACTTTGCTGTATGGTTGATTAAGAAAGGACTTGCCTACGTAGACGAACAGACTTCGGAACAGATAGCAGAGCAAAAGGGCACACCCACGACGCCGGGAACAGCCAGTCCATACCGCGACAGACCGATGGAGGAAAACCTGCGCCTGTTCAACGAGATGAACACTCCCGAGGCCAAAGAAGGCTCGATGGTGCTGCGCGCCAAGCTGGATATGGCCAACCCGAATATGCACTTCCGCGACCCGGTGATGTACCGCATCATACAAACGCCGCATCACCGCACAGGAACGAAGTGGCACGCCTACCCCATGTATGACTTTGCCCACGGACAGAGCGACTACTTTGAGGGTGTGACCCACTCCATCTGCACACTGGAGTTTGTGCCCCACCGTCCTCTCTACGACAAGTTCGTAGACCTGCTCATGGAGTATGAGGCCGAGGAGAAAGGCAATGCTACCGACTATCGTCCAAGGCAGATTGAGTTTAACCGTCTCAACCTGACCTACACAGTGATGAGCAAGCGCAAGCTGCACACACTAGTTGATGAACATCTCGTTGACGGATGGGACGACCCCCGTATGCCCACAGTGTGCGGTATGCGCCGCAGGGGATACTCTGCACAGAGCATACGCAACTTCATCGACTCCATTGGCTACACCAAGTTTGACGCTCTCAACGACTACGCACTGCTTGAGGCTGCCGTGAGAGACGACTTGAACAAGAAGGCATGCCGTGTGTCGGCTGTGCTCAATCCCGTAAAGCTCGTCATAACAAACTATCCCGAGGGACAAACCGAGGAGATGGAGGCCATAAACAACCCCGAAAACGAGGCCGACGGCACACACACCATAACGTTCAGCCGCGAACTTTGGATAGAACGTGACGACTTCATGGAGGATGCTCCTAAGAAATTCTTCCGTATGACCCCAGGAAAGGAAGTGCGACTGAAAAATGCATATATAATAATGTGCACCGGATGCAAGAAAAACGAGGCCGGCGAGATTGAGGAAATCTATGCTGAATATGACCCGCAGAGCCGCAGCGGACTGGAAGGAGCCAACCGCAAGGTGAAGGGCACACTGCACTGGGTGAGCAAAGACCACTGCCTGCCAGCCGAGGTAAGGCTCTACGACAGGTTGTTCTGTGTGGAAAACCCGTCTGCCGACGAGCGTGACTTCCACGAACTGCTCAACCCCGACTCCATAAAGGTGCTTTCCAACTGCTACGTGGAGAACTATCTGGCAGAGAAGCAGCCGGGTGACTTCCTGCAGTTTCAGCGCATAGGCTACTTCACTCCCGACAAACTGTCGACGAAGGACCATCTCGTGTTCAACAAGACAGTGGGACTGAAGGACACTTGGGCTAAGATAAACAAATAACAAAGGACTCAATTCCAATGCAAACAGGCGACGACTTCTTCGATAGCGACGAGTTTAAGGAGCTGCTCTCAACCTATGAAACGGCTGAGAGTTCGGGACTTCCTGTCTTCCTTGACGCTGAAGAACTCACGGACATTGCCGACTATTACGCCACGACAGGCAACGAGGAAAAAGCCTGGAAGGCAATAGACAAGGCATTGGAACTGTTTCCTGGAGCCGCGTCGCCCCTCGCTTTCAAAGCCAGGGAGGCTTTGGGGCGTAACGATATTGACACTGCGGAACTCTTTGCGGGTCAGATAACAGACAAGGACGAGCGGGAATACTTCTTCATCACGGTCGAGATACTCATTGCTCTCAACAAGATGGAAGAGGCAGAGGCTATGTTGAAGGAGAAATTCGAGGCTATCGACGAGGACATTAGGGAAGATTTCATCCTCGACACGGCCAGCATATACCTCGACTACGCCCTGTTCGACCAGTCATACAAGTGGTTGGCGCGCAGTATGGAAAAGCCTTCGCCCGACTACGACGAGTTTTTGGCTCGCACATTGGTTGGTTTGGGTCGATATGACGAGGGAATAAGCCTCATCGACAAGCTGATTGACCTGAATCCATACTCCCCAAATTACTGGAATGCACTGGCCACTGCACAGTTTCTTGCCGGAAAGTATGACGAATCCATCAAGAGTTGCGAATACACCTTGGCCATTGACCCCAACAACGTGGATGGATTGCTCACAAAAGCCAACTGCCGACACCGACTTGGCGACTTTGCCGAAGCCCTGCAACTGTATGAACGCTACGTCAATGGTGCAGGGTCGGAAAAGGCACTGGGTGAACTGAACATCGGAACGTGTCTGGTGTATCTTGAGCGATACGACGAAGCCGTCATCCACTTGAACAACGCTTTGGCGGTGTCGAACTCCGAACCGGAACAACTCCATACGATATACCAGGAACTGGCCTTTGCATACAGTGCCAAGAAGTGTCCCAAGAAGGCGATAAGCTATATCAAGAAGGCCAGGAAGTTCGACTGCGACCACACAGATCTTGACATTCTGCACGGGCACATACTTCTTGAGAACGACGACATTGAGGATGCCATGCAGATATTCCACAATGTCATAATGGAGTCTGGTGACGATCCGCACACGATGTTGAGGATTATCGTGTCCATTTACGACAACCACTATGTGGAAATAGCCTATTCCATGTTCAAACACCTGTTCAGGTACTACGGTGACGAACTGGACTACGGTTTCTCTTACATGGCTCTCTGCTGCCGCGACATGAAGAAAGGCAAGGAATTTCTGCGCTATCTGAAACTTGCGGCAGAGCGAAATCCGCAGGAGGCAAAGACCATTTTGGGGGACATGTTTCCCGAAGGAATGAATCCCACTGACTATTATTCCTACTTGACAAACCGGCTCGGGCACTAACAAAAGTCCATTCTGTCGGTAATTAGTATTCAAAGAAAAAAAGAACCCTAAAAGTAATAACGCGTATGGCAAACATCAACAACCACGTTGTCATAATGGCAGGAGGTGTGGGCAGTCGTTTTTGGCCCATGAGTACACCCGAAAAGCCGAAACAATTCATCGACGTACTCGGTGTAGGCAAGTCTCTGCTGCAACTTACAGCCGACCGCTTCGACGGAATATGCCCTCCGGAAAATCTCTGGGTGGTGACAAACAAGAATTATGTTGACCTTGTGAAGCAACAACTGCCGCAAATGCCAGCATCAAACATACTGTGCGAACCGTGCCGACGCAACACTGCACCATGCATAGCCTATGTCAGTTGGAGGATAAAAGCTGCCAATCCTAACGCCAACATCATCGTTTCGCCAAGCGACCATATCGTGACAAACGTCAAAGAGTTCCAGCGCGTGGTGCTCTCGTGCATGAAGTTCACATCAGAGACAGACTCTATCGTGACGCTCGGCATGACTCCCACACGACCCGAAACTGGTTATGGCTACATCAAGGCCGACCTTTCGTCCAGTTCTCTGCGCAATAGCGAGATTTTCCGAGTAGACTCGTTCCGCGAGAAACCCGACCTTGAGACAGCTAAAAAGTACATCCAAAAGAAACATTACTTCTGGAACGCCGGCATATTCATGTGGAACGTCAATACCATCGTAAACGCTTTCAGAATGTATCAGCCAGCCATGGCAAAACTGTTTGAGTCGCTCAACGACTACTACGGCACGCCCAGTGAGCAGGAAATGATTGACAAGATGTTCCCCGAATGCGAAAGCATATCAGTGGACTATGCCATAATGGAAAAGGCAGAGGAGATTTTCGTGTGCCCGTCAGACTTCGGATGGAGCGATCTCGGCACATGGGGATCTCTGTTGGCGCAAACAAAGAAGGACATCTACGGCAACAGTTGCATCGGAGACGGCATCAGCCTGTTTGAAACAAACAACTGCATAATACACACTACACAGGAAAAGAAGGTAGTAGTGCAAGGCCTCGACGGTTATATCGTGGCCGAACACGACGATACATTGCTGATATGCAAACTGTCAGAGGAACAGCGCATCAAGCAATTCTCTGGCCAGGACTAACCATTTAATCGGCAGTACATTGCTCTTTCCTTTGCCAACGGGAAGGAATCCATGTACTGCCAATTTTCTTTTGCCCAATATTTAGACAAAGTAATTTGCTCAAGAATTAGATAAAGCAAAAGGAATACTGCAAAATCGCAAGCTTATGAAAAGGTTATCATCGTATGTTGGAAGTCTGCTGGTGGTGATGCTGGCGGCATCTACACAGCAGAGCTGCAAAAGTTCTGCATCAAAGGAAAAGTCAGATAGCAGCAGCGTTGTCATAAACGGCCACAAGTTTGTAGACCTGCAACTGCCAAGCGGCCTGTTGTGGGCAGAGACAAACGTTGGAGCAGAATCGGCTACAGACAACGGCGACTACTATTCTTGGGGAGAAATCAAGACCAAGGCCGACTATTCTGAATCGACATATCTTTATGGACACTCGTATGACCACATAGAAAAGTATAACGCTGCCGACGGACAACAAGTGCTTGAGGCTAACGACGATGTGGCAACCATCTGTTGGGGCGAACCGTGCAGAATACCCACCTACGAGGAGTTTAAGGAACTGGCGGACACGGCTAACTGCTCATGGACATGGGTGGAGAAAGCGGTTGAAAAGGGCGACACACTGAGAGGCTATGAGGTAAAGAGCCAGCGCAACGGCAACTGTATCTTCCTTCCTGCAGCAGGAGCACACAATGGCACTCACCTCTATCTCAACGGCACCAACGGCAACTACTGGACGAGCACATTGTCTGATGACAATTGCGGCGACGCCTATACCCTATCGTTCTATTTCGCCAACAGCAGCTTTTACCGCAACGCCCGCTATATGGGAAGCTCTATAAGACCTGTGGCCAATAAAGGTAAGTGACGAATCGAAACTATGGAAACAAGCAATATCTCTTCATGGCTAAAGCCTATAATGGCTGTTCTACTGTTGCTCTGCCTTATGGATATGCCTTATGGCTTTTATTTTTGGTAAGGTTTAGTGCCGCAGCTTCGTTTGCCTATCTGTCTTATGATTATTTCAAGTCGAAGAGCGAAGGATTGGGTTTCTTGTTTGCGGCTCTCGCCTTGCTATTTCAACCCTTCATCAAAATTGCATTGGGACGAACCATGTGGAATATCGTTGATGTAATTGTTGCACTTATCCTCATTTGTTTGACAGTGAAATCGTTTAAGGTGGGTTCTAAAAATTAGCTTTGGCAGAACCTACCTTAAGGGTGGTCCTTTAAATTAGACTTGTCGCAATTTACGGAATCTCCTTTTGCGATGTCCAAATTGGTATTTCCGGGATTTCGAAGAAAGCAAAGAACGGCTTCATAATGCCCAAACCGATCTGCTCTACAAGAACGGGAAGCCATGTTCCGCCCAATACCAATGAGTATATCCGGCAATGACGTTCTTATATAGATATATGGCGGTATCGGTCTTCTTGCCTTTCGCCGAATATTGGCAACAGAGCTTTTGGATGCCGTCGTGCGGAACATCGATTACATCGGAATAATGAAACTCATGTCCGCGCAGAGCACGCTTTTCGATATTGCCCCATTCCATCTGCCGATAGCCAAGATGTAGCCGGGCGTTGGCCATTGTAGCCTTGAACGGAAGCACGCCACACATAGGTGTGCCGTCGATGTCGTTGCAGAGATACATGAAGCCGCCACATTCGGCAAACACCTTGCCACCGCTTTCAGCATAGTTTCTTATGCTTTCAGCCGTGGTGCGGTTTGCTGCTATCGCCTCCAAGTGAAGCTCCGGGTAGCCTCCGGGAAGATACAAGAGATCGCACGAGGGCAGTGACTTGTCACGAAGGGGTGAAAAGAAACTAACGGTGCCAAACTCTCGGAGTGAGTCAATGTTGGCTTTGTATATAAAATTGAAAGCCTCATCATGAGCCACAAGTATTCTCATAACGCAAGTATTTTGTTAATGTCCACATTCTTCTCCACCTCCACCGCAGCGATGTTGATAATCCTCTCCATTTCTTCCCTGTCGCCAACGGTCAGTCCCAAGTGACGTCCGGGAATGTTCAGGGCAGGGTTTCTCGCCACATATCCCAAGCACTCCACGCCAGCGTCGGCGCAAGCTTCACGGAGAAAGTTGAAATGGTTGGCCGACGCAACGTTGTTGAACACCACTCCACCGACTTTCAAACGCTTGTCGAAGTGGGCAAAGCCAAATATCAGCGGAGCTACACTATACGCCATCGACTTGGCGTTGACCACCAACACGACTGGTATGTCGAGCAGCATAGCCATCTCGGCACTGCTGCCACGACTCTTGTCAAAACCGTCAAAGAGTCCCATCACACCTTCCACCACCGACACATCCGCGTCAGTTCCATATCTGCAAAAGACCTCTTTGGCGTAACGTTCCGATGCCATGAACGTGTCGAGGTTAATGCTCTCACGTCCCGATGCCAACTGGTGAAACATTATGTCGATATAGTCAGGCCCGCACTTGAAAGGCTGAACGCAAAGCTTGCGGTTGGCCAATGCCCGAAGCAGTCCCATGGTGAACGTGGTTTTGCCGCTGTTGGAAGTTGCGGCTCCAATGAGAAGCGATTTCATAGGCTTCTTTTGCGTTTGAGAAGAATGGACAAAGCTATGGGCGCACCTATGAGCGACGTCACCGAGTTGACGGGCAGTGCGCCCTCAAGTCCAGGCATTCGTGCTATTAGGTTGCAGAGCAGAGCCAGCGAGGCACCGCACGCCATTGTGGCGGGTAGCAATGTCCAATGGTTGTTGGTGGCCAGAAGTCCACGGCAAATGTGCGGCACGGCGAGGCCGAGAAACATGATTGGGCCGCAGTAGGCCGTGGCTATGGCGGTGAGAGTGCCGGCCGAGGCTATGGTCAGCATGCGGGCGCGCCTAACGTCGAGTCCAAGGTTTTGGGCGTACATCTCGCCGAGCAGCAGCATGTTGAGAGGCTTTGCCAGCAGCATTGACAGTGGGAGCAGCACTGCCGCAAGGCCAACAAATACATAAACCTGACCGCCCGTCACCCTTGAGAACGAGCCAAGTCCCCATATCACGTATGCCCTTATGTCTTCCTCACTGGCGAAATACTTCAGCACCCCGGTGATGGCCGAGGCTATGTAGCCTATGAGCACTCCTGTGACAAGCAGTGTGACATTGCCGCCCACACGCCGGGCGAGCAGCGCGATTATGCCCATCACGACCATGGCTCCGCAGATGGCGGCCAGCGTCACGGCGGCATTGCCCACAAGGCCAAACCGCAGCAGCGCGCCTCCTCCCACGGTGCCGCCCAGCAGTACTACGAAGGCCACGCCAAGGCTGGCGGCACTGGATATGCCAAGCACCGACGGACCGGCGAGCGGATTGCGGAACACGGTCTGCATCTCCAGTCCGGCCACGGCGAGGGTGGCGCCACAGGCCATGGCCGTTAGCGTTTGCGGCAGTCGCGTCTGCAGGATGATATTGGTCCATATCTCGCCCATGCCGCCCTTGGGCAGTCCACCGCCCAAGGGGTTGACAATTTTAACCACGGCCTCTATAGGTATGGCCACCGAACCCACTGCGAGGTTGAGTGCGGCGAAAAGGAGTATGCTCGCAAGGAGCATCATTATTGTTGTGGAGTGTCGCATATAAGTCTTACGTCAATCTCGCCGCCAGGGAAAACCTTCAGGCAGTGTTCCCGGCAGAGCGAGGTTATCTTGTTGAAAAATTCCTTTGGCATCACGCCCCACAGTTCCCTTGCCATCGTTATGCCGTCGATGGGCTGAGTGGGGATGCCGAGGCTCTTGGCCACCTGTCGTAGAAAGTCCTTGTCCATGGCCACCTTGTGCGAGTGGGTGTCAAGGTGTCCGTCGGCCAGTTTCACGGCCTTGCCTATCATTATGGCCAGTACGGCGCGCCTGAAGCCTATGTCGTGGGCGGCCTTTAGGGCTTCGCCTATGAAGTTGCCGTAGCGAACGCACCTAATGTCGCTCTCGGCCATCAGAGCCTTCTCGCTCTTCATTCCCGCCACCAGCCCAATCTCCCGTTTGCCGATGGCCCACGCCACCTCAAGTTCGCGCCTAACGCTGCGCATGAACGCCTCGTTTGACAACGGGCGCACTATGCCCGACGTGCCGAGTATGCTTATGCCGCCCATCACACCCACACGCTGATTGAACGTGCGCTTGGCCAGTTTCTCGCCTCCGCCGACGCTTATCGTCACGTCAACGCATTTGTCGGTGAGGCAAGCTATCTCGCTTTCTATCATCCGCCGAGGCGTAGGGTTCACGGCTGGCTCGCCAACGGGTATGCCCAGTCCGGGCAGAGTGACCGTGCCGACACCCTCGCCATGGAGAAACCTTACGTGCTGGCTGCTGTCGTCGTCGGTGTCGGCGTTGTGCGCCATGCCGTTGGCTTCGTTGCCATTTTTGCGTATGGCCACGCTGACCGTTATTCGGCAACCGCGCGTCACGTCGGGGTCGTCGCTTTGGTCTTTGGTCACGCAAGCCACGCCCTTGGCCTTGTGTTCCACGGGTATGGTGAGCGTCTCACCGTCGGGCAGGTCGAAGGCGACCTCCTCCGACTCGTCGTCCCACAGCAGCGACAGCATGGCGGCCTTGGCGGCTGCCGTGGCACAGGCACCGGTGGTTAGCCCGGTCTTCAATTCAAAGAAGTCTGGCACAAGCCGATCTATGGCGCGGCGCAACCCGTGGCGACCGGTCACGACGGTCCAACTGTCGGGTAGTGCTGGTCGCCTCACCACAAACACCCTTGCTCCAATCTCCAGTGCTGCGCGCACCTTGGCCTCAAATCCGCCCGTCGCGCCGCTCTCCTTGGTCAGTATGGCGTCGCAGCCAAGGCTCAGCATGGTCGCCTTCTCCTCATCCTTGGTGGGCAAGTGGTTGTCTTCGTTGTAGAATATCACGCCAGTCAGAGGAAAGCCAGCTGCGGCGCAGCGGTCAAGGCTGTCTTGTCTGTCGAGTATCCTGAATGTGGTGTTGTGCCGCCGCCAGTAGTCCTCAATCTTGGCTATGGTGCCAACGCCGCTTAGGGCGAGCAGATGCTTTATGCCAGCCGCCTCCATCTTGGCCACGGCGTCGGCATAGTCGGCGCAGTAGCACACGCCGTCGATGGGCTTGGCAAATTCCCTTTGCAGGCGCACCACAGGCACGCCCGACAGGCCAATGGCCTTGTGCAGGTTGTCGGCAAAGGGGTGGGCAGCGTTCACGATGCACCTTATGCCGTTGGTCTTGCAGAAGCGTTGCATTTCCTCTGCCGACATGGCTCCCGTGAGGCGCACGCCGTTGTGCGTCTCCAAGTGCTGCTGGTCGCCCTTGGTGGAGTAGAAGAACCGCTTGCCGGCCTCGTCGCACACCTCGGCGGCAATCCTGCCCTCGGTCGTACCTCCGAATATCAGTATCATTGCGCCTATTGCTTTGCCTTCCTGAATATGTGGGAGAAGTGGCCGTCGTAGAGCTTGCTCAGTCCTTGGCGGTTGTCTATCGCCTCGCCAACGACAATCATGGTGGTCAGCGTCAGGTTGTTTTCCTTGAGTATCTTGGCCAGGTCGCGCAGTTGTCCGCGGTATATGCGTTGCTCCTTCCATGTGAGTTTGTAGCAGGCGGCAACTGGAGTCTCAGGCAGGTAACCGCCATCGAGAAGTTCCTTAGTCACCTCGTCAACGATGTTGGCACTCAGAAATATGCACATCGTGGACTGGTGCTGCGCCAACAGGTGCAGCTTCTCCTTGTCGGGCATAGGCGTTCTGCCCTCACCGCGCGTGAGTATTATGGTCTGGCACTTTTCGGGAATGGTGAACTGACTTCGCAACTCTGCCGCTGCGGCGAGGAAACTGCTTATGCCCGGCGTTATATGGTAGTCCATGCCGTATCGGTCGAAAAAGGCCATTTGCTCCTGTATGGCTCCGTAGATGCAGGGGTCGCCAGTGTGCAGCCTTACCACAAGTTTTCCCTTGTCGTAAAACTCCTTCATCAATTCAAACTGTTCCTCCAAGTCCATCCCGGCGGACGAACGCACCGTGGCTCCACGCTTGGCGCAGAACGTGAGTTCTTTCGGCACAAGACTTCCGGCATAGAGTATCAAGTCGGCTTTTTCAAGAAACCGCCTTCCCCTCACGCTTATCAAGTCGGGGTCGCCCGGTCCTGCACCAACTATTTCGATGTGCCCCTTGTCTTTATTGACTGTATGGTCTTGCGCCAAAGCCCATGTGTAGTGGTAGTCTCTGCCATCAACGGCAACGTGGCCCTTCTGTTTTTCCACTACCAGTTTGCCTTCCTCGCCCGAGGCCAAAGCCGATGACTCCGCCACTCCGCAGCATCCAGTCACCTCAAAAACCTTTTCCGAAGGATTGGGCACTTCAATCGCGGCAAGTCGCTGTGCCTCATGTATGTCGAGCTTCGCCCACGGCATGATTTCGTTCAGTCGCTTGAGCATTGTCTCGTCCTTCTTCAGCGTTATGCTCCCTATAGAGCGTATGCTCTCCAAGGCAAAACCGAGACTTGTGATTTCTTTGGTTATCTGGTCGGCGGCAATATTTGGCGTGTCCTTTTGGCAGCCCACGCCAAGGCAGAGGCACTGAGGGAAGAAGCGCATGCAAATGGTGGCTTGTGCATCCCTATGATAAGGGGAAACGACAATCAACAGTTCAAACTGTTTGCCAGCGTCGTTGCCGCCATTGGTGTATGAAAGGTATTCCGAAAAGCTGCGGAACAGTGTGACGTGTTCAGGTATGGAGTCTTCGAGATATTTCGTTCCTTCGTCCTCACATTCCAACACGAGGGCGGTGGGCTTCTTGTTGACGAATGTGGCTATCGCACGGTTTGACTCCTCCCTTGCCATCTCGCCCATGCGCCACCCGAAGCGTTGGGGCAGAGTGTCGAGAGGCCACAGGTCGCAGTTGTCGCTTTGGGTGGTTATTATCTCCTCCGCCCCTATGATGCGGGCAATGTCGCGCGCCAACCTGTTGGCTCCGCCGATGTGGCCGCCAAGCACAGGTATGACGTATCGCCCGGTAGTGTCGATGCAGATGACGGCAGGGTCGGTGTGCTTGTCAGATACCATGGGGAGTATCTTTCTCACGCAGATGCCCATCGCCCCAATGAAAACGATTGCCTCTCCGTCGAACTTCGGCTCTTCCTTTTTTATCCTGTCGGCGAGCCTTTTCCCTGTCTCGTTTATCGTTTCGTATATTATCATATAGCCCTTATTATCGTGATGGGATTGTTTTCGTCAACCTTCATAGTGTGCAACACTTCCGTTTTCATTCCCATTCTGGTTGTCGTTTCGATGAATGTTTGCTTGCTCTCCTCGCTTACGGAGTTGAACACTATGCAACCGCCGCTCTTCAATGTCGCCCTCACCTTTGCGAGCATCTGCTCCATCTTGCCTCCATAGCCGCCTATGAACACGGCATCGGGCGCGTCGAGACCGCTGGTGTCGAGGGCGCAGAAGTCGCCAATGATATAATCAATGCCCGGGGCATGAAACTTGCGCGAGTTTAGTTCCATCAGTTCGCGTCCCTCTTCGCGTATCTCAAATGCCGTAACGTGCAGATGCGGAAAGGCGAGTCTGGCCTCAATGCTTATGCTGCCAGTGCAGAAACCGATGTCCCAAAACGAATGTTTCCCCGATAGATTGAGCGCGGCTATCGATGCAAGCCTTATGGGCATCTTCGTTATCATTCGCTTCCTGCCGTCAAGAAGGTGAAACTCTTCGTCGGGAATGCCGAAAGCGCGGTGTGTGTCACGTTGCTTCCTGAGGATTATACAGTTGGGGTTGGCGTAAGCGGTGCCGTCGGAAAACTCGCCCACGCGCTCTTTATCCTCGTTGCCGAGGTTCTCGCCCACATACATTATATAATTATTGTAGCCGTATGCAAGCATTCTTTCCCAAATGGCGTTTGGAGTCTTGTTGCGGTCGGTGAGGCACCCTATCAGCTCCTCACCTTTTATCAAGGCTTCGTCAAACTTCAGCCAAGGCCGTCCCGTTAGCGACACCATCCTCATGTCGTGGTAGGGCATCGTCAGCCTGTGGGCAAGCATCTGCAATGAATTAAAAGAGGGATAAACAGTCATCTGCACGTCAGGCAGTTTCCGCTTTATGGTGTTGGCGAAACCATAAAACAAAGGGTCGCCCGAGGCAAAGATGATGATGTCGTCGTAGTCATCATATCGCTTGAAAACATCGTCGAGCGGCACTGTGATGTCTATCCACACACAGTCAACCGGCAGCAAGCCCATGACTATCTCGTGGTGTCTCTTGCCTCCAGAGAACACAGTGCCTCTGACTATGGTCTCCCGCACCTCTTGTGGCATCCACAGACGGTGGCTGTCAGACAGTCCTATGACAGTACATCTATACATCTCTTCCTGGTCTTAGTTGTTCCGCGTCGTCGAATGTGAGTATACTGTTCACCAGTGTGGCGGCAAGATTGCTGCCACCTTTTCTGCCGTCGATGATAATCTTGGGTATGCCAGCCATCGTCTTGGCTGCGTGCTTGCTTTCCTCCACATGCACGAAGCCCACCGGCGCGCCGATGATGCCAGCCGGTTTGCAGCAGCCTTTGCGTATAAGCGTGCATAGTTCGAGCAGTGCCGTTGGGGCGTTGCCGAAGGCGTAGAGCGCATCGGGGTGCTCCTTGGCGGCGAGCCGCATGCCAGCCTGTGCGCGGGTGATGTTCTCCTCTTTCGCCATATCGGCACTTCTCGGGTCGTTGATGTAGCACACGGTCTCGATGCCCAAACGCTGAAGAGCGCCCTTGCGGATGCCCGAAGCCACCATCGACACGTCGGTGACGATGGCCTTTATCGTGCCGTCTGTCACCTTGTTATATAGTATGGCGGTAGCCTCGTCATCCATCCACAGGCGCTTTTCCATGTCGAAATCCGCCGTTGTGTGTATGGCGTGCAGCATCGGCCACAGTTTCCACAGCGGTATGTCGGGGTTGTGGAGTTCACTCTTTATCGTGAGAAACGACCGTATCATTATGCTCTGTCCAACGTTCTTGCTGTCGTCGGCAGTCTCGCCCCTGTAGTATCCGCGCGGAGTGATGAAGAGGCCGTTCCAGTTGTACGACTGACTGTTGCCGACGATGACCACCGTAAACATATCCACATCCTCAGGGTCAAAATCCTCAAGTGTGGTGACAGTGGCAACTTGGTCGTCGCGTCCGGCTTGCCGCACATACCCAACAATGTTGTCCGGCTTTCGGCATTGCATGAATATTTCCTTCAGCCGATGTAGCTGCCAGTATCGGCCGTTGCTCTTAGGATTGTATATTGCAGTGACGAAATCGGCCTCGGCTGCCGCCTTTACGCGCTTCTCTATCACCTGCCACGGAGTCATTAGGTCGCTCATGGATATCACGCAGAAGTCGTGGCCCGTGGGCGCGCCCAGCAGCGACGCCGCCTTTTGGAACGCACTGATGCCGGGCAACGGTATGATTTCTGCGTCAGAATGTCTTTCACGCTTCATCTCGTAGATGAGTGGAGCCATGCCATATATGCCGGCATCGCCACTGGATATGACGCACACGGTCTTTCCCCGTTCGGCATATTCAAACGCAAGCTCGGCCCTTTGCCGTTCTTTCTTCATGCCGGTGTCAACACATTCGGTGTCGGCGTCGAGGTGCTGCCTTACAAACTGGAAATAGTATTTGTAGCCGATTATCACGTCGCTGGCCTTCATCGCGCCCAGCACAGCCGGTGTGATGTCTTCCAAAGAACCGGGACCAATGCCCGCAACATATATTCTCATATTGTTAGTCTTTGAATCTTAGTGTCAGACTCATATATATGGAACGTCCAGGATTGATGGTCGAGTAGTTGGAGTTCCAGTATGACGTGTCGCGCTTGTTGAACACGTTGTCGATGCCGATGCCCGGTTCAACCAACACCTGCCTCAAAGTGAACGTGTGCTTTGTGGTGATGTCCCATTGCTGGTATTTGGGCGCATATCCATAGGTGCTTGAGTATCTCTCACCCTGGATGTGGCCGTTTATGTTAACGCCAAGTCGGTAGTTGCCCCAGCTGTGCGTCCACGAGGCATTCACGTTGGCCACGTTTTTCACGCTCTTGTCCACCGGTGTCTCCGTCGTGGTGTACTCTTGCGTCTTCATGTCGAGAGCCATCGTCTCTGCCTTCGAGTCGCTTAGAGTATATCCGCCGGCAAAAGTGAAGCCATAGGGCAACAGCAGTTTCAGGTTGGCCGACACGCCCTTTATCGTGGCGCGGTCGATGTTGTCGCGCTGTCTGATTGTGGTCCAGCCATCATTGTACAGTGCGGTGAGCGCTTCGCTCGCATTAATCTCATCCGCAGTCAGCGTGCGGTAGTTTATCATGTTGCGTATCTTGTTTATAAATCCGCTCACGCTTACGCTCATCCACTTGTTGGAGTATTCGAGGTTTGCGTTCCAAAACCTGTTCTTCTCGGGCTTTAGCGCGGTGTTGTTTATGGTGTAGCGCGCCGATGTCTTTGCCTGGTCGGTGGCGTATAGCTGCGACAGGGTGGGGGTGCGGTAGCCTTCTGAATAGCTTGCCCTTGCCCTAAATCCCGCTATATGATAGAATAATGCTATGTTTGGCGTAATATTGTTGCCGAAGCTGTTGTTGTGGGTGTATCGCAGTCCGACGACGGTTTCAAGCCCTTTCACGATATTTATCTCATCCTGCGCAAAGACGTTGTATGTGTATGAGCTTTCCTTGTCGATGTTGTCGGACGCGCTTTTCAGGCTTTCCTGCTCAAATTCCGCCCCTGCCGAGAGCTTGTTCCAGTCGTTAAGCCTGAAAATGCCTTTCAGAGTCTCATTGTAGTACGCCGTGTTCTTCCTCGTCTCTTCATATTCTTCGGCGGCAGACGTCTGCCAGTAGTCATACTTCGACTTGAAGTTGTCGGTGTAAACGTCGAGATATACGTGTATGTCTTGGCTTGGCGCCCATCTCGTTCCAGCCCCTATGTTGTATGAGGTGTGGTGAATGTCGTAGGTGTATGTCTGCTTTGCGGTGTAGGCGTATGTCTTCTCGCCAGTGGCCTTGTCGGTCGTGGCCTTCTGTGTGAAGTATGTCGCGTTGCGGTCGCGCCCGGTTTCGTAGTCGTAGAAGTTGCCTTTCAGGTAAGCGTCGAACGTGTCGGAGAATCTCCATTCGAGTCTTTCGCTGATGCTGTTTGAGTGGAAAGCCTGCGACATTGGCCGTCCTGTGAGTTTCAGCACCGACTTGTCGCCCTCGGTGAATTCCTGGTATTTGTTCACTTGCCAGTTGTCGGCCTGTCGGTGGTTGAAGCTTGTGTGGCTTGAGAACTTGCCCTTGTTCACGTCCACGTTGATGTCCTGGTCAAAGCGTCCCTTGCTCATCATCTTTGTCGTTGACGACGCCTCAAGTTTGCTCTTGCTGTTGTCGGTTATGATGTTTATCACTCCGGCAATGGCGTCGCTGCCATATAGCGCGCTTGCCGCACCCGAAAGTATCTCGATGCGCTTTATGTTGTCGATGCTTATCCTGTTCCACCTGTCGTCGCCCGACACGCGCTTGCCGTTCTCCAATATCAGGATGTAGTCGTCGCTTATGCCGTTGAAGTTGACGAACGTCCCCATGCCGTTGGTGTGCGTGGTTATGTTGGTGGTCAGTTTCGTGAGAGCCTCCTGCAGGTTGGTCACGTTGGCACTTTTCAAGTCCTTGGCCGATATCACTTTCACCTCCACTGGCGAGTTCTCGGCCTTGTGGTAAGTGCCTGTTCCGGTTATGACTACGGGGTTGAGCGTGGCCGTGCGCAAGGTGTCGTTCTGTGCTATTGTAGATGCGGGAATGGCAATGGCCATGGATAAGAGTAAATGTCGATACATCTTGTATTGTGTTTATTTGATAATCTGGTAATACTTTGGGGTGTAGTGCGGAAGAAGTTCCGGGTGGAACGCCTTGACGAAATCGGCGAGAAGAAAGTGTGGCTGCACTCCGGCCAGTTCCCTGTAGGGCGTCTGGCTGAGGTCGCAGAATATCACACGCTTGTTCTTGTAGGCGTCGAGCGTGGCATATCGGCTGTCCTCGGCGGCGAGGTCCTTCAGCGAGTAGTCGCCGATAGATGTGCCGTCGGTCTGCCAGAAGTCGGCATTGACGGCTTTTGCATATACAGATTCGAAGTCGAGGGTGACGCCGCCCGACTCCTTGTTGTCTTTCATTATGTAGTCGGCGCCAGCGTCGCGGAATATCTGTGCCATGTAGCTCTTTCCGCCAACGATATACCATCCGTCGCGCAGTTGGCGTCCGCTGATTACTGTTGGCAGCTGCTTCTTTGAGCTGTATTTCTTCTCCACCTCGTTCTTCAGCGTGAGGTATTTGTTCTCTATGTCGCTGAACACGGCGTTGGCGCGGCGAGTCTCGCCTGTGAGCAGTCCCACGAGCTTTATCCATTCGGCCTGTCCCAATGGGTTTGTCTCTTTGTAGCCGTGGTGTGGCACAAGTGGAACGCCACACCCCTTGAGGGCCTCGAAGCCACCATATTTGCTGGCGCTCACCAATATGTAGTCGGGCTTTGCCGCCATTACGGCTTCTATGTCGAAGTTGCCCTCCTTGCCAATCTTTACCGTTCGGCCGTTTTCTATCTGGTCGATTATCTGCAGGGAGAAGATGTGGCGCAGGCTGTTTATGCCCACGATGCGGTCTTCCAGTCCGAGCACCTCGAAGTTGCCGAGCTGAAGGGCCGTGGTGCAGATGAACCTCGACGATGGCTTCTTTATCACTATCTGTTGTGGCTTGCCCGTGGCTGTTGGGTCGGGGTTGGAGATGGTCACGTGTATGCCGTCCTTGTGGTATTCCACCTTCAGTCCCTTGGCGTATTTTATTTTTATGGTGTCGCTGTATCTCTCGGCGTTTTCCAACACCGAGTCTTGGTCGTGGAAGAGTTGGTCGGCCAGGAGTTGCCTTTGGTCGTCCTGCGTGACGGCACACGAAGCCAACAGCATGAGTGCCGCAACGAGAAAAACAAACTGTTTCATGCTGCGTATGGGCTTAAAGAACAAATAGGCACACCGGAAAGGCCAGCTCTCCGGTGCCCCTATTATATAAGGTTATGGTATGGTTGAAAAAAAGAGATTACTCCTCAGGATACATTGAGTGGTAAGCGTCGTCAAGCAGAGCGGCGCTCTTCGTGTGGTTGATCCATATCTGGCGGATGCCTGTCAGCTCAAGAAGACCGAGAGGCTCGCCGTTGTCGTTGGACTTAGGCACCACGGGGGTGAAGCCGTTGTGGCTGAAATACTCATACCAGCTGTTGTCCTCGCTTGCGGGGTCTTTCTCGTTCCAATAGTCGAGACCCTCGCCGGCCATGTCGTTGTGGGCGTGGTCGCCGGCGATCGACATGAGCGCGTGGAGATAAATCTTGCCTGAGGTCAGTCCATTGTTCTTCATGCGTGCAAGAACGTTGTCCTTCTTGTTGCCGTCCATGTCGACAGTGCCAACATAGTAGTTGGAGTTGATCTTCTGGAGAGCCTCCTCCAACTGGGTGTAGCGCACGTTGGCCTTGAAGGAGTCGTAGTTGTCGGGGTTGCCGTGGCCCATGAAGGCCACTGCGCCATTGGCTGCCTCGCCCTTGTAGAGGCCGTCGAGAATGCCGGCCACGGTCTCAACCTCACCCTCGTCGTAGAGAAGCGGCATGCCGAGGAACACCTTCACTGTCTTGAGGTATGCGTCGTCGAGGTGGGCCTCCTTTACATAGCCGTTGTTGGCAAACTTCTTAACGGCAGCCACAACGTTGGAGAACTCCTCGCCGGGAATCACCTGAAGGCTCTGAACGTAGATTGTGTCATACTTGGCTGCGCCAATGGCGTGGAGCAGATAGCGAGGCTCATAGTAGTCGCGCTTTTCATTGTGCTCGCCGGCGCTTGCGCGGTTGATGCAGATGTCAGAAGAGAAGCTCACGTAGACGTCGGCGTCGGGGAAAGCGGTCTCGTAAGCGCTCTTTGTCTCGTCGAAAGCGGCGAAGGCGTTCTGCCATGTCGAGCCGAAAGCCACGAGCAGCACAGCCTTTTTCTTGCCCGACTTGGCCTTCTGGGCGGCCACGGTCTGGTCGTTGAGTGAGTACTCCGAGATGACGTTCTGCTTGTTGTCGTCATCGTCGCTGCTGCAGGCTGCAAATGTCATTGCGGCCAACAACGCCATCATAAAGATCTTAATCTTCTTCATTGTTGTTTTTGATTTTGTTAATGTTATGGTTGCTAACTCTCTTTCCCTTGTTGAATTTCACGGCGAAGCCCACATACCAAGTGGCTCCGCCGGTGGTGGTGCCGAGGTGGTAGGGGTGCATTGTCGTGTCCTTGTAGTTGAATATGTTGTCAACGCCCAGTTCCACCTTGTACGATATGGGAGCGTCGGCCTTGCCGAAGTCGTGGGTGGTGTTAAGTCGCCATATCTGGAAGTGCTTGCCGTCGCCGTTGTTCTCGTAGTGTCGGCGGCTGCTGCCTCGTGTGGAGAGGTTCGCCCCGAGGCGGTAGCTGCCGCTGAACCTGTGGCCGTAAATGGCCGACAGGTTCCATTTGTGGTGTGCCATGCCGTCGATGACCACTTCCTCCAAGCGGCTGTGGTCGGTGTTGTATTGGTTTGCCTTGGTGTCGAGATAGCTGTAGTTGCCGCTCACGGTCAAGTCCTTGTATATGGCGTACGACAGGTTCACGTCGACGCCATAGGTCTTGGCATCCTCCATGTTCTGATACATGCGGGCGGTCACCTTGCCGCTGCCGTCGCCCAGATAGTTGGTCGTCACGTCCTTGGGCAGCATCTCGGTGGGCACGTTCACGAGCGCAATCATGTTGTCGAGCCTGTTCCAGTAGCCCGTCACCGACGCGGTGAACCTCTGCGTGCGGTATTCAAGGTTGGCGCTTAGGTAGTTGCTCGTCTGCGGCTTCAGGTCGGTGTTGCCCATATTGAAGAATGTGGTAGACCCCATTATGTGCAGATACCTGTAGTAAAGCTCCTTCACCGTGGGCGACTTGAACCCTTGGCTCCAGCCGAGCCTTAGCCTGACGTCGCCCAAGCTCGCCATTACGCTCACCTTTGGCGTGAAGTGCATGCCGTACTTGCCATTTTCCACAAGGCGCGCTCCGGCGGTTATGTTCAGCCACGACAGCGGGTTGTACTCGTCTTGCGCGTAAACCGACGCGGTGTTGTCGCTCGCGCTGCCGTTGGCGGTTCTCATGGGCGCCTTCAGGTAGTCGTGCCTGTATTCCGCCCCAACGTTGAGAGTGTTGCGGTAGGGCAGATGAAACACGCCTTTGGCCACGGCCATTAGTCGCTGCTGGTCGCTCTGCAAACGCTCTTGACCGGCATAGAACGGCACTCCGTGCTCCAGTTCGCCGTCGATGTAGGCGTCCTCGTAGGTGCGGGCGGTGTAGCTGTAGTAGTAGGCATGGCGGTTCCAGTCGACGTCGAGCGACACGAAGTCCTTCTTCTTCTGGTTGGTGAAGTATTTGCCGCCCATCGACGCCGACATGTTTCGGTACAACAGGTCGTAGGTGTAGACGTCGCACGAGGGATGTTTGCCGTTGGTGGGGCGGTTGATTGCCTTGCGGTAGAACGAGCCGTCGGCATACAACTCAAGGTCTTTTGTGGGGTTGTATGTCAGCCTCTCGCTTATCTGCCAGTTGGTAAACTTGTTGCGCGTCTTGTTGCGACTGTCGGTGAGCACCTTGCCCTCGGCATACTCGTTGGCGGTGTTCTGCCATCCGTCGGTGTGCTGCAGTTGGAAGCCAGTGTACGACTGCACCTTGCCTATGCGGAAGCCAATGCCGTTGTGTTGGCGCAGGTCGTTGAACCGGCCGTAGCGGGTGTTGTTCTCAAGCAGCAGTCCTTCGGTGTCGTGCTTCTTCGTTATGATGTTTATCACTCCGGCCATGGCGTCGCTGCCGTAGAGTGCCGACTGTGCGCCCTTCACCACCTCTATCCTCTCGATGTTGTGTGGGTCGATGAGCGACAGGTCGTTCTCGCCGCCGTTGTCGCCGTGTATCCGTTTTCCGTCGATGAGTATCAGGATGTAGTTGTTGCCAAGGCCGTTGAGCTGTGCCTGGCTACCCATGTCGCCCTCGTTGAACGAGAACGAGGCGGTGAGTCCGCCAAGTATGTCCTCGATGGACTGGCCACCATAGCTTTCTATCATCTTCCTTGATATGACTTCCGTCTGCACAGGAACGTCTTTTAATAGGTGCCCCGTGCCAGTGGCGGTCACCACCACCTCTTGCAGAGTCTTGTCGGAAATTGTGCCGTCGGCCTTGCCGCCCGTGTCTTTTTGCGCATGCAAGGCTGGGGCGTAAGCGCCTGTGGCAATGGCCACCAACAAAAAGCGTGTTTTGAATTTTTCCTGCACTTTTTTATCTTTTTTGGTGACGAGCCTTATTTTTTTTTCTGCCACTCAGGCAGACAGCCAGAGCCGCACCTTTTTGTCTTGTCCGCGATTGTCGCTTCCGCCATCAGTTCGCACGTCATGCTGTGCAAAGACATAGGCGCAAAGCGAAACAGCCGGACTTCCTTTCAAAAGCCGACGCTGGTGTGGTCCTTCACCATCCACCGTAAAAGTTTTCTCTTTTCGCAATTGGAGCAGCCCCTATCCTGGGGGCGTGTCGTCTCAACCTTTAAATCTGGCAGGTATTCTGGCTTCCAATCTTCCTCACCGTCTTCCCGAATATGCAAGACTTTTGGACATCTTGCCTTCAGTGACATCTGTGGCGAGGAGAACAATATGGTTACAGCTGCAGGAACAGCTCAGGCGTTTCACCTGATTCCCTTGCACAAGGAGCAACGCTCACTCGTTTCCAAACTCGGTGCAAAGGTATAGCGTTTTTCTTTCTGCGGCAAATTATGTGACGGTAAAATATCAATTTCCACCAAAGATTGCATACATTTTCGGCAAAGATCGCATACATTTTCGGCCAAAATCGATGCTATTTTTCCCGACCACAGCAATGCCCTATGGGACAAAGGTTTGCAAAAGCACTCATTTTGAGGGTTCTCTCGAATCGGGCCAATGACAAATATTGACAAAATGCACAAAAAGAGTCGTGAATCTGCACTGAAACTTCACGGGTATTTCTTTGCTAATAATAGGAAATGTATTAAATTTGCACTATGAACAACGAACTGAAAAATGTCCGCTGGAGCAAGAATGTAGTGCTTGTTGACGGGGACTACGTGGACAGTGTGGCCTTTAACCTGACAGTCAATTTTGAACGCATGATAGGTCGGCGCATACCAAAGGCCGACACGGCACGATGGATTGACTGCATCGCACTCGACGGCGGACTGCGCAGCGGTGACAACGAGACGCAGGTGGTGTTCATACACAGCAAGAAGCGCACCTCGCTCGAAAACTTCAATCCAGGAGACTATGCGTCGGAACTTGACGGAAAGGCTTTTCGCGACAATCTGGGCGAGTTTTTGTTGAGTTCACTGCCAACAGAGGACGACGTGAACGGCAACAACTTGTTCACGGAATCGCTGGAAGTGATATGCAACTCGGCCGACGTGAAGCGCATAATGGTGATACCAAACGCCGAAACGTCGTGGGACAGTGTGCGCAACGCCCTGCACTACGTGGACGACGAAGATAAGCGCATAACCGTGTTTGCCATGCAACCAATGACAGGAGGCAACTTCCGACAGGAAATTCTCGGCTACTCGCTGATGAGTGCGCTGGGGATAAGCGCGGACGAGATTAAATGAAGAACGATTTTTTTTGAGTAAAGAGTGAAGAAACAACGTTCGACGGCCGAAGGGAACCAACGGTCGGCGGCTGAAAGGAAAGCCAAAGTCAACGAAGAGTGAAGAATTCAATGGTTTTTGTGGCGTTTGTCTGCGCATGGGCTATGTAGTAGGTGCTGCGTCCTCGCTGCACCCGTATTGCAACCCTCGCTGACAAAAGCCCAAAACCTTCCATCCACTCGTTTATCGAAAGTCTCCACTGTTTTTACAATCAACGACAAGGAAAACAACAAAGCAAAATAAAGACAAGAAATGGGAAGAGTATTGATGATTGGAGCAGGTGGCGTGGCCACTGTGGCGGCGTTTAAGATAGCCCAAAACTCCGACGTGTTCACCGAGTTTATGATAGCGAGCCGCCGCAAGGAGAAGTGCGACGAGATAGTCAAGGCCATAGGCAACCCGAACATAAAGACGGCACAGGTGGATGCCGACGACGTGGAGCAACTGAAGGCTCTATTCAACAGTTACAAACCGGAGCTTGTGGTGAACCTCGCCCTACCCTATCAGGACCTCACCATCATGGATGCCTGTCTCGCCTGCGGATGCAACTATCTCGACACTGCCAACTATGAGCCAAAGGACGAGGCTCACTTTGAGTACTCATGGCAGTGGGCCTACAAGGACCGCTTCGAGAAGGCCGGACTGACAGCCATCCTCGGCTGCGGCTTCGACCCGGGCGTAAGCGGCGTTTATACAGCATACGCCGCCAAGCACCATTTCGACGAGATACAGTATCTCGACATCGTGGACTGCAACGCCGGCAACCACCATAAGGCGTTTGCCACCAACTTCAACCCCGAGATAAACATACGCGAGATAACCCAGAAGGGACTGTACTACAAGGACGGCAAGTGGATTGAAACCGAACCGCTCGAAATACACAAACCTTTGACATATCCCAATATAGGCGCGCGAGAGAGCTATCTGCTGCACCATGAGGAACTGGAAAGTCTCGTGAAGAACTATCCCACCATCAAGCAGGCTCGCTTCTGGATGACATTCGGACAGCAATACCTCACCTATCTCGACTGCATACAGAACCTTGGCATGTCGCGCATAGACGAACTGGAGTACGAGGCTCCGCTGGCCGACAACCCTGAAAAGAAGGTCAAGGTGAAGATAGTTCCGCTGCAATTCCTGAAAGCGGTGCTGCCCAATCCGCAGGAACTGGGAGAGAACTACGACGGCGAGACCAGCATCGGATGCCGCATACGCGGAATAAAGGACGGCAAGGAACACACCTATTATATATATAACAACTGCAAGCATCAGGAGGCATACAAGGAAACGGGCATGCAGGGCGTGAGCTACACCACCGGCGTGCCGGCAATGATTGGCGCAATGATGTTCTTCAAGGGACTGTGGCGCAAGCCCGGAGTGTGGAACGTGGAGGACTTCGACCCAGATCCGTTCATGGAGCAGCTCAACAAGCAGGGACTGCCTTGGCACGAGGTGTTCGACGGCGACCTGGAACTTGCATAAGAATGATTTTTATCCCAACATAGACAACAAGATGGCAAAGGACGAGAAAATGGAAGCATTGCAGGAGGGCAAACTCAAGGCTCTTCAAGCCGCAATGTCCAAGATAGAAAAGGATTTCGGCAAAGGGTCGATAATGAAACTCGGCGACGAACAGATAGAAGACGTGGACGTGATACCCACTGGCAGCATTGCGCTTAACGCCGCTTTGGGCGTGGGCGGTTATCCGCGCGGAAGAATAATAGAGATTTACGGCCCGGAGTCGTCAGGAAAGACCACGCTCGCCATACACGCTATAGCCGAGGCGCAAAAGGCCGGAGGCATTGCAGCATTCATCGATGCGGAGCACGCTTTCGACAGGTTTTATGCCGAAAAGCTCGGTGTGGATGTCAACAACCTGTGGATTTCACAACCCGACAACGGTGAACAGGCTCTCGAAATAGCCGACCAGTTGATACGTTCCTCGGCAATAGACATTCTGGTGGTCGACTCCGTTGCCGCCCTTACTCCCAAAAAGGAGATTGAGGGCGACATGGGCGACAGTGCAGTGGGCTTGCAGGCACGACTGATGAGTCAGGCTTTGCGCAAACTGACCAGCACTATCAGCAAGACCAATACCACGTGCATATTCATCAACCAGCTCCGCGAAAAAATCGGTGTGGTGTTTGGCAATCCCGAAACAACCACCGGCGGTAACGCTCTGAAGTTCTACTCCAGCGTGCGACTGGACATACGCCGCGTGTCAAGCATCAAAGACGGCGACACCGTGATAGGCAATCAGGTGCGAGTGAAAGTGGTGAAGAACAAGGTGGCTCCGCCATTCCGCAAGGCCGAGTTTGAAATCACGTTCGGTGAAGGCATATCCAAAATCGGTGAGATAGTGGATTTGGGCGTCAACTACGGCATAATCCAGAAGAGTGGCAGCTGGTTCTCTTACGACGGATCGAAACTGGCGCAGGGACGCGACGCCACAAAAGCCCTGCTGAAGGACAACCCCGAACTGTGCGACGAACTGGAAAAGCTCATAATGAACGCCATTCAGGACAAGAACGAATAATCTTCGGCGGTATAGCCCACCCTACCCTTACAGCAGTCATCACACTGCCACATACAGGCCGTTTGTCATACGCAAACGGCCTGTATGCTTTATGAATATGACAAGTTGTCACACATCTTCACCGTCCCAAGTCTTTGGCATACGCTTTGCAATAATGACGTCGAACCTGCTTGAAGGGTTCACCACATAACAAGATTACAAATAATAAAAACAAGATACAATTATGGGAAAGATTATTGGAATAGACCTGGGAACAACAAACTCGTGTGTTGCCGTTTTTGAAGGCAACGAACCGATAGTGATAGCCAACAGCGAAGGCAAGCGTACCACACCGTCTGTGGTGGGTTTCGTTAAGGAGGGCGACCGCAAGATAGGCGATCCCGCCAAGCGTCAGGCCATCACGAACCCGAAGAACACTGTATACTCAATCAAGCGTTTCATGGGTGAGACTTATGCCCAAAGCCAGAAAGAGGCTGAGAGCATGCCTTACACCGTGGTAAACGAAGGCGGATACCCCCGCGTGGAGATTGACGGACGCAAATACACTCCACAGGAAATTTCGGCCATGGTGCTCCAGAAGATGAAGAAAACAGCCGAAGACTATCTCGGACAGGAGGTTACGGATGCCGTAATCACCGTACCGGCATACTTCTCTGACTCACAGCGTCAGGCCACAAAAGAGGCTGGACAGATTGCAGGCCTCAACGTACGTCGTATCGTGAATGAGCCTACTGCCGCAGCTTTGGCCTATGGTGTTGACAAGGCCAACAAGGACATGAAGATTGCCGTGTTCGACCTCGGTGGCGGTACGTTCGATATATCAATACTTGAGTTCGGTGGCGGCGTGTTTGAGGTGCTCTCCACTAATGGCGACACTCACCTCGGTGGCGACGACTTCGACCAAGTCATCATCAACTGGCTGGCCGACGGCTTCAAGAATGAGGAGGGCGTTGACCTGCGCAAAGACCCGATGGCAATGCAGCGCTTGAAGGAGGCTGCCGAGAAGGCTAAGATTGAGTTGTCAAGCTCTACCTCAACGGAAATCAACCTGCCTTACATCACTGCCGTTGACGGTATGCCTAAGCACTTGGTGAAGACCCTCACCCGCTCACAGTTCGAGCAGTTGGCACACAACTTGATACAGGCATGTCTCGTGCCTTGCCAAAACGCCATACGCGACGCCAAGCTCTCGACATCCGACATCGACGAGGTCATCCTCGTGGGCGGTTCAAGCCGTATACCCGCAGTGCAGACCTTGGTGAAGAACTACTTTGGCAAGGAGCCTTCAAAGGGCGTGAACCCCGACGAGGTGGTGGCCGTGGGCGCTGCCATACAGGGTGCCATCCTCAACAAGGAAGAGGGCGTGGGCGACATCGTGTTGCTCGACGTTACTCCGTTAACCCTCGGTATTGAGACTATGGGCGGCGTTATGACCAAGCTTATCGACGCCAACACGACCATACCTTGCAAGAAGAGCGAGGTATTCTCTACAGCAGCCGACAACCAGACAGAAGTGACGATTCACGTGCTGCAGGGCGAACGTCCTATGGCTGCACAGAACAAGAGCATCGGCCAGTTCAACCTTACGGGCATCGCCCCTGCTCGTCGTGGTGTTCCACAGATTGAGGTTACGTTCGACATCGACGCCAACGGTATCCTCAAGGTGAGCGCCAAGGACAAGGCCACTGGCAAGGAGCAGAGCATACGCATCGAGGCTTCGTCTGGTTTGAGCGAGGACGAGATCAACCGCATGAAGGCCGAGGCCGAGCAGAACGCTGCCGCCGACAAGGCCGAGCGCGAGAAGATCGACAAGATGAACCAGGCCGACTCGATGATATTCACCACCGAGAACTTCCTGAAGGACAATGGCGACAAGATACCTGCCGACAAGAAGCCAGGCATCGAACAAGCTCTCCAACAGTTGAAGGATGCCCACAAGAGTGGCGACGTAGCCGCCATCGACAATGCCATCAACAACCTCAACACCGTGATGCAGGCTGCAAGTCAGCAGATGTATCAAGGCGGAGCGCAAGGCGCACAGCCCGGAGCAGACCCCAATGCCGGTTTCAACGGTGCTGGCCAGCAATCTTCAGGCAGCAACTCCAAATCTGATGACAACATCCAAGACGCAGACTTCGAGGAGGTGAAGTAAGTACAGACGACTACCGAAAGGTATAAATAACCAA
>CAVGKZ010000087.1:0-23906 GCA_963630025.1 bacterium | reverse complement strand
AGTTGCCCTTACAGGGCGCAGGTTAGCTTTTGGGGCTTCAATACCCAGGACGTTGCCCTGGGCTATGAGTAGCTGCCCTTTCAGGGCGCAACCCGGGATTTGCCCCTTTGCGCCAGTGCTCTGCCTCACTGCCTTAGTAGGCGCTGCGTCCCCGCTGCGCCCGTACTATTGCATGGGCTTTTGTGCTTGTTGCGCTCAGTTTATCTTCGGCGGGCGCAACGAGGGCGCAGCGCATACTAAGCCTGCCTTCTGAACTTCTGCGCCCTGAAAGGGCAGTTGCACATAGCCCAGGGCAGAGGAGCGATGCGTTAGCAGAGCGACGGCACCCTGGGTCAGGATTTCACAGAACCCTTTAGGTGCGCCCTGTAAGGGCAGCTGCTTCTATTTGAGCACGTTGCATTTCCTTTTTGTGGTTCATGCAGTTGCCCTTACAGGGCGCAAGTTACCTCTTGGCTTTCAACACCCAGGGCGTTGCCCTGGGCTATGAGTAGTTGCCCTTTCAGGGCGCAACCTCGGGTCGTGTTCCTTTGCGCCTACTGAGCCTTCATTCGCGCTGTATCTAATCCTAACATCTTCGCTAAAGGGGGCACAGCGAGGACGCAGCGCCTACTAAAACTTCATCTGCGCAGCCTTATTCTTCACTCCAAAAGCTCTTCAT
Source organism: bacterium (assembly GCA_963630025.1). Classification (GTDB taxonomy): domain Bacteria; phylum Bacteroidota; class Bacteroidia; order Bacteroidales; family Bacteroidaceae; genus Prevotella. The sequence goes on along the minus strand of CAVGKZ010000087.1, from coordinate 23,248 downwards.
TCCGAAAGCTTTTCACTCCGAAAGCTGCTCTTCACTTCTTTACAATCTTCTTGCCGCCTCGGATATATACTCCGCTTGGCAGGGCGTTTATATCCTTTCCTACGGCAACGCCTTGAAGGTTATATATAATGGAAGAACTGCTTTCGTCAGAAGAAGGTGATACTGTGTCTATCCCCGTCTGGCTTCCATCGTCTATCACGAAGCGGAATGACTTGGCGTCGCTCACTTCACTTCCTGGGATGTAGCAGCGGAAGCCCGATATGGTGGCGTGCGAGTCAGACCTCCAGGGATAGAAGCCCACCGTTTCCGCATTTTTTGTGGGTTGCAAGGTGTAGGGAGGCTGCGTGCCGGAGTACACCGACAAGGTGGTGATGGCAGGCAGAGTACCCACGAGACCGTCCCACTGGTCGGAATATTTCGTGTGCTCCTCCTCAATGAGATACATCTGATATGTTGATTCGGTGTCCATAGTGTAGAGCACCACAGGTGTGAGAGGCGGTATATAGTTGCCGATTACCGTCTTCAGCGTTATCACATAGTCACCCGTATCATTGCCGGCAGCAGTGTGCGTCGCAGGATAGTAGGCCGTCACTCCGGCAGGGCAGCGCAGCTCCGCAGGACTGTAGAATGTGGAGAAGCCATGACCGGCAGAGTTGAACTTCAGCGGCAGATTGTCAACAGTGGTCACAGTCCACACTGAGTCGCCCGACGTGCCCGATGCCATTGTCTTGTAGTCGTCATCCTTTACGATGTATTCGTCGCCGTTGTGGGAGAAGTGGAACGCGGGACCAGACTTGCCGGCAGCTGCCACATCGGCCAATGTCTTGGCGGCATCCTTGAGATAGTGGCCACAAGAGTAGAAGAGCAGCGAGCGGTCGGTGCCATACCAGATGATGGTAGACGCGTCCTCGCTGTCAGAAGCGCCTACCGTGCCGTTGGTGCACGACAGATAATGGCCGTCAGCGTCCTTCAGACGGAGGAAATGGCCAGGACCGGCAGCATACTTCACCTGTATAGGATAGGTGACGGTGGCCGGCGCATTGTAGTAGTTGCCGACATAAGAGAGCGTCACCAAGGCGTAGCCAGGACCCAAGAGCTTTATATTACCCGAAGTCTTGTTGACCGAAATCACCGAAGTCTGCTCCGTGCTGAATATCATAAAGTCCTTGAGGTCAACCGAAGTGTTGTCATATTCCCTTTTAGCCGACACTGTGGGCGGGATGTCGTTCACCTCACGGTCGGAGTAGAACACACCGTCCTGCGGATATTTGAGCGTCAATTTCACGGCATATCGCTTCACGGTGATGGTCTTCTCAACGGTGTATTCCATGTATGTGCCGTCCTCAACGGAAGTGACGCGCAGTGTGGCCACACCCTCATTCACCGGCTTGATTGTGCCATCGGTACCGACGGTGAACACGCCCGTGTCGGTACTCTCCATCGTCACGCCTTTGGTTGACTTGGTTGTACACGTCACCTTACCCGTTTGGTCTACATATATGTCCGTGGAGCTTACGTCCACCGTCAGTTCGGGATTAACCTTCGTGTCCACCACCAAGGTGTATGACGCAGAGGAAGCCTCGTAGCGGTCGTCGCCGGCAAATGTTGCCGTGACGGTGGCCCTGCCGGTGAGGTCGCTGCTGCTGAGCGTCACCGCACCAGTCTTGGAGTCGATTGAAATCAGATTCTCGGTGTCGCTGACATAGCTATATGTAACGTCTCCAGCCTCGCTGGGATTGAGCGTAGCCGTGGGAGCGGTGAACGACTTGCCTATCTGCGCGAAATACTCGCTCTCTGGGAATGTCAGCGTGGTGGCTTTCTTCGCCACCGTTATCTTGAATGTCGCTGATGCTTTGGCGTATGTGTCATCACCGGCGTATGTAGCGGTGATGGTGGCCGTACCTGCATAGTTGACGGTGAGTGCTCCGGTTCCTGCATTCACGTCTACACACAGGTTGTCACTGGTGTATTGGAGCTTGGCACCTTCAATATCGATTGTACTCGCACCACAAACGTCCTTGACAGTGCTCTCCGTCAGCGCAGGAACGTTATCGCCATAGGTTATATTCTTGTAGCTTTCAGAATCATATTTGATGCTTACTGCTGTCGGGCGTTTGTTTATCACCACACGCACTGCGGCTTCGGCAGCGTCATATTCGTCGGTTTGCGCTGCTGTGGCCGTGATGAGCAGTTCCGCAGCATTGGTTTTGCCAGTGCCAGTGGCGGTAATCTTTTTGACTACGGCTGTGCCTGACTCGTCCGTGGCGTCGGCTATTGTAGCCGTTGCATCACCTTTCATAGAGAATGTCACCGCTGCGCCGGAAGTGTTTTTCGTCACCTTCAATGTGGCGGTGTTGTTGATATACAAGTCGTCAAAATTGTCATCAAGAGTAAGTTCCAGAGCCAGGTCAGACTTCTTGCGCGCATACATCGTGGCAGTGGTAGTGGCTGAGAACGTCACGTCGGCAGAAAGGAAGTAGCTCTTGTCCTTGGAGACGGTAGCCGTGGCGGTGAAGGTCACGTCGGAATTAGTGTCATACTTGCTGGTATATGCAGCCACAGCCTTAGTCTGGTCGTCTGTATCGGCAGTGATGGACGTGTGGCTGTCGTCCGACGTAGTCCACGCTATCGTGGCATCGCTTACGGCTATAGCCGCCGGAGCCGTTTGGCTGATATAAGTCTTGCCCGCATTGGCATAGTAGTCCACCTGCGTACCTTCACTGTTGGTCCACGAATACTTCAAGTGAGCCGGTGTGTAGGAGAAGTTGCTGATGGAGTAAGTGCGTGTGCCGCCGTCGGGGCGACCAAACGAAGATGCAAATTCGTCGTAGTTGATGGTCATGCTGCTCGCCGCCTTGTTGTCGGAGAGCGTGACGCTGTGGCAACTTGCGACAGTGATGTCCGAAGAAGAGGTGGCGGTAGCCCACGAACCGTTGTTGCTGTATATATAATATGTGGTGGAACCAGAAGTACACGACACTGTGTTGTCGCCGCTGTTGACAGTCCATGTGGTGTTGCCAGAGCCGGTCAGTGTCAGGCTGCCGTTGCTTACGCCCAGATACTTATCGCCAATCTTCAGTGTTCCGCTGCCATAGGCCGAGCACGTCCATACGCAGGTAGTGGGATTGAAGGCCGTGACCTTCGTTATCGCTCCATCCACGTTGGCGAGGTAGTTGCCGTTAGCGTCGGTGATGACATACAGTATGTCAGACGTGACGTCAACAACGGTCGGGTCGGAACCGGCGGCGCGAACGTGGTTATTGTCCGTTGCGCTTGTCGTATTGTCGGATGTCGCTTTCGCGGGATTATTAGCCATAGCGGTTGCATCGGCGGCATTGTTATTGGCTATAGCGGTTGCATTGGCAGCACGGTTATTGGCCATAGCGGTTGCATTGGCCAATGTTCCAATGGTCAAGAAGAGCACTGCGAGCAGTGCCACACGCTTTATGTCGTATCTCATATTCATATCTCGTTGAATCGTTATGTGTCAGTATGCGTTGCCTTTATATCTTCATGTAGTTGCCCTTACAGGGCGCAGGTTAGCTTTTGGGGCTTCAATACCCAGGACGTTGCCCTGGGCTATGAGTAGCTGCCCTTTCAGGGCGCAACCCGGGATTTGCCCCTTTGCGCCAGTGCTCTGCCTCACTGCCTTAGTAGGCGCTGCGTCCCCGCTGCGCCCGTACTATTGCATGGGCTTTTGTGCTTGTTGCGCTCAGTTTATCTTCGGCGGGCGCAGCGAGGACGCAGCGCCTACTAAGCCTGCCCTATGCATTTATACGCCCTGAAAGGGCAGTTGCACATAGCCCAGGGCAGAGGAGCGATGCGTTAGCAGAGCGACGGCACCCTGGGTCAGGATTTCACAGAACCCTTTAGGTGCGCCCTGTAAGGGCAGCTGCTTCTATTTGAGCACGTTGCATTTCCTTTTTGTGGTTCATGCAGTTGCCCTTACAGGGCGCAGGTTAGCTTTTGGGGCTTCAATACCCAGGACGTTGCCCTGGGCTATGAGTAGCTGCCCTTTCAGGGCGCAACCCGGGATTTGCCCCTTTGCGCCAGTGCTCTGCCTCACTGCCTTAGTAGGCGCTGCGTCCCCGCTGCGCCCGTACTATTGCATGGGCTTTTGTGCTTGTTTCGCTCAGTTTATCTTCGGCGGGCGCAACGAGGACGCAGCGCCTACTAAGCCTTCATCTGCGCAGCACCTAAGCCATTACATCTGCGTTAAGTGTGCCGCTACCTCACTAGCACCTTTTGAACCTTCTCATTCACCTTCACCACATACACACCAGTCATGGGGACGGCGGTGGAGTATTGGGTGCCTTGAGCTATACCCATGTTGTACATGCGACCCGAAGCGTCGTAGACGGTGACGGTTTCGCCACCCTCAAGGCCGAGAACATATATTACATGTCCGCGCACACGGATGGTGATGTCGCTATGAGTGTCAAGGTCGGGCGAAAGGACATAGCTGCGCGTGTTGTAGCACACAGAGTCTGATTCGAAGTCGAGCGTGGTATGCTTGGCAGGACTGGTGGCAGAATATACAGGACGGTAGAACGTCAGCTTCTCCTTGTCGGCCACAGCCGCCGTCTGGGTGAAGATGCCCTCGCCCACCCATATCGTGGCGGTGGCGTTTTCGCCAAGATGCCAGTCGGAAGCGTCCCACGAGCTTACGCTGTAGAAGCCGCCGTCGCCGTTGGCCACTGTAGTGCCGTCGGGGTAGGTCTGGCCGTCATACCACAGCCACATGGTGTGCGGAACGTTCATGTTGTAGTGAGAGTTGCCGGTGAGAGTCTCCTTGTCGGCGGTGTTGTAGTTGCTGACGAGCCACGGCAGACCGATGCAGTTCCATCCCATGTCCTCCTGACGAGTGAAGTCAGCCGCACCGTTGGTGGATGTGCGGTCGTCATACTGCACGAGTTCCACCACCTTGCTGATGCCGCCCTGCTCCTCGGTGTACACCAGCGAGTCCATCGACTCGGCTGAACCTTGGGCAGTGAAGCGGTAGGTGTTGGCGTTGGCGGGCTGATAGAGCACACCGCTGTTGGCCTTGGTCTCGTCGGAGTCGGTCAGGGCTGTCCACAGAGGCGAATCCTTTGCGGCGAACGTAGAGTTCCAAGCCGAACGCCCTACCCCATTGTAGGAGTATGCCGAAGCCGAAGCCGAAGTGAGCGTGAGCACACCGTTGGTGGCGTAAGAAGGAAGGCCGACACCGTTGGTGGCGGCGGAAGAACCCAAATAGGTCATGTCGTAAGGCAGACTGACCATAGATCCAGCCTTGTCTACCGAGCGCTCCACACCCACGAAGCCCACGTCAACGGCATTGCCGCCACCATAGAGCGACGCACCGTCCTGCACGAGCAGATAGGCCGGAGTGAGCGATGTGCCGGCAGTGCGAGTGGTGACGCCAGCCGTATCGGTAGTTGCGGCATAGGGTTCCAGCACGAGGCTGTTGCCCTTCATCAGATAAACCACCGAACCCGTGTGCGGATAGTAGTTGGTGAGGTTGCCGTCGGCATCCTTCGATGTGGCCTGAACCACACTCTTGTCCACACGCCATGTCTCAAACGCGCCACGGTCTATCTTGTCATTGCCGCTTACGCTCTTGAGTAGGCGCGGATTGCCGAGCAGGTCGCGGTCGGTGGCGTAGTTGATGAAACCAGCGAGATTGGGCACAGAGGCAATCGGGTTGTCGGCAGAGCACTGGTCGATGTGCTGCGACTGCTCCGTGAGCTGGTAGTTGAGGTTCTTGTCGGCCACACGGTAGTTATATCCCGAGAGAGTCTTTTCAGTAGCGTCGTGGCCAGCGTAGTTCACGAGCGAGTTGTAGATATGGCTATTGTCGCTGCCATTGTAGGTCGAGGTGTTGTCGGCACCCACGGTCATGCCCTCCACGGTGAGGTTCACGCCGTAGCCGCCGGAACCGATAACCAGATGCGGCGAGCTGGTAGATGTACCTTGGTCAAACACCTTGTTGTCGCGGAAGAGAGCCTCATAGATCAAGGCATTGTTGACTCTTGCCAGCGGAGTGAGCTGCGCAGAAGACAGGTCGTTGTCGTGAACGATGACGTTGCGCACTGCCACACGGCCGTCGGCGTTGGTGGGCATCACGTCGATGACAGGCTCGGTTACGGTGTCCGAAGGATTCTTGCTGTTGGTGGCCGTGATGTCGAAACCGTCAACGAGCGACACGATGTCCTTGCGATTGTCGAACGTCACGGTGGTAGGAGCCTTGATGCCGCTGATGGTGGTGCGGCTGCCCGAGGGCGAAGCCAGTCCGTTGCGCTCGGCAACGAGTCGGCTTATGTAGGTCTTGATAGTGTCGTTGTTGTACACCCTCGTCTGCGTATTGTCAGTGGATGAGGTTGCAGTGGTGTAGGAGCAGTCTTCGGTGCGTGTGGGCAGGATGCTACCATACACGCTGACACCGTTGCGCATGGTGACAGACTCGCCGAGGTGGAGTCCGGTCGAACCTGAACCGGCACCCTTGACAAACACGTAAGCCTCCTCGTCGGTGTTGTTCACGTGGTAGACGGCGGCAAGGTCGATGGCAGCCTGCAGATAGCCGTAGGCCACAGGGTCGGACCAGGAGTTGCCCTGACCGCTCACGCTAAGGTTCGGGTTGACATAGATGATGCGGTTGAGCTTGTTCTGATACTCGTAGGCACCGAGGTCGATGTCGAACTGGAAACGGCTCTTTCCGGCAGCGTCGGTGCGAGTGGAGGTCTGCCAAGCCAAGTCGTAGACGTTGTAGTCAGGATTGGTCTTGCTGTCCAGCTGGTCGCGGTAGAGGTCGTTGCTGCCCTTGTTGAGCAGTCGGAGCGACGGTTGCAGGGTGAAGTCGCGCGCCTCGATGTCGTCGTCGGTGGTGGCATCGACCTTCGGGTCGGTGAAGTTCGGGCCGTAGATTACGTCGGTGTTGTTGTCTGACAGGCCCACATTGTAGTTGATGCCGCTGATTTCCGTGGACGAGTAGTCGATGAAACTGGTGGGGAAACCGGTTATGGCGTTGTGCGACAAAATATTGCCAGACTTGGCCGCCGACACGAAGCCCGGCAGGATGAACTGCGTGGCATTGTCGTTGTTGCGCCAGAACACGGAGTTGAATATGGCCGACCCCCCGGACACCGTGCGGACTGAAGCCGGGCGCGGAGCAAGCATCGGGCCGGAGCCTTCACCGTCGGCATCCTGATTGATGTCGATGGACGACACCTGAGTGTTCTCGCCGTTGAGGTCAACGCGTCCGTTGTTGAGGGCATAGGTGTTGTTGATGATGGTGGTGGGAACAGCCGACACGAGCGGGTTGCCCTGGTTGCTGTGCATCACGTCGTTGTAGAGCAGGGCCGAGCCACCGTTCTTGCCGATGTAGACGGCACTGGTGGAGTAGTCGCCAGGCTCATACGAGCCGCTGTTCATGACCTTGGTCTTGCTGATGATGATCTTGTTGGCCTTGGTGGTCACATAGTCATACGTGGCATATTCCGTCGGCGAGTCAGACTCCGTGGTGAACGTGGCGTCGGTGTAGTACTTCTTCACCTTGCGCTTGTAGTATTGCGTAGGCTCGTTGTCGGGCGACAGCACGGTGGTGTCGGCGGTGGAGTAGTACACGTTGAGCGACACGTTGGCCTCGGTAGGCTCAGTCACCGTGTCGGGCAGGTCGGCATAGTGTATGGCTGCGCCATTGACACCCTTGAGAGCCTGCTTGTTGACGAGCATCACACCGTCGAAGTGCAGCGGTATGGTGTTGACCATATCGGAGTAGGTTTCGCCGTTTTGAGCGTAGTTGCCATAGCCGTTAAGTTCGGTATAGCCCGTTGTGGGGTCATAGCCGTAGCGTTGGGTGCCGTCGGAGACATAGAAGAGGTAGTCCCAACGGTCGGAGTTGTCGTTGGAGCGTTCCTGCTGACGTATCACAGCCGGATAGTCATGCGGACTGTACACATTGTTCTGCTCGCGGCTGTAGCCACCCTTGATGGTGAGCGACACCACGCCCTTGCCCGTTTTGAACACAGCCGAGCCGTCGGCGTTGTATGACTCTACGGGCAGAGTGACCGACTGGTTGAGAGCCTTGGTGTCTATGCAGAAGGCCAACCTGTCGTTAATGCTGTAGATGGGGGTGAACGTTCCGTTCATCAGGCGTATCTCCTTGCGGTGGCCGTTGCGGCTGGCCAGCAGCGTCTCGATGGCTCGCTGCAGGTCAGAGGTGGGCTGGCTCCAGTCGCTGCCGTCGGGCAGACCGTTGTCGGGCTTCTCCACGGGCGACACCCAGAGGATGTCCACCTCGTCACCGTCGGTGGTGTAGCTCAGCTCGGTGTGGGGATACTCATACACACCTATGTCTATATAGGTCTGGTTGTGGGTTGGGTTGGGGTCGTAGGATATGCGGTAGAGCTGCTGTCCAGTGGCCGCCGACTCCATGTAGGGCATCTCACCCACAGGCATGTTTTGGCGGAGGTGCTCATAGCCCTTGAGCACACGAGTGGTGGTGTAGGCTCCTTCGGTCTTGTAGTCGGCTGCGGTCTCGGTGGTGTAGCCGCTGGTTTTGTCCTTATTCACGGAGCGGTCGGGCAAATCAGCGTCAGAGCCGTAGGTTTCAAACTGCGCCTTGTAGGTGCCGTTGTTCAGCGTTATCTTCTGGGCTATGCGTCCGCTACCGTTGTCGGTGAGGTTGGTGATACGCGCCGGACTCCAGTCGGCCGACTCGTTGTAGCCGTCGTAGCCGGGCGTCGTGGAGGGATTGATGAAGTTGGGGCCTTCAAGGTCGAGGTTGCCGCTGGCCAGGAGTATGTTGCAGTTCTGGTAGGTGTCAACCTTAGGCGTGAGCGACTGGCCTCCCTCATGCACAATGTCGCGGGCATACTTGAAGGGAGTGTATGCGAAGTCGCGCAGGTCGGCATCGTTGAGGGGCGATATGCCACGGTTCTTCTCGTAGGCGCAGAACCATGCCGTTTCGCCGTAGGCACTCTCTTTCTCAGTGCTGCCCTGGTCGAGAGCGTCCTGGTCGGCGGGCAGAACCGGCACGAGAGGATTATTGGACGCGAAGTCTGGGGCAGTGTACGCGGTGCCGTCGCCCTTGGCGTAGTTGCAGATGAGGCGCGAGTTGAACTTGAACAAGCTGTTTGAGTCGTACTTGCTGCTCATGCCGCTGTTGATGTCGTTGCCCCAAAGGAGGGTGTTGAGCATCTGGTTGTAGTAAACCGTTGACGGACGGTCGGTGTTAAGCGTGCCGTTGACATAGCCCACACCGCCGTTGCGCCCGTCGGTGAAGTCGGGGTTGGGGTTGAAGGTGTACACGGCAGGATATATGTTGGCCTGGTTGCGCACAATGTCGCAGTTGACGATGTGGAAGAAGCTGAACGGTCCCATATAGATTGCGCCGCCCACGCCGCCGAACATCTTGCGCGGAGTGCCCTTCCGGTAGAGGATGGCATTGGGGAACGTGTCAGGATTGATGTTGAGAGCCTTGTCGTAGGCCTCGTTGTTGGCAAAGAGCGTGTTGTAGGCACTGAACTGGTGGGTACACATCACGGCTCCGCCAATGCCGGCATAGCTCACTTCCACGTTGGTTGTGCCGTCGCTATACAGCACCTGATCACGGCCGCTCAAGGCGCGGTTTTGCTCAAACGCACTCTTATAGATGTCGACAGTGCCGTTGGAGCAGAGCGCACCGCCGATGCCAGCCTCGTTGCCAAGGAAGCGGCAGTTGACGATGGCCACGGGGATGTCGCGATAGCCCACAGAACCGAGTATGCCATCGTGCTTGTAGACGGTGGAGCCAAGGGAGTCGAACTGTGCTTCGGTGAGTTCGGTCGCAGGGTTTGCTGCTTTATATTCGGAATATGTTGTATAGTTGTAATAGCCCGGGTAGCGGTTGTAGTCGTCGCAATAGTCGTTGCCGTCCACGAGCAGACCGCCGCCGCAATAGTAGTTGTACTTACCCACATATCGGGTGGAGCCTTCGACATAGTTCATGCCCTTGCCGCCGGTAATCTGCAAACCGTCGAGCACTATGCGCTGACCCTCCTCATAGTCGAACGAACCGGCACCGTGCGCCGCAGTGTATTTTTCATACGACTGGATGCTGATGAGCGAGTTGGAGCCGCCGTGGCTCTCCTTAGCCTTGGGCAGCATGCCCACAACGTTCTGGTCGGCCACAATCTTCACCACATTGTATGTACCCTTGGTTTCGCTGCTCTCAGCGTCTCCAGAGAGTATGGTCTGGTTCTTGAACTCCCACGGCTCAATGATGTTGTTGCTGTTGTTGTCCACAGCGCGGCGACGAGGCAGCAGCGAGTCGATGGGCAGCTGCTCAATGGAGAACGACTGGTAGCCATTGCCCGCAGTGAACGTCGATTTTGCAGCGTCGGTATAGCGGCACTCAACGTTTTCGGAAAGGTTGTTGGTATAGTTGCCGTTGTCGGTCTTGGGCTTGTGGTATCCGCCGAAGAAGGAGTTGGCCACATCGGGATTGCCCACGGAGAAACCGCCATAGACGCTAACGCCCTCGGGAAACACAAAAGCATTGCCGGGCGAGTTGCCATACACTCCGGCGAGGTTGCGCGAGGGATAGTAGGTGCCTTTGCCTATGCAAATCTCGAAAGGCAGGTTGTTGGCTCCTGGGGTGTTCAGTGCTCTCTTGTCTGATGCGAGCGAACGCTGGAGGATTATGTAGTCGATGGCGTCCTGCAGACTCTGCATGGGATAGGCAAACGACGAACCTTCCTGGCTGTAGTAAGCCTCATCGCTATCGTCGGCAGTGGTTTCGGTGGCAAGATTCATCATGGTTTGGGCGGCATCCATGTTGATGTCGTCAGGAGTGGCCACAAAGAGGCGCAGCATTATCTGCTTGTTGGCAAACTGCTTGTCGTAGGCGCGGGCACCTATCTCAACGTATGTGCGGTTGTGATAGGTGGCCACGAGGCGGCTCTCGCCCGTAAAGTCGGTCAGAGAAAGTCCCTTGTTGTTGACCAGGTCGGTATAGTCGTTGACGGGCATACCGTTGCGCACAAGCGTAGAATAGGACGTAAGGCCATAGTGGCCGAAGTCCTTGTACTTGTCGAAGCCTGTAGCCTGGTCGTCTTCTTCGGCAAGAGAGGTGGCTATGCTGGTGGCCTGGTCGGAGGAGAATCGGGGTCCGGCGGTATTCTTGTTGCCGAGCGAGATGTTGTTGATACCCGAGAGGCGCAGGTTTTGCACACCGCAATAGGCAAAGGGATAGAACTCCACGGTGGACTGCGTGTTGCCCACAGGCTTTTCGGGGTTGTAGAGTCCCGACACATTGGCCTGGCTGGCAGCGGTGTTCTGCCAGAGCACCGACGAGTTCACGCGGATGTTGATGTTGGCGTCGCTCTGTCCAAACCAGACTCCGCCGCCGATGGAGTTGGCCTTGTTGTTGACAATGGTGGAGGTGTAGACGTGAGCCATGTTGGCGTCGAGCGTGGTGCCGTCAGACTCGGTGTTGACCACGGTGCCGTCGGAGAGCTTGGTGCCGTTTTCAAACATGTAGATGCCGCCGCCATAGTCGGCAGTGTTCTGGTCGATGAGGCATCCCGACACGAGGGCGTTGTGGGTGAGGGCGAGTGCGCCGCCATAGGTGGCACTGTTGCCGCGCACTATGCAGTTGCGCACGTGGGCATAGTCGGTCACGATGGCAGCACCGCCATACTGGTTGATGTTGACCGTAGAGGCCGTGACGCCGCTCGACTGCGCGTCGGCATTGCCGCCGGTGATGAATATACCGTCTATCACGGCGCGGTCGGTAATGCTCTTGTCGTCATGCAGCGACATATAGTCGTCGCCGTCAGTCCAGTTGCTGTCGTCGCCTACGGTGTCACCTTTCTTGTATGGTTTGCCTTTACCGTCGAACACGCGGTCGGTGAACGTCACCACGTGGTAGGTCTGGGCATACTGATTCTCTGTCTTGTTGTAGTATCTTGACCCGAAGAATGTCGGACAGCCAGTAATGTCGCGTTTGTCGGTCACTACGCCAGTCGTGGAGTTCTTGGTGTAGAAGCCGTTGTCGTTGGCGGGGTCTTTAGTGTTGTAGTCGTCGGTATATCCTCCCCACACTTCCACGCCGCGCGGCACGATGATAGACCATACTCGCACGCTCTGGTCGGCCTCGTCGGTGGTGCGGCAGGCGTAATACATGAAGTCGGTAGAGCCGTCACCGGCCGCAGCATCTTCGCTGTTGGCCACCTTCACTATTACGGTGTCGGCCGGTGTGGTGTACTTGTAGCGTCCGGCTGCGTCGAGCACCTTCTGCAGTTTGCTGGCGCAGGCGGCGTTGACGGGACTGTTGGCAGAAGCCGTGCCGCTGCCGCCGGGAGTGACATAGAACACCGCCTTTCTGTTCGAAGAACCCGTAGTGGTGAATATCTCCGGCTCGATGTCGAGCGACTGGTCATACTCGTATGCGCCCTTGTCGATGGTACAGTCCTGTACGCGGTCTTCACCGTTGATGTCCACCGTGACATCATAGGTGTCCAGTGCTTCATATTCCGAACCCCTGTTGATACACTGCGTGGCACTTGCCTTCAACGAATAGTCGGTGGTGCCGTCGGCAGCGCGGACGAAAGGCTCTTGGTTTTTGCATTCGTTAAAGAATTTGGCAGAGTCACTTGCACTACCCTCAGATCCTTTTCCCACGAGAGTCACAAGATCTTTGTTGGTAGCATCGTCGGAAGCATATTTACTTGACCACGCCGAACTATAGCAAGTGTGGAAGGCATCGTTGGTGCTACCTGCACCATTTGAGAAACCTTGCATACCTACCTGAACCAAGTTCTCGGCAGTACCACCAGTAGCATAATTTCCCCAGATAATACAGTTGTAGAAATTAGACTGGTTGGAGTATTTCTTTGCCTCTTTATCATACGAAGCGGCAGCATCCCACACACCGCCTGTGGCAGGGTAGTATCTGCTATAATAACTATCCCATCCTGTTTCGCGTGCTAAGTTATAAGCAATCGTACAGTTATATATATTACTATTATTTCTAATATAGAATCCTGCTCCAAGAATATTATGAGCTGAATTGTAGGCGGTATTCTCCACAATAAGTGAGTTGATGAGCGTGCCACCAGCAGCATATACGCCAGCACCACCAACAAGAAGACCAGACACAGCACTGTGAAGTGTATTCTTCATAATCTTACAGTTCTTCACTATCGAACCGTCATTCAAGAATACGCCAGCACCGCCGTAATTAGCACCCGTATTTCCGTCGGCTGTGAACTTGTTGTTCTGCACAAGGCAGTTCTTCAGAACGCCGTTGCTGCGAAGATATACCCCAGCGCCATAAGCGTCTCCAGATACTGAACCGTTCTGAATAGTAAATCCTTCAAAGAGGGTTTGCTGCGTGAAGTTGGCTGGCTGCAGGAGCACACGGCCGTTACCGTTGGCGTCGATGATGGTCTGGTAGCCGTCTTTGGAGTTGGAGATGTTGCGCTCGTACTCGCCAGGGTTGCCCACAGCGGGATAGCCTCCGCGCACGTTTACGCCCTCCTTCCACTCAAGGTTGGCGGTATATGTGCCGGCACCCACACGCACCTCTTTCAGAGCGCTACGGTCTTCTTCATACCACTGTGTGTTGCCTGTGTTGATGGCATGTTGGAAACCGTTGACACTGACTGTTGTTTGCTTTGTCACAGGCTCCATGATGTACCATTTGCTGTCGTCTTTTGTACTACCATACAAACCTAGATTATTGCCAAATCCTCCATGATAGTTCCACGACACAGATGTCTCGCTGTCAGGGGTCACACTGGGCTGAATCCAATATTTCGTAGTGGTGCCATCTTGTTTCAGTCGCCAAAGTGCTTTCGTAGTGTTGTCGTCAGAAAACGTCACTTGGCTCTTGCCTTCCTCAGCACTGACATAGACCACATACTTTTTCTGCGTGACATCATATATATAGTAATAGCCGTTCGCCCCGGAGATGAAGATGAAGTCATCACCGGAAGAGTAGTCGTAGGTACCATTGAGATAAGTTCCATCATTGTTTTTCGCATATCCATTCTCATTGCAACGACTAATCTTGTATGCTTTGGGATTGTCTATGGTGCTGGCCGTCGGCGTGGTAGCCTTGCCGCCAGTCACAGTAGTGGATGTAGAGGTGTAAGTACCGTTGCCATTGATGGCCTTTTCCCACGATGAGCCGTCGCGGCCTTCGATGGAGGTGTCTATCGAGCCGTTGCTCGTGCGGTAGTCGCGCACATAGAGCGCGCCGCCGTAGGGAGTCTGGCCGTCTGGATATGCCTTCTCGCCCTCGTCGGCCTCGGTGCCCTCATGGTTCTCCAAGGCACCGATGTCGGGCAGTCCGCCGTAGTCGCGGGTGACATAACCCGTCATGTCTTTGCCCCACTGGGTGTGGTCAGTGTTCGTTGTGCCGTCGCTGCCCACAGTGGAGGCGCGGTTGACCATAGGATTGTTGTTGTGGGGCTGGAACGACATGGTGCGTCCATAGTAGGTCACGTCGCCCGAAGAGGACACTCCGGCATTCTTCGTCGGATTGACAAAGCGCGGATATACGGTGGAGGTGTCGTTGTATTCGTAGATAAGTATAGCCTCGTTGGTGGCGGCGGGAAACGCGGTGTTCTGAGCTGCATTGGTGGTGATGAATGTCTTCGACGCAGCGTCGTAGAGATTGTGGTCGCCGGAGAAATTACCGCCGCTCATCAGACGCACGGCAGCGAGAGCCTTGGCGGCATTGTTGCGCGTGTCTTCGAGCGGAGTGTTCATGTTGCCGTAGAACACGCTGTTGGTCACTTTCACCGTGCCGTAGGCGTCGATGGCGTTGCCCACGTTGTTGAGGAAGTCGCAGTGGCAGAATGTGGCCGTGGAACCGCCGAGCACGGCGATGTTGCCCGTGGTGGACTTGCTGGAGCCGTCGGCGTTCACCTCGCGGCTCTCGTTGTTGTTGAACACGCAGTTCTCGAAATATACGCTCGACGATCCGTCGATGTATGCCACAGCACCTTGGGTGGCCGTGTGGCCGGAGATGCCGCAGTTCTGTATTTTCACGTTTGTGGCACCGCTGAAGGTCATGGCGGCACCGGTGGTCACCGGCGTTGCTGCGCCCAGCATCTCGGTGTTGCGGGCGTTGGCATAGCGCAGGAAGAAGCCGTCGACCACGGCGTTTTGCGTGCCGTCGAACGTGAGCAGGTGGGGCACATTGAGGTCGTACTCGTCCTGCGTGTTGGCGGTGACGTATGTGATGTATTGTGTCGGCTTGCGCCCGCTGAGGTCAGTTCCTGTGCTGGAGCTTGGGTAGCCGCCGTAGATGTTGACGTTGCTCGGCACGGAGATGCTCACGTTGCGGATGCGGCCGTAGACGTAACCGTTGGTGTTGTTCACCGTGCCTTGCTTCACATACACGTTGACCGTGGTGGTCGCTGAGTAGTTGGCGGACTTTATATGCTCCAAAGCGTCGGCAAAGAAGCGCATGGGCTGGTCCCAGCTGCTGCCGATGGTGGCGTATTCCGTTCCGCCGTTGTCGTTGGGGTCAACATAGTAGTTCATCACCTGGTTGCCGCCGTCGTCGGTGGTTTCCTGCGGCTTGATGGTTACTGGGTTTGCGGTGTAGGCTCCGAGCGTGGGTCGTGTGGTGAAGCGTTTGCCTGTCACGTCGTAGTCGATATCGTAGACAGGAGTCTGGCTGTAGCGGTCCATGTCGACGGTCTGTATACCCTTGTGGTTGAGAGTCGACCGCGACTCGGGCTGGAAGTCATACACTGCTCCGCCATAGGTGTAGTCCTTGCCTTCCACGGCCACGGTCTTGAGGGCGGCATCGGTGTAGTAGGTGGTGCCGAGCTTTATGTCTGTAGCCGCCACCATGTTGCCCGAAGCGTCGTAGAGGGTCACCTTGTCGGCTATCGTGCTGCTGGAGTTGTAGAGAAACTGAAGGGCCTGCGCCGAACTGACGTAGCCGGCGTTGGGCGTGGGATTGGGAAACATGGGGTAGCCCTCGCCGGTGTTGCCCGTACCGTCGTCCTTGGTGTTGTAGGCCGACAGCTTGGTCACCTCTTTCTTGATGATACCGCTCCAGTCGGTATAGTCCGACTGCGTGAGCGACACATACATGACATACTGGCTGAGCGAGGTGCTGCTGCCCGAACGCGACGTGGCATACTGGATGTCGTTGTTGGCCGCACACTTGCCGCCCCACAGCACGGAGTTGGTCAGTATGGCGTTGTCGCGGCAGTAGACGCCGGCCGAGCGGCCTGTGGTCATGCCGTTGCTGATGATGCCCGCACCGTTGCACTTGTTGTTCACGATGGTCATCTGCGTTATGGCTCCGCCACGGTTCATATACACGCCGCCGCCTTCGGTCTGGGCGGTGTTGTTGGCCACTATCACCGCGGTGCAGGCCGTCTTGTACTTGTTGTTGCCAAGGGTGTCGCTGACGGCGAGGGATATGCCGCCGCCCATACGACCCACACAACCGAACACGCCCGAGCGGCGCAGAATCATCGGGTTGGACGATGTGCCGTAGGTGTCGGGGCCGTCCATGCACACGCCGCCGCCGTAGCCGAACGACGTACCGATGCCGGTGGTCTGGCAGTCGGTCACGCCCGTGTGCTCCACATAGCCGCCACCGTCCATGTATATACCGCCGCCATTGCGCGAGGCCACGCACTGGCGCACCATGCAGTTGCTGAGACAAGAGCCTTCCACCATGTAGACACCACCGCCATAGGCGTTGTGCGGACGACCGGTGAGGTCGGAGTTGGTGGCGTTGCCGTGCTCAATGATGCAGCCCTCAAGCAGAGCCGACTTATAGCCGCCGCCGTTGGGCTTTGCACGTCCTGTCTCGTCGAAACCCTTTGTGGCAAAGTACACAACGTGGTAGCAGTTGCCATAGAAGGTCACGTCCCACTGGTCCTTGGTCTTGTTCCAAGTGAACTCAGCCGACGACGAGAGGTCGCCGGAGAGTATCGTGGAGTTCTTGTATATGTTGCCGATGGGCTTGGACTTGTTAGTCTCGCGGTCTTCCTTCTTGGCCTCATCGCCCTTGAAACCGCCATACACCTTTATGCCGGCGGGTATCTTGAACGACATATACAGCGTGTTGCCACCCGTCGACTCGGTACTCTCCGTCGGGGTATACTTTCCTGCTGCCACCCACACCTCGCCGGTCAGACCGTTGTCCACGAGGTCGTTGATGGCATCTTGTATGTTGGCCTTGGCTGTAGCCCACGACTTGCCGTCGTTGGAGTACTTTCCCTGTTTGGACACATAGCGTATCTCGTCCGCCGATGCGCTCACTGCCAGGAGCAGCAGCATCAATATAAACAAGCCTTTAATCTTGCGTTGCATATTGCGTATATTTTTGTTTTCGTATGTCGTTTCGTAATGGTTTGCCCAAGAGCCTTGCCTCGCTAAGCCTTCCCTCCGCCCAAGAGCTTTTGCCTCGCTAAGCCTTAGTAGGCGCTGCGTCCCCGCTGCGCCCGTATTGTAGCATGGGCTTTGCGCTTGTTGCGCTTCGTTTATCTTCGGCGGGCGCAGCGAGGACGCAGCGCCTACTAAGCCTTCCTTATGCCCAAGAGCGTTGCCCTGGACTATATATTGCCTCATGCACTTCTGCGCCCTGAAAGGGCAGCTGCGCATAGCCCAGGGCAGAGGAGCGATGCATTAGCAGAGCGACGGCACCCTGGGTCAAGTTTTCACGGAAACCTTTTGGTGCGCCCTGTAAGGGCAGCTGCTTTTGTTCGGGCACGTTGCACTTCCTTTGGGGCACGTTGCATTTCCTTTTTGGGCATGCAGCTGCCCTTACAGGGCGCAAGTTTGCTTTTAATCCCCAATACCCAGGGCGTTGCCCTGGGCTATGCGTAGTTGCCCTTTCAGGGCGCGGCCTATGCGCTGGATTTTGCCCAAGAGCTTTGGCTCGCTAAGCCTTCCATATGCGCTCGTTACTATCACGAGCCGCGCTCGTTCCCATATCGAGCCGGCCTAATTTCCGTTTGAAACATTGGCCACCACTCTATACCATCCGGTAAACACATTGCTGTATGAGCCGCCAGGGGTGATAGAGCCTGTGGTGTTGTTCTTTCCTCCGTTATACTCCACGGTGTAGCTTATTGTTCCGGGCGACTGGGGTTGCAGCATATAGGCGTAGGCACGACCTATCCACTTGTTGCCAGGCGTGGTGGCCACGGCGGGTTTGTTTGTCGCGTCGTTGCTCAGCACGTATACGGTAGATGTAGTAGCAGTCGTCGGGTTTTCCGTGGGCTTGAATATCGCGCACGTGGTGGGTATGCCGGTGCATGATATCTTCTTCAGCTCCACTGTGGACTGCAAATCCTCGGCCACTTCCCATGTGAAGTCCACCTTGGCGGCCACGTGGTAGAGCTTCACCGTGCTACACGTGATACCCTTGCTGTTGCCTATGATGCTACCGTTGGATGTCTGGTCGTTGGCCGGGGTGGAATAGATGTCCTTCAGTTGGTCGGAAGTGATGGAAGACATATCAACCGTCACCTTTTCCAGCGCATCTTTGGTCGTTATAGACGAAGACGTGATATTAGTCAGTTTGTCAGCCAAAGAAGTTCGTGAGGCGATGGCATACACACGGCTACGGCCGTCAGTCGTGTCGAAGGTGCCACTGATGGTAAATGTGACGCGCAGATTCTTCTGCCAACGCTCGTTTTGCGTGCCAGAGTCAACAAGCGTCCAACCGTCGGAGCCGTCGGTAATCTGCGTAAAGTCGAACGTATTGGAGAGAAGTTCGTAGGAGTTTCCGTTATTCTCCGAGACATAGGCGTATACATACAGATATAGCGGAGCCTGTAGCTCCGCATCGTTGCCGGGGTCTCCCTGACTGGCCGCACGACTCTGTGACGGCAAGTCGCCCGAGTATATCTCAATTGGGACGTCGAGCGTCACCTCTCGCGTCGCGGTATCGTCGTTGTCCGACGAGCAAGCAGCCAGCACCGCCAGTGCCAGCAGCATGGATAGTATCGTCGTTGTATGTTTCATATTGTCTTTTCGTGCGTTGTTGTCGTTATGATGTCGGGCAGCTGCTTTTGTTTGGGCATGTTACATTTCCTTTGGGGTTCATGCAGTTGCCCTTACAGGGCGCAAGTTTGCTTTTGGCCTCCAATACCCAGGGCGTTGCCCTGGGCTATGGGTAGTTGCCCTTTCAGGGCGCGGCCTATGCGCTGGATTTTTCCCAAGAGCCTTGCCTCGCTGCCTTAGTAGGCGCTGCGTCCTCGCTACGCCCGTCTAAGTAAGCTTAGGCTCTTCGTCTTCTCTTTGCGCAAGCCTTGGTTCGTTAGGCTCATTCGGCGGGCGCTGCGCCCGTATTGTAGCATTGGCATTAGGCTATTCTTTGTCGACTCGGGCGCAGCGAGGACGCAGCGCCTACTAAGCCGTCCCCCATGCCCAAGAGCCTTGCCTGGACTATATATTGCCTTTTGCACTTCTGCGCCCTGAAAGGGCAGTTGCGCATAGCCCAGGGCAGAGGAGCGATGCGTTAGCAGAGCGACGGCACCCTGGGTTAGGTTTTCACGGAACCCTTTTGGTGCGCCCTGTAAGGGCAGCTGCTTTTGTTTCGGCACATTGCATTTCCTTTTTGGGGGGTCATGCAGTTGCCCTTTCAGGGCGCGGTCTATGCGCTGGATTTTGCCCAAGAGCCTTGCCTCGCTAAGCCGTCCCCATGCCCAAGTGCTTCGCCTACTATGCCTTCCTTATACCCAAGAGCGTTGGTTTCCTTCGGCCGCCGAGCGTTGCTTCTTCACTCCGAAAGTTTCTTCCCTACCACGTGGTCTTGTCCACATATCCGGCTTGCCATTGCGTGTATACCTCCACTACATGTGAGAACTCCATGTCGTTGGTGACTGTTATTTTGAACACGTAGGTGTATTGGTAGCCAGGTTTCCACCTCATGTATTGCGCCGGCACGACGGCTGAACGCTCCTCAAACACGTCGCCGCTGGCTGTTTTCTTGTAAGTATATGCCGTACACTTGAAGTCCTCCGGGTCATCGGTCGACGGAATCATGATATATTCCGGCCACACCTGATAGCGCACATCCTGGTTTTCGAGCTTCACAGGATTAAACGTCATATTGGGCAGAGTCACCTGTCCAGCGGTGGCGGTGGCAGTCTCGTGCGCTCCATTCATCGCCCAACTCACACTCACCTTGCCGTCGCCAGCCATCGTATTGCCGTTTAGAGGTGCAAATGTGATGGGGTGCAAGTCTGTGCCTGTCTCTCCCTCCTTGCCCAGTTGCGTGGTTGAAGTACCTTCGGGGCGCATGAACACCACGCGCACCAAGGCGTAGGGCTTGGTGAAAGCCAATGGCACTGGGGTATTGTAGTACTGCGCAGGGTCGCCTTGCCACAGCGTGCCGTACATTGGTATTTTGCTTTCTTCTATCTCTGTGCCGTCACTTTTATAGTATTTATCGTCCTTTGTATGGGTCATATACGCCAAATTGGTAAGCTCCAAGCTGAAACTACCAGTGGAGGAGACTTGGGTTGACGCGCTTATTGAGCTGCCGTCGTAGAGCAGACTTTTATCATAATCGCCCAACACGGCGAAGAAGCGGTAGTCGGTAGAGTTGCCGTCCCAGTATTTTATCTCCTGTTCGTTGCCGAGATAGTCCTTACCCTGCCCCACATACTCCCATCCAGAGGAGTTGGTGGTAGAGGAGTTTTCCGAGTTGTCGATGTATTTCAGCGTGTAGCCGGGCATCACGTTCTGTATCGTGCTGCCTATGGTTTTGTAGCCATACACCTTTATATCCTTGTAGCCCAGCGTCTCCAGCCCCACCTGTCCAGCGGCGCGGGTAGACTCCTGAGCGTCGGCAGTACCGTCGGTGGCGTTGAATGTTATGGCGTGGCCATCCACCACAGGCGCATCAGCGTCGTCGGAGGCCGAAGAACAACCAGCAAACAGTGTGGCCGAAGCGGCCATGACCACTGCCAATACTGCGCGTATATATATATGTTGTGTATTGCTAATCATATTGTCTTACTGTTCTACAGTGAATGAAGCCTTGTAGGTGCGGCGGTTGTAGGTGGCAATCACCGTATACTTGCCCGAACCCGTCGGCGTTGTGGATGCCGGCACTTTGATGGTCACGTCGTCAGACTTGTTGCTTGTCACCGTCACACCTTTCGGCACGGCTGCTCCATAATTGCCGTCATAGTCAAGCGCATAGCTCACCTCGCTGTTGGGCGCGGTCACGCCGTCCACATTCAGCGTCGGCTTGATGGCGGCTCCAGCATTGGTCACCACCGACGTGTTCAACGCCAGTGTGCCGCTGGTTCTGCCCTTATAGCCGTCCACACCAACAATCTTGTATATGGTGGATTTGGTGGTTGTGCCACTGGTGGTTGTAGTGTACGTATATGCCACGGCATACACATGCTTGCCAGCCGTCCACGTCATTGCATTCAACGAGCGTTTGTCGGTAGAACCGTTGCCCATAGGCACTTCTGTCACATAGTTGCCATTGTCGAGCGTCTGCTCATAGGCCGTCACGTGCTGGTCCACAAGGGTCGCGTCTGTGGCATAATCAGCCAGATATTCCTCCACGGCACTCTCCGTGATGGGATAGGCGTTGTCGTCGGTAGTCACCACATAAAGCTTGATGGCGTTCGTCGTGTAAGTCACGTTCACCACATTGTTGTCTTTGACAAACACGGCGTAGAGGGTGTTGCCCTCGCTGTAGTCGTCTTCTCCCACTACAATCTTGTCTGTCGCAGCGTCATAGCCCATTGTCACGATGTTGGGTGTACCGTTGCCCGTGGTAGATATCACCTCCTCATGACCGGTGCCGTCGGTGATGGCCACTGCGTCGAACGTGATGGGGTGCAGTCCCGTGAGACTGCCTATGGTGGCGTTGGTCTGGTCGCTTATCTTGAATATATAGGTATAGGCGCAGCCCGGTCGCCATCTCAGGTATGTGGCCGGCACCTCCGCCGTGGCGTTGGTAACTTCTATCGTCTCGCCCGTTTTAGCCTTTAGCGTGAAGTCCACCTTCAGCTTCAGGTTGCTGGCGTTGCCCTCCATGGGATATACCGTGGTGTACTCCTTGTTGCTGTCGTCATACACGGCATCGGTGGTGGTAGTGCCAAGCTCAGTGTTCGCCTTCAGATTGCTGCCAAGGGTAAGTATATTGTCGGATTTGCCTGTCGGGTCGAATTTAACCGTAGGCGTATTCGGCTCTACCTCCTCATATTCCACGGTCATCGTTCCAGCCCTGCCGGGCTTGTTGTTGACGAGGTTGGCGGCAAACTTCGCAGTTTCTTCCGTGGTCATGTTGCCAAAGGCCGGGGCGTTCTCGTCGACCACGCGGAAAGCTTTCAGCGTGACGGTGTAGCCGGGTATGGTTTCATACATGGCCACACGAATCTTGGCCATGGCATTGTGGAACGAAAATTTCACGTCCTTGCCATAGTCTCCGGTCACAGCATCAATGTGCTTGCGGTCGGCGATATAAATCGTTGTCGGGTCTGCCTTTTCGTCCACGGTCATCGTGTAACCGTTGCGATGAACGTCTGCCTTATCATTGGTCTTCTTTACGGTGAGATGACCGTCGGTAATGTCGTCGCTACTGCTGCTGTTGCCGCTCACGGCAAAGGCATAGAAGGTGTAGTCTTTGGCACTGTTGTCCCAGTATTTTATCAACTGCGCATCGATGCCAATGTTGTCCGTAATGCCTTCGGACTCCTTTTGACTGAGCGTTTTGCCCACATATTCCCATCCGGTGGTGTTGGTGGTGGAAGTGTTTTCACTACCCGATTTATATTCCACCTTATAGTTTTTGAACACGAGGTTGTCGCTGGTCAGAGCCCCGACTCCCGTCTCGTCTTCGTTCTTTATGGCATACACATAAAACTTGTTGCCCAGAGCCGTGGCCGCATCCGCTCCGGTCTTGTCGGAGCGTGTGATGGGAGCCACCCCAGGGTTGAAGGCAATCAAGCCGCCACTGCCACGAGTGCCGTCGCTGCCAACGGTGTCCACGTCGTTGGCGCACGCCGCCAACATCATGGCTGCAAGTATATATGTTCCAGTTCTTTTATACATTCACACTATATATAATTGTCGTGACGCACGTTTTATTGCATGCGCACAACGTTTTTTTTCGGAGAGAGGGGCAATTTTGTGCTTGCCCCGTCTGGCCAGAGCCTTGACTCGCAGCCCTGACTCGCGCTCGTTACTATCACGAGCTGGCCACTTGCACTTCTACGCCCTGAAAGGGCAGTTGCGCATAGCCCAGGGCAGAGGAGCGATGCGTTAGCAG
>CAVGKZ010000086.1:0-23021 GCA_963630025.1 bacterium | reverse complement strand
TCAGACTAGCAACAGACAATTTGTGATTTGGGTGACGCATTGACGAAGTCAGGAGGGATGTTGAAAACTCAACATTCCCTTTTATATTTGCTTGGTACTACGCCGAATTTCTGCTTGAAACACTTGTTGAAATACGACGCATCCTGGATGCCAACCTTGTAGCTTACTTCCGAAACTGTCAGTTCGCCGTCGGCCAGAAGGTCGGCGGCTATCCGCATGCGCTCGTTTTGCAGGTATTTGTTGGGCGACATACCCGTCATGTCCTTCATCTTCTTGAAAAATTTCGTGCGTCCCATACCCACCATTGCGGCGAGTTGGTCGACGGTAAAGTTCGGGTCGCTCAGGTGTTGCGCCATGATGTATTGCACCTTCTCGCGGAAAACTTTGTCTGCCTGGGTGGTTATCAGTCTGGTTTCCGCCTGATTGTCGGTGGGGCAGGGGGCGTTGCCCTGTGCGTCCAGCTGGGTTGGCAGCTCCGCCATGCTGCTTTGAGCCAGCTCCGCCATGCGGTTTTGCGCCTGTCGGATGAGCTGTAGCGACCGCGCGAGCAGCAGTTTGAAGTTGCAGGGCTTCACCATATAGTCGTCAGCTCCGGCGTTGTATGACCGCACCTGGTGGTTCTCGTCGTCCAGGGCGGTGAGCATTATCACGGGAGTCATGGCCGTGGCTGCGTCACTCTTCAGTTGCTTCACCACGTCATAGCCGTTCATGCCCGGCAACATCACGTCGCAAATCACCAAAACGGGCTTTTTTTCGCGCACGCCGGCCAGTCCCGACTCGCCAGTGGTGTAGCTTTCCACGTGGAAATATGTGGCCAGTTCGCCGCAAATCTGCGCCGACATGTCGTAATCGTCCTCAATCACTGCCACTGTCACGTCGTTCAGCGCCTCGGGGAGAAGTTCTTTTATGGGCAGTTCGCAGCCCTTGCGCTCCGCTTCGTCTGTCTCGGTGTCTATGGCCGTAGTCTTTTTGAAATCGTCCTTGGTGTATGCGTCGGCAGAAGAGGGTAGGGTGAGGACGAAGACAGCCCCGGTATTGCCTCCGTTGTTTGTCACTTCTGCACCGTTTTCACTACCAATATCGTCTCCGTTGCTACCAATATCGTCTCCGTTGTTGACCTGATTGATGCCTTCGTTGCCCGGTTTGTATGTGAGCGAACCGTGATGCAGCTCGGCCATACGGTGGGCTGTATACAGTCCGATGCCCATTCCGCCCTGCGAAACGTTGCCGTGCATGAACGGTTGGAACAGGCTCTTCAGTTGTTCCTTGCCTATTCCGGGACCGTTGTCAGCCACGGTCAGAACTATCTGGTTGCCAATTTTCTTCAGCGAAACGCTTATTGTACCGCGCTCGGGAGTGTATTTCACGGCGTTGCTGATGAGGTTGTACACCATTGACTCAACCATTGAGCGGTCGAAAGGCATCTCGTAGTGGCGTTCAAACGGTGTGAACGTGATGCTTATGCCCTTTGTTTTCGCTATGTTCCACAGGTCTTGGTATATGTCGCGCACAAAGTTCACGATGTCGCCCTGCTCAACGCGTATCTTCATGTTGTCGGTTGTCACCTTGCGGAACTCCATCAGCTGGTTGACAAGGCGCAGCAGACGGTGAGTGCCTCGCCCGACTGTCTGCAAGGCTGCACGCGACGGCTCCCCCTTTCCGGCCATCAGCTTGTCTACAGCGCCCTGTATGATGGCCAAAGGCGTGCGGAATTCGTGCGTAATGCTGGTGAAGAAACTCAAGCGGAACTCGGTCAGCTCCTTGTTTATGCGCATCTGTTGGTGCAAACGGAACTTCTCTCTTGCGTTGGAGTACAGGTAAAGTCCTGCCGCAGCGGCCAATGCCACATACACGAGCCACGCCCACAGAGTGTTGTACCACGGTTGGCGTATGGTGATGGCCAGAGTGGTCTCCTTGCTCCAGCGGTTGTCGCTCAGCGAACGCAGGTGAAACACGTAGTGACCGGGAGTCAGATTGCCGTATTCCACGTGGTTCATGCTTGTCAGCGGTCGCCATGTGCGGTCAGAACCCTCCATGTAGAACTGGTAGAGCGACGACTTGGTGTTGCCGTATTCAAAGTTTGAGAACGACAGCGACACCGAATTTTCGTTATGGCTGAGCGTGATGCTGCTCGTGTTGCCCGGAGCGAAACCTGCCGGATTGCTCTCCGGCGAGGTGGAACCGTTGACGCTGATGTCGGTGATGAGTATGTCTATGGGACGGTTGGACGCATGACTTGACAACTGTTGCGGCGTTATGACGGCGATGCCGGCCTGAGTGCCAAAGATAAGCCGGCCGTCGCCCATGCGCAGCACAGCGTTTTCCGAGTACGTGTTGCGCCCGAACGAGTTGCCAAAGAGGTAGGTCTTCACCTTGAAGTCCTTGCCGTAGATTACCGAAAGGCCGTTTTCCGTGGCCACCCAAAGGTTTTTGTAGCGGTCTTCCGCCATACTGTTCACCGTGTTGTTGGCCATTCCCTGCTCCTTGGTCAGCGATTTGCAACTGATGTGCTGCAAGTTGGCGTCGAAAGTGCAACGCACCACGCCGCTGCCCTTGCCGCCTGCCCACAGCGCACCGTCGCTTGCCGGCAACACGCAGCGCACTTCGCTGTAGGGAAACGCACTGTTGGACGGATTGAAGCACTTGAAATCGTCGTTGGTTATCCTCTTTTTGCGGGTGTCAACCACGTATAGTCCATTGTTTGTGGCCACCCACAGTCGCCCTTTGCGGTCGATGTCCAGCTTGTGCAGCCTGCTTTCGTTCAGGTTGCGGTTGAGAAACGCGTGAAAAGCCACGCTTCCGTCGGCCATGTCGCTGGCCATAATCAAGCCTTCCTCTGTTGTGCCCATCCAGACTCGGCCCTGCGCGTCCTCCACCATGGAGTTCAGCATACGGCTCGGCAGTCCTTTGCCGCCCTTACCCTTGTCGTAGTGCTCGCCGTCGATGTAGAGACCGTCGTTGCGTGTGGCCATCCACACCCGTCCGTGGCGGTCTGTTAGCATCGAAAAGACGCACGACTTCGTCCTTCCGCTCTCCTTCACCTGGCCTGATGCCGTGTCCAGACTGTACAAGCGGTTGTCTCTCGTGGAGAAGACCACCTCGCCCTCCTTGCCTTCGGCCACCATGCCGATGTAGTTGCTCCAGTCGCCGTTGTGGCCGGGCATGGGTTGTATGAACGAAGCTATGGGCTGTGGAGTGACGGTGATGCGTGCCACGCCGGCATTCTCCTGCGCCACCCACACCGTGCCGTCGTTTCCTACGGTAATGTCCTTGAGCACGTCAGTGTCGATTATGGGTTGTGGGTCGTTTGCGGTGAAGTGGCGCATCTTGTTGGCCGCAAAGTCGTATACGAACAGGCCGTTGCCGTATGTGGCGATGTAGAACAGACCGTCCTTTCCGCGCGCTACGCTGTACAAGCGCCGCCTTTCAGCCGTGAAGAGCGCACTGTCGATGAGCCGGAACTTCCTCACTTCGCCCTTTGGGGAGAATATCCACAGGTCGCCGATGGCGTTTGACTCGAAGAAGAAGCCGTCGATGCTTTCCAGGAGCAGCCCGTTGTGCAGTTGTAACCCCTCGGGCTTCTCGCACAGTCCGCTCCTTAGGTCAACGGAAAAGGTCTCCGGGCCGAACAGCATCCACTTGTCTTGCCATACAAACGAACTCCTTATGGTGTGCAAAGGCCCGAGCACCGCAGGTATCTGTATGACTTTCGACCGTTTCCCCGTCGGTTCATATACCTCAACCGTGTTCCTGCCTGTCAAAACGACAGCCTTGCCGTTG
The DNA here is from genome assembly GCA_963630025.1 of bacterium. Taxonomy (GTDB): domain Bacteria; phylum Bacteroidota; class Bacteroidia; order Bacteroidales; family Bacteroidaceae; genus Prevotella. The sequence goes on along the minus strand of CAVGKZ010000086.1, from coordinate 19,241 downwards.
TAGGAGCAGCCCTCTATGTAGCGCACACCTCTGACTACGGTCTTTATGCGCCCCTCCTTGTCGGCCACGGCCAGTCCATTGTTGGTCAGAATCCACACGTTTTGCTTTCCGTCCTCCACTATTCGTGGTATGTGGTTGCTCGGCAGCTTGCCGTTCTCGGCGGTATAGTCGTCGCAAGTGAACCTTCCTCCCCTGTATTCCACCCGTCTCATGCCGTTGCTGGTGTCGTACATCCACATGTTGTTGCCCGAACGGAGCATCCTGCGATAGGTTTTGCTTTCGTCGTCGCGCCCGGTGTAGTCCACAAAGCGGCCTGTGCTCATGTCGTAGCAGGCGAAGTTGAACGTCGCGGTGTGTATCCAGAGCAGACTGTTGGCGCGGTCTTCATAGAGGTTGCCCACGTTTGCCTCAATCTTCTTCGACTTCTCGTCGCTGAGCGAGTAGAAGTTGACAAACGAATATCCGTCATATCGGCACAGTCCGTAGGCCGCTCCCATCCATACAAATCCGTATTTGTCCTGAACAATGTCGTACACGGTGTTGCTCGACAGTCCGTCTGCCGACGAAATGCGCTTGCCCATGAGAGCCATGCGGTCTATGTCGGTGGCCGAAACGGTGAGACTGGCTATAATATATAGGGTAGTAAGCAGGAAAATCCTTTTCATGTTTGCTTGAAAACAGGTTGGTAACGTGCAAATTTACGTAAAATTTGTCGTATCCACATTGTCCCACTGCGCTTTCTTGGCGGTATGCCTTTGCCGCTTAGGTCTGTCTGTACAACCAAGCAATCCGCCCGCTTGCATATTGCAGACGGACGGATCGAGTGTTAAAACAGATTATGTGAGAAGTATTGTCTCAGCCTATTTGAGGAACTCCACCACCGACTTGTCGGGGCCAAGGTAGAACCCGGTCTCAGGAGGTTGGTTGTATCCGACGTTTTCAGTGGCCACACTCAGGCGGTAAGGTATGTCCTGCATGAGACAGTTGATGCGGTAGTCGGTCGGAACCGGGCTCACATACAGGCGCAGCTCCGCACTGTCCTCTGTGCGCACGAGCACTTCCTCGCGCCAGTCGCCAAGGATGTCGGCACTGAGACAGGGGTTGGACTTCGTTCCGTTGTTGAACCGGCAACCGTCAAAGCGGAATATGGTGTTGGTGGCACCAGTATTCCAGTCGTATTTCGAGACGTTTTCGTGGTCGAGCAACTCGCGCAGCAGATCGCCGTCCCACCAGATGCCGAAGTTCGTTGGTACTCTTCTGCCGCCGAGATACAGTGCTGTGTCGTCTTCTTCGCCGCTCTCTTTGCCGTTGTCGGAGGTCTTGGCCTGACCTTTGGGCTTCACCACGTTGCCGTGTATGTCGCGTATGCCGTGGCTGTCGGAACTCCACATCTCCACACCCGGGGTGGTCGGGTCGATGTCTGCCGCCATTGAGCGTCCGACGTCGGTGTTGCTCTTCAGCTGAAACAGCACTTTGCCTGTGGCAGCGTCGCGCAGAGTGCTGCCGTCGCGGCGGTTTTCGTGGCAAGCCCACACCTGAAGCTTGTCTGAAGTTGGGTCGAATACGGTCATGTGGATGGCGTCGCCGTGACCCATGCCAGTGTTGTACAGTCCGCGACCATCGTTGTCAACGGCCATCGAACCGTAGATTATCTCGTCGCAACCGTCGCCGTCCACGTCGCCGATGCGCAAGTTGTGGTTGCCCTGCCCTGCATAGGAGTTCCATTCCGGACTGTTGGTGTCAAACGTCCAGCGGTTTTTCAGCTTCTTGCCGTCCCAATCCCATGCCGCAATGACCGTCCGCGTGTAGTAGCCTCGGCAGAACACCGCGCTGGGCTTCTGTCCGTCGAAATAGCCCACACCGGCCAGATAGCGCTCCGAGCGGTTTCCGTTGTCGTCGCCCCACGCTCTCGTGTCGCCACGTTCGGGGATGTAGTCGGCGGTGTCGAGCACACGGCCCGTCAGTCCGTCGAACACGGAGATATACTCCGGTCCTGACAGTATGCGTCCGGTGTATCTGCCGTTGAAACCCTGCTGTTGCTGTGGCATGCGTTGCCGCCTTTGTCGGGGCATGCCCTGCTGGTCTTGAGGCATGGGTCGCCTTCCTTGCTGCATTTCCTGCTGCCCTTGCGGCATGCGCCGGGGGTCTCGCTGCGCCCCTCTGTCGGGTCTGCGGCCTTCGCGCATGGCCGTTTCAAACTCCTTGCGCCGCTGTTGCTCCTCCTTGCGTGCCTGGTCTATGCTGTCCTTGTGGCTCTCATACCACGCCTTGGCTTCCGTTGCGCCTTCCACCCAGTTGGCTTCGGCGTTGCCAATCACCTTTCCCGTGCCGTCAACGGTGCCGTCGGCGGTCTTCACCATCAGTTCCGCACGGCCGTCGCCGTCGAAGTCATACACCATGAACGGCACATAGTGGGCGCCGCTACGTATGTTCCGACCGAGGTCTATGCGCCAGAGCATGGTGCCGTCCAGCCGGTAGCAGTCTATGAGGGTGTTTCCGGTGAAACCCGGATGGGAGTTGTCGTGCGAGTTCGACGGGTCCCACTTGAGGAAAATCTCGTATTGGCCGTCGCCGTCCACATCGCCCACGCTTGCATCGTTGGCCGAGTAGGAGTAGGTGGTGCCGTCGGGAGCTGTGCCGTCAGCCGGTTTTTGCAGCGCTATGGGCAGATAGCCGCATGGCGAATTGGGTTTCAGCGTGAACGAACCGTTGCTTTCGCCACCCCTTACCTCATATATGGCTTCGCCGGCAACGGGGTTGTTGTCCACGAAGAACGTTCCGCCGGTGGTGAGAGGCTTTGTGGTGAGTTTCTGTCCGTTGCGATATACGTCGAAAGGCTCGCCCTTCTTGTCGGAAAGCAGTGTGCGCCAACTCACGACCACGCTGTTGCTGTCCTGTCGCAAGGCCACAACGCCACGGTTGAGCCGCTCGCTCTGGAGCTTGGTCATGTCGTAGCGGGGCTGCGCCCAAAGAGTTGCGCACGACATGAGGACGGTTAGTGAAATGGAAAGTTTTTTCATAATTGTTTTAGTGATAGCCGTTGTTTGTCTTTTATGACGCACACCGTCGGCAAAGGTTTAACCCAAAGGTAGGGTAAAAACACCGATTGCAAAAGGATTTTTGCCGTTTTTCGAGGTATAAAGTCCATAGTGTGGAGAGTGGCAAAATAGGTTGCATCAAAAAACTCGGCCACTTACGATGTGTAAATGGCCGAGTTAGGGGTCGTAAATGGGCTGTTTACGATGCGTAAATGGCCCAGTTACGATGCGTAAGTGATACGCCTGTGCGGAATGTAAACTTACTTTATCAGATATTTTTGACCGTTACGGACACACAAGCCCTTGTCGGGAGTGCTCACAGCGAGTCCGTCCAGGGTGTACCACTGACCGTTGTTGGCAGCCAGCTTCTTAACCTTCTTGATGGAAGTGGGGGTGCCGTCGTTGGCTTTCACCACCTCGGTGCTGCCTGCCGTAGCCTGTGGCAATCGCAGATAGGCCGTTCCGGCAGCCAAAGTGGTCTGGGCGGTGAGCTTGTGGAAGTCAACCGAACCGTTTTCGGGCCTCAGCGTGAAGTTTGTGTAGGCCGTTCCGTCCACCTCTTCGGTCGGGTTCACGGTAGTTTCAGCCGTAGCTGCCACCAGCAGGTTGTCGGGATAGGTCTTTGTGGTGGTCACTTCCTTGGCTCCGATGAGGCTTTCCTCACCTATGATTATCACTCCGGTGTTGGCAGGTATGGTGTCTACCTGCTCCAGCACCACGGCCTCGTTCTGCTTGTCGTAGCCCGTGGCCACGTAAGCCTTGATCATGTCGGCGTGCGACTTCACTTCGCAAGCCTTGGGCGAACTGAACGTCACCTTCTGGTCGGCTCCCACGAGTATCTGGACGTAGGGCGAAGTGACCTCAATGCTGTACACATAGATGGCACCGCCGTTGGAGTGGAACACGAGGTCGACGGGTTCGGTGAGCGACTCCTTCACTTTCCACGAGTTTGTCACCTTGCCGGTAGACTTCACACCGCCGCTGATCAGCTCCAACTGGTCGCCGCTGTCGGTGGTGAGGCCGCGCTCGCCCTTGGCCGAAGCCGTCACTATGGTGACAGTCTGTCCGGGGCTGACCTTGGGCAGGGTGAGATAGAGGTTGTCACCGTAGAAGCAGAGGTTCTTGCCGGGGTTGATGATGATGCGGTTGCCCGACCCGCACTTGAAGTACAGCCCCTTGGTCTCCGGGAAAACATAGCCTCCAGAGGTGGAAAGTTCCTGGTTGGCAGACATGGCCTGTGAGTAGCGGTAGCCCAACGACTGATATTTAGGCCAGCGGCTGTCGCTAGTCAGCGAATCAACAGACACCTCGCTCCACGCCTGAGTGAAGTCCCACGACCGTTCGGCGTCCACCTTCAGAGTGTCGCTTGCGCTCGGTATGTGCGGTTTCACAACGTCCAAGGCTTGGCCGTCAACGAGTTTCAGTTCGACAAGCTGGTTGTACATCATCTTGCCGAGATATTCTGTCCATGCAGAGTCGAAGTGCAGCGCGTCGGAACGCAGTCCGGCATCGCTCATGTCTATGCAATAAACGTTGGGCAACTCGGCGGCCACCTGCTTCTGAGCCTTCTCCACAGCACTGTTATACTGCTTGCTTGAGTGCGACACGGTGCCGAAAATGAAGGGCAGAGTCTTGTCTTTCTCCTTGCCGGTGAGGGCATATACGGCATTGCGCATATAGAGAATCATGTCCTTGAAGTTCTTGTAGTAGTGGCCGCTCTGCGCTCTGTCGCTCTCGCCCTGGTGCCACATGATGGCCTTCACGTCATATCCGCCGTCGAGCTTGCCCAGGGTGACGTCGGCACAGTCGGCCAGACCCTCGGTGAGCGACTTTGTGAGCGACTTGCCGGTGTTGATGTCGCCACGGTAAGCGTTGTTGGCCGCTATCCAGGCCGAGTCGGCGCACCACACTGGCAGGGTGTTGTAGGTGGCGGCAGTGTCGATGGCGGTGCCTCCATAGGCGCATTTGATGGAGTAGAAGTTGGAGCTGGTGGACTGGTCGATGAAGTAGTTGGTCACATCGCAGAAGGCGAAGCGTCCCGAACGGTCTTCAAACGTGCGGCTGCCGAACGTTCCGTCGCTCGAACTGGTCACGTTCTTGAACTGCAAGTGCTTGTAGCCGTTCTTCATGTACGACGGCAACTTGCTGACATACTCCCTTCCGTCAGCGTTAGATTGCCCTGCGGTGATGTACACCGGGGCTTGTGCAAGGGCTGTAGTGCCCGTAAGCAGCACTGAAACCAATGCCGCCTTGAGTCTGTAGTGTTTCATGTGGAAATGTTTAGTAGTTGCTTGTTGATATGTCTGACAGCCATATCGATACGTTTGTCAGTTGTTTGATAAAGTAGAAACGGGGTTGTCCTGACCGCCATCGTGGCTCTGGCAGTTTCAGATGGTTGCCGTAGGTCAGGACAACCCCGCATATTGTGGTCTGTGGTCGTTCGGTTTATCTCTTCACTACCTTGTGGCCGTTTATCACATACACGCCGCTTGCGAGTCCGTCGAGGGCCTTTCCGTATGCCACATCGTTGCGCAGGAGTCGTCCGTCGGTGGAGTAGACGTCCACAAGCGTGTCGTCGGCAATGACTGTGCTGATGCCCGTAACCTCGTCAACGGTGAGGATGCCTTCGGAAAGCAGACGCGAGTCGTCCCACTTGACATTCACGCCTGAAGGCGAAACGGTCTTGAGGATATAGCTTCCGCTCTGGGTTCCAGTGCCGGTGAACACGGTTATCTCGTCGCCGGCGGTCAGCTTGCGCTCTCCGTCAAGGTCAATCAGGATGGTGTCGTTGTTGTGTGTCGTCGTTCCGCTGAACTTAAACTTGTCGTTAGAGTCAGTTCCGTTGGCGTTGACACCTACCTTTATCACCATCGTACTGCCTTCCTGCAGGTTGATGTTGCCCGTTGCCTTGAGCGTACCGTAGGCCGTGATTCCGGCAGCGATGGTTCCGCCCTTCTTGACTGTTACGAATGGAGCGCAGCCGTTGCCTTTCAGTGTTCCTCCGTTGTTGACTGTCACTGAACCGGAGGTGAATGCAGACGGGTTGGTGCTTACCGGGTTGTTGTTGAGCATAAGCGTTCCTTCGTTCACCTCGACGCTTGAGGTGCTTCCGTTGGTGGTCAGTGTCCACGAACCGGTACCGTATTTCTTCACGGTCTTGGCCTTCAGCAATCCTTTGTAGGTGGCATCGGTGTTGTTGTAGCCCACCTCGTAGGAGTCAGCGGCGTTGCCAAGGGTACAGTCGGCGGCGGTTGAACTTACGGAACCTATCTTTGTGGTGATGGCTTCCTGGTCGCCGGCTCCCGATTTGTGGTGTCCCATATAGCTGGCAGCAGCCATCACGACGTTTGTCTTCGACATATCCTTCACGCCACTCATCAGTCGGAAGTTGCCGCCCTGCACGTTCAGTGTGCCTTCAAAGGCGGAGAAGTCGGAACCGATGTCACTGCGCACACCGTCTGACACGATGGTGAGCGAGCCGTTGCCCATGAAACTGCCGTTTATCTTGCACCGCTTCGAACTTACAATCTTAGCGTTTGCGCCCTCAGGCACCGTTGTCTTGTAGGTGTATTCGGGAATTGTGCTCATGCTGTTGTTGGCAATCATCTCTATCTCGCCACCCTCAAACAGCAGAGGCGAGCTCTTCTTGCCGAAGGTTGACTGCCAGTCGCCCTGCGACACCTTGCCTTGGCGCATTATCAGTCCGCTGAACGAGTTGGTGCCGGCATAGTTGAAGTTGAGCTGGCCTGCGCCAGTCTTTACGAGATAACCGTTACCCTTCACGATACCCTTGAGTGACACCGACCCTTTGCTGTTTGCCACGTCGATAGTGGCCGTGTCGCTCACGGTAAGTATGCGGTCAGTGGCCATGTTGTAGGCATCCACCTTCAGTGTGCCGCCGCCGTTTATCTGCAGGTTGCCCTCATTGGCAGTGGCAGCGCCCAATGCGCTCTTCACGCCACCGTCGGTAAGGTTGGTCACGGTGAGCGTTCCGCCGTTGATAACGGTAGCACCGGTGTAGTCACTGTTGACCAGATCCATCTTTACTTCGCCCTTGCCGTTCTTGGTCACACCGCCTTCGCCGCTGATGCCGCCTTCACCGGAGAATGTGTAGGTGCCGTTGTCGAAGTCAAATGTCACGCCCTTGGTCACGACGAGATCGTTTACGGTGATGCTTCTGTTGCCCGACTGGTCGTTGAACACTACTTGGTCGTCGGTAACGAACGGAGTGGAGGAACCGTTGGTGCTGAAGTTGTCGCTCTTATAGTCCCAGATGTTGTTGTCGTTGCCCGTCCAAACCACGTTCTCCTGCGGAGCGCGGGTTCCATTGATGTCGAGAATGAGCTTATTGCCGTCTACTCTGAAGTCGTAGTTGATGCCGTCAAGACCGCGAGCCTTGAGGTTAGCCACGTTGGCGGTAAGGGTTCCTGTGCACTCGGCTATGACATAGCTGCCCTCGGCAATCTTGTTCTCGTCGGCAACCACCACGGTAACTGTGTTCGTTCCGTCGAGTGTCAGGTCGCCGTTGACCGCAATCTTGCCCGATTTTCCCTCTTGTGCATATATCACTATATATACATTGCCGGGAATGGTGATGCTCTTGCCAAACGTCATTGTGCCGAACTTGTTGTCTGCATTGCCCGGCATGAGGCGGCAACCCTCGTAGTTGAGAGCACCCTCGAAGCTGATTTGGCCGTTCAGTGTAGTCACTCCGGCCAGCGAGCCCTTTGCACGCACGTCAACTGGGCCGGCTATGCTGCCGTTCACACACAGTGTTCCCTCGCTAATCACGGTGCGCCCGGTGTAGTTCAGGTTGTTGTTGAATGTGGCCGTGCCGAGCATCGACTTGCAAAGTTCCATGTCGCCGTCGAGCGTACCGCTGCCTCCGAAGGTGTAGTCGTGGCCTTTGGGAGTCATAAGGTAAACGTTGCCGGGCTTCAGCGAACCGCTGATGCTTATAGCAGAGGCGTTGTCGCCGCTGATGTCGAACACTACGCTCTTGCCGTCGGCATAGTTCTGGGCAGAAGTCTGGTCGAACGATGTGAAACCGCTGCCCGATGCACTCCATGAAGCTCCGCTTTTCCACCTCAGGTCGGTCACCATAACGGGCGGAACCGGTGGGTAAGGCATCTCCTCTCCCAAATAGAAGCTGGTGCAAGGAGCCTGGTAGTATCCGCGAGTGGTGCAGTCAAGGCGGTAATGCGGGTCTTCCTGAAGTGTGTAGAAGCTATAATCGGTGGCTATATCGGTCGAGTAGCCCACGATACCTGTACTGGAGGTTTCGTTTTGCTTCATCAGGATTACCTCCTCGCGCCAGTCGCCAGTGATGTCGCCCATGAATGCAGGACGCACAGCCCATCCGGCATGCACAGCCCACCCGCTCTGTTTTGATATTTCAAGGAGGCGGTTGCCGTTGTAGGTCATCATCATAACATTGCTGCCATAGCCGCTTCCGCCAGGCGTTGCGATTAGTTCGCGCTGCAAGTTGCCGTCCCACCATGAAGCCTCCATTGGATAGGTGGTTGTACCTTCCTTTATCACGTTGCCCTTGCAGTCGTACAGGTTTTCCAGAAGCGAGAATATCTCGTAGCCCTTGTGGTCGGGGTCAACATCCATGCAACGTCCACGACCCACATCATACACATTCGGCAAGTACCACTCCTTGATGTGCTCACCCGTGGCCGCATCGTAGAGCACCTGTCCGAGCAGGTTCGACTGCTGTATGGCATACACCTCCATGCCTGGGCGGTCGGGGTCGATGTCGCTCACGTCGTATCTGTCGCCGTGGCCTATGCCCGCACTGTACACCATGCCCTTCACGGGGTTCACTCCGTAGCCACCTTGCAGCATCTCGTCGATGCCGTCGCCGTCGGTGTCGGCCACGCGAAGCTGATGGAACTCAGCCGGCCACGGGGTCTTGTCGTTGCGGCTCCAGGTGTAGCTGTGGTGCCAGTTGCTGGGAGCACCATTGTTCCAGTCGTAAGACCACACGAATACATAGTTATGGTGCTGCTTATCGGAAGCTCTGCGGTCGAGACACTCCATGGCAAGCGACGGATGTATGCCATCGAAGTAGCAGATGGCGAAGTGGCCGGCCATGAAGGCATATTCCGTACCGTCGCCGTCGTTCATGTAGTCGGCGCGGTTGTCGCGCGTATAGGTGTCAACGCCATCGTGAACCTCGTCGTATTTCAGTTCAGAGCACTCCATCTCAGCTCCTGTCCGTGCGTCAACAACTGATATATAGAAAGGAGGGTTGCGCTTCGACTGCTTGGTGTAGTCCTCTATACCGTCGCCGTCGGTATCGGCAACCGTGCTCCCGTTGGCGTATTTGCCCCACGTGTTGTTGTCGGCATCCCAGAAACGGGTCATGTCGGAACTCTTTATAATCACCTCGCACTTGCCGTCGCAGTTTATGTCGTAGGCCACAACCATATCGTTCTGCCCGCCGTCGATTATCACGTTGGGGCCCATGTCTATCGTCCAAAGACACTTGCCGTCGAATGTGTAGGCTTGCAGTTTGTGGGTTGTGGTGGCGCATCCAGGATCGGCATCACTTCCGCCACAGTACTGGCGGTCAACGAGCAAGGCGTCGTATTCGCCGTTGCCGTCAAGGTCCATGGGCCATGCAAATTTCACCTTGTAGTTGTTGGGGTTGAGCACATCCTTCTCGAAGTCGATGTCGAGAAACACGTCCTTCCACGCCTGTTTCTTGAACAGAAACGGATTGCTCTTCTCGCTCTCCACGCCATTGTAGACAGTGGTGACGGCCAATTCCGATCCGTATGGCACCTGCGAGCGTGTCGTCTGGAAGTTTGTCTTGGTGATGGGCACAGAGTTCACCCTTGTGTATTCGGTGCTTCCGCTTGTTCTTTTGTAGAGGTTGTAGGTGCAGCTGTCGTGCTCTTGCGCCAACTTGCGCCACGTAACGAGCACGTCTTGCTTGCTGTCGTCGGTCACAGCCACCACCGAGCGACCCAAGGTCTGCTGGATGCGCTGTGCAAACATTCCCGACGATGGCATCAGAGCCATTGTCAGTAGAAGAATAGTAGATTTTCTCATATTGTTAATAGTTGTCTTAGTTCCCGTTGAAAGGTTCTTAGTTCTTGTTGAAAGGTTCTTAGTCCTTGCTGGAAGTTTTTTGGGGCTTCTGTCGAAAGGTTCTTAGTCTCGTTGAAAGGTTTTCCCCCGTTATCGATTTCTCGTGCCAAAGATATTAAAGACATACTATATAAAAATGGTAAATGCGTACGAAAAACAGTGTTTTTGTACGTATTGTAATGCTATGGGAGGAACTTTAGAGAATGAATAACGTGTATCTCCTACTTTTTGATGAGTACAGTGGCGTATGCGCTGATGCCCTCTTCGCGCCCGGTGAAGCCAAGGCGTTCGGTGGTAGTGGCCTTGATGGAGATGTTGTCGGGGTCGGTTTGAAGCACTCCGGCGAGGCATTGCTGCATGTCGGGTATGTGCGGATTCATCTTGGGACGCTCCGCACATATTGTAGCGTCGATGTTTCCGAGGGTATAACCCTTTGTCGCTATGAGTTCAGAAGTGCGTTTGAGCAGTATTTTGCTGTCGATGTTCAGAGTGCTTTCAGCCGTATCGGGGAAGTGGAAGCCTATGTCGCGCATATTTGCAGCACCGAGCATTGCGTCGCAGATGGCGTGTATGAGCACATCGGCATCGCTGTGACCGAGCAGACCACGGTCGTTTTCAATCTTGATGCCACCAATCCACAGGTCACGTCCGGTCACAAGACGGTGAACGTCGAATCCGAATCCTACGCGTATGTCCATATATATTAATGTATAGAGTTGTAATTCTAGTGTCCTTCAGCCGGCGGTGCTGCCACTTCTTCAAACTCGTCTGTGCCGCCAATGCCCATGTCGAGTCCTTCTTTCCGTCCGGCATAGTCTATTTCAATGTCGGTTTCGGTCTCGTCATACTGGCCGTTGCCAACAAGCAACCGCACTGACGAACCCTGCGGAAGCACGTCGCCGTTTGCCAGTCTGCGTCCGTGACACTCCAAACCGTACACCCAGTCCTTCTCGCCATCCACTCCCCTCGGTTCGAGCAGTACGAATCCCATTGCGCTCAGCCGTGCCGTGGCCTCGCGCACACTGCTGTTGTCTATCACGTCAGGGATGGTTTGTGTGGGCGAAGACGGAGAATTGACTGTGACATATATGATGCGCCCCGACTTTACTGTCGTGCCGTAGCCCGGAGTCTGCATCAGTATGCAACCGCCAGGCAGAGTCTTGTTGTAGCCAGAGTCGCCAACCACGAGTGTCAAACCGTTCTGTTCCGCCAGCTCCTGTGCCTTGTCGAAGTCCATTCCGCGCAGGTTTGGCACTGGTATGTTCTCGTTGTGATGGGTGTATAGCTCCAGTCCGAACTTCAGACCCAGGCACAACAGTACGACCACAGCCGCCATGGCTGCGAGGTTGCCCCACAGATAGCGGCTGGATAGTTTGCGCAAAAAATCCTTGGTTTCCATGTCTTCCTCTTTCAAGGTGGGTTCTAAAAACTCAAATCAGCGTCGAAGCCTCACAAAAGCATTAGCTTCGGATGCGCCCATACGTCTTATCGTTTGAACAAATCCTTTATGCCGTCCATGTCAAACGCAAGAGTGAAGCGCAGTGTCTGGTCGAGAGGGTTGCTCTGAGCGGTGGATATGACATAGCCGACGTCGAGCGAAAACACGTTCATGCGGAATCCGCCGCCCACAGTGAAGTACTTTCGGTTGCCCTTCGTTTCGCTCTCGTGGTGATATCCGGCACGGATTGAGAACTGGTCGTGGTAGATATACTCGGCACCGACGCTCCAGTTGATTTCCTCAAGCTCCTCCTTGAAACCACGGGGAGCATCGCTGAAGCTCTTGAAGATACCGCTTATGGAACTTACATCGCTGTATTCGCGAGTCACACGGTCCTGATAAGTGGACGCATCCTCGTTGGGTAATTGCTGCGGAACCGTCGGTACGAGGTATTTGTTGGCATCCGCCGCTATAGAGAAGCGGTTGTACTCGTCGACAGGCACCATGAGCGAAGCTCCCAGACGCAAGTTGGCGGGAAGAAACTGGCTGCGGTCGTCGCCATAGTAGGAAATCTTGCTACCAACGTTCGTGATTGACAAACCAAGTCCGAGCTGACATTCGCGGCTGCCGATGTTGAGGTAGTTGTTGTAGTACATGCCCAGGTCGGCGGCAAAGGCAGATGCTGGCGAAGAGTTTTCAGTATAGTCGTAGCGCAAGTCGGAGTATATCCAGCGCAAAGCCACGCCTAAAGAGAAGTGTTCGCTCAACATGCGCGAGTAGCCCACATCAACAGCCATTTCATAGGGCTTGACCGTCATCTTGTCTGAGCCATCTACTGAGGTCTGAACCTCGCCTAAAGAGAAGTAGCGCAACGAGCCTGAGAACGCTCCATAGTCGCCCACACGATAGTACCCCGCCACATAGGCCAGGTCGATGTCGTTCACCAGCTGGCGGAGCCAAGGAGTGTAGTTGAGCGCAATGCCCGCACGGCTTATACAGAAGGGATATTTGGCTATGTTCCAGTGCTGGGAGTTGACATCGGGATCTGTGGCCGCTCCCACATCACCCATACCGGCAGCGCGAGCGTCGGGCGCAATGGTCTGTGAAATCACAGCATACTCAACGGCGTTGTAGTCACTCAGCTTGTCCTGTGCCGCCACAATTGCGGGCAAGGCAAGCGTTATCATCAGTAAAAGGAATGTGCGCAGATGTTTCATCAGTCTGTTGTATTTGCGTGGTGCGGCCGACTGGCCGCAAGTCAACGCGGCGGTAAAAAGCCGGTTGCCTAAGCATAAAACGCAGTATATGGTTTATTTATTGCTCAACACAATCAATTTCTTCGTGGATGACAGCTTGCTTGCTCCGCCGCAGTCGATGCGTGCCCTATAGAGGTATACACCCGTGCCGATGCGTCCGCCGAGGGAGGTACATAAATCCCAGTTCATCGTTACCGTGTTGGACGATGGTGTCGTGCTTTCAGTATTGCGCCACAGTTGCCGTCCGGCCATGTCGTAAACCTCCATCGTTACGCTCACTTCGCTTCCGGCACGGTCGTGGATTATGCGGAACGTCGTGTTGGTTGTGGCCGGGTTGGCCAGGCTTTCCACGTCAAGCATTGCCGGCGACGCGTCTTTGGACACGTTGAACGTCAGTTCAGCCACCGATGAATTGTTCAGGATGTCCCATGCGCGGAACTGCAACTTGTGCTGTCCCTCGTCCAAAGCTGGAATACTGTAGCCGACAGTGCCCGAGGTGTAGCTGCCAAAGTCAAACGTGAAGTAGTCATTGAGGGCATACGTCTTGTTCATGTCGCCGTCAATCACCAGTTTGAGGTCGTGTCCCACACCGCTGCCGGCGGCGTTGATGCCGTCCTCGTCACTGATTTCCGCCATGAAATAGGGCGTTGTGTTTACCGTACTGCCATTTACAAACGCCGTGGAGTTGAGATAGCAGTAGATGGTGGGGCCCAAAGAGTCGTTTTTCTGTATCGCTGAACCGTTGAACACGAGGCTTTCCGTTGACCCGCTCACAGTGCTGTTGCCGCCGCCGTCCACTCCGAACACAATGAGCCTGCCTTTTCCGTCGCTGTAGCTGATGTCCTTTGGCACGGCGAAAGCCAGTTCAAACTGGCCGTTGCGTATGCTGTCGTTACCTTTATATATAGTATTGGTGCGGTCTTCGTATACAAAGGCTGTCGTGGCACCGTCAGAGCCGGTGTTGTTGAGCCGACCCGTGATTTGCCGCAGGGCATCGTAGGCCACGGCAGTCAGCTTTCCGCTGAAGCCGCCCGCCGTTCCGTCGGGGTTGAGCACCCGTCCTTTAGCCCGAACCACGCTGCCCGCCTTGAGCGTGACCACCGTTTCCGTCCCGTTGACAGCCTCTCCGTTGATGCTGTCAATCACTGCCAGCGGTTTGGGGCAGGCCAACACAAGTGCCGGGTCGCCAAGGAGAGTGTATTGAAGCTTGTTGGGAGTGTTGTCGGCTCCGGTCTCCACGAGTGCCGTCTTGGCCAGACGCGCTGCCTCACCTATCGATATGGTGTTGCCGGTGGAGTCGGCGCTGAGTACGTAGTGGGTGAACTGCCTGTTCATGCTCAGGTTGTAGTTGGTGAACACCGTGCGCGTTGTGCCGAAGAAAGCCACCGCTCCGCCTTTGGTGTTGAACAAGGCTGTCTCGCCGATGTTGGCCGACTGTCCGTCGAAAGGCATGATGTCGCATGAGGCAGTGACCCACAGCGGCAGGTTTTTCGATGCAGTTGCGCTGAAGTCTTGCAGCGTCACCACCGCTTCGTGCGACAGTTGGGTGGCCGAACCGTGACCGTTGTAGTTCATTATGAGTGCTCCGTCGGTCATGTATTGGCCTATCAGCTTTGCTGCCTCTGGATAACGCTCACCCGTGGTGGTCGTTTCGCGCTTGTAGGTGTCCCACATTATGCGGCGCACGTCGATGGTCGGATGCTCCGTCTCAATCGTTTTGGCCACCTCGTTGGCGGCTTCCATGTGGGTGTTGTTGTTTCCGTCGTCGCCCATCACCACGACTGTGTTCTGCCATGCGCCGGCATTGGTGTTCTCCCGGTAGGTTTCAATCTTGTCGAGCATGGCCGTTGCCTCCGCCTCGGTGCGCACGGGGAACCGTCCCACGGCCACGTCAGACTTGCCGGAAAATCCCTTCTTGCTGTCAGAACCTGTGTGTATGGCTTCGTTGTCGTCGAGCATGCAGAAGAAATCGTCGGAGACAAAGCTGTAAATCTCGCTCAATGAGTTTTCGCTCTCATAGCAGAGCAGGTAGTCGTCGGGCGAACAGCCGTCCCAAGCGGGCGAGAGCATGCGGTTGTCCCACGCTCCGTCGCCGAACAGCACGAGGTAGCGTGGTATGTCGCTGTCGGTTTCAGCCCTGTCATACAGCATCTTCATGTAGCGCCGGTAGGCCGTTGCGTCGGGCGTACCGCTGGAGAACTCGTTGAAAAGTTCGTCTGCCGGCACTATGCGTGCCGTCATTCCGTCGCGCGTCTCATAGATTTCTTTCAGACGTTCGGCCTGTTTGCGCAGCTTTTGCGATGCCGGAATGAGTATCACCACATCGACTGCCGAGTCGGCATGGTGGTCCTGGTTGGTTATGCGGTACACGTATTCCGGTGATGGAAACGCGTCTGTCGACAGGTTCGGCGCCGCCTTCGGCTCGTTTGTGTGCAGGATGATATAGTCCAGATATATGGAACTGCCAGACGTGGGCGTTATCTGCACCACGTTTTCGTCCTTGATTTCGGTGAGGTTGAACGTCTTTGTGGTCGAGTTGGCCACGTATTTGTCGTTAGAGTTTGGCGCAGACACCTTGATGGTGCCCTTTTCGACGCCGTTGACGTTGACGGTGGCGGCTGAGGCCGCATTGGCTGTGAGCACCACCGTAAGCGTTCCGTTGGCCGGTGCGCCGCCAGCGTTCATGTAGTAGACGTTGGATTCGCCCACATTGAAGTCTGTGGCGTCATACAGGTTGCGCCCTCCGTGATACCAGGCGAAGTCGTCCACCTCGTAGAGCGTGTTCTTGTAGTCGTCGGAAGGATAGAAACTGGCCAGAAACTCCTCCTCTCCAATTGTGAGAGGGGTCTCGGTGCCGTCGGTGAGGAAGTAATAACCGTAGTCGGAGTATGGGTTGCGCACACGGCTTTTGCCGGTGGTGCTCCACGTGACAGGCCCTTGCGCATAAAACAACCGCCGGCCTCCAACGGTGCAGGTGGCCACTTCCTTGAGGTCGTCGGTGCTCGTGAGATAGTCGCCCGACAGGGTTTCGGGCTGCATGGCACCGCCGTAGCCGTACAGTCTGACCTTGCTCGGGTCTGAAAATCCGGCACTGCGGATTACGTCGTCGGTCAGTTGGTACACTCCGCTCGACGGCACCCTTATCTTGGCCCATGTCCCGCTGCTCAAGACCGAGTGGGCGGCATAGCGCGAGGTGGTCTCCTCCGACTGCGCTCTGGCCACTCTGCGCATGCGGTTGGAACGGCTTTTCACGGCCAACTTGAAACTTACAAGCTTTTGATACTTGCCGTTGCGGAACACGAGCGGCACGAAACTGACGTCCAGCTGGCCTCGCTTGCGCGCCACACCCACGCTGCTATGCACCGTGGGCATCTCCGGCAGACTGTCGGAGGTCACGTTGTGATAGCGCACCACGTCGGCCGGAGTCATGTCTATAAACTCCGGATACTCTATCTCTACACAGTAAGTCGAGTCGGAAAAGCCCTTTTCGAGGCTGAATGTGTGGGTAAACCAGGGCAAACTGCCGTCTATCCTCACCTCCTCTGCGGTAAGGTTGAAGAACTTCTGCGCTCGGGCAGAACCTGACAGCCACATCAGTGCGGCAATAAGCAAAAGCAGTTTTCTCACTCCACTCATTTACAGTTAAATTCCAATACCTTTTCGTTGTCTATATAGCCCTCCATGCGGTCGCCGATGTTCACCTTCAGCCCTGCGGCGGGTGCTCCGGTGAATATCAGGTCGCCGGTTTTCATGGTGCAGAAACGGCTTATGTAGGCCACAATGCTGTCTATGCTGTGCACCATTTCGCTGGAAAAGCCTTGCTGGACAGTCTCGCCGTTGGCGTCAAGACGGAAACCGAGAGTCTGAACGTCGCGAAACCGGGCTTTGTCCACCCAGTCGCCTATGATCGACGCACTGTCAAAACTGCGGCAGAGGCATCCTGACTGTCCGGCGGCAAGAGCCTTGCGCTCCATTTCGCGGTCGACAAAGCCCACGCCCACGGTGACGGCATCGTAGTAGCGGTGGGCAAACCGCTCGGGAATGGCCTTGCCCAGACGGCAGACGCGCACCACAAGTTCGGCTCCGCACTCAATCTCGTCGCTCCAGTCGGGCACAAAAAACGGTTTGCGGTTCTTTTGCAACGACGAGTCGGCCAAGACCGACACCAGAGGTGGCTCCTGTTCAAATAACGTACAGTTCTCTGTTTTATTGTATTGGGGATAGTTCATCCCTACGGCAAATATTTTCATCGTGTAAACTTACAGGTAGATAGTGCAAAGATAGCAAATTAAAACGGAATTTCGGATAAATTCGGACGGCATTACAAACTGTAAGCAAACTCCGACAAAACGGTTGTTTCTTGTGGGCATATCTGTCGGATTTCGTAAACACGGCATTTAGCACTCGTAAATGCCGCGTTTACGACCCGTAAATGCCGTGTTTACGACTTGCAAACGGTGCATTTGCGCAAGTCGTCAGCCGGGTTGCAATCCGTAAGCCGATGGTTCGCATCGAGGAAAACCTCCGGAATCCGCTCCAGCAAAGGCTTTCCGATGGCTGAAGCACCCCTCGCTACTGCATTCTTTTAGCGGCAAAGCCCCTTTGCGGTTACGATTTATTGGTATAACTTTGCACCATAAAAATAAAAACACAAATGATTTCATTTGAAAACGACTACAACAACGGAGCGCATCCGTTTATTTTGAAGCGGCTGATGGAAACCAACAACGAGCAGTCTCTGCCCTACGGTTTCGACACATTCAGCGAGTGTGCAAAGGAGAAGATAAAGAAGGCGTGCGAAGACGACGATGCCGTGATATTCTTTCTGTCGGGCGGAACGCAGACCAACGCTACGGTTGTCGACTCTTTCCTCTACCAGTACGAGGGCGTGATAGCAGTCGACACGGCGCACATCAACGTGCACGAGGCCGGAGCCATCGAGTTTACGGAGCACAAGATAATCTCCCTGCCCAACCATGGGGGCAAGATGGACGCGCAAGACCTCGACAAATACCTCGAAGACTTCAAGCATGACGGCAACAATGCGCACTCCGTGTTCCCCGGACTGGTGTATATAACCTTCCCGACCGAACTTGGCACACTCTACACCGCTGCCGAACTCGACGCGATATACCAGGTGTGCCAGCGCAACAACATACCTCTTTATGTCGACGGCGCGCGCCTCGGCTACGGTCTGATGGCGCAGGGCAACGACATAACGCTGCCCTATCTGGCTCGCCACTGCGACGTTTTCTATATAGGAGGCACCAAGGTGGGGGCGCTGTGCGGCGAGGCTGTGGTCTTCACCCACAACAATGCCCACCGCCACTTCTTCACCATCCAGAAGCAACACGGCGCACTGTTGGCCAAAGGCCGCCTGCTGGGAGTGCAGTTCGACGCGCTCTTCACCGACAACTTATACTTTGAAATATCCCGAAACGCCATCGACAAGGCAATGAAGATGAAGCGGATGTTTGCCGACAAGGGCTATAGGTTCTGGATAGACTCGCCTTCCAACCAGCAGTTCGTCATAATCGACAACGAAAAGGTGGAGCAGCTGTCACGCGACGTGCTGTTCACCCACTGGGGACTGGCTGACAAGGACCACATGATATGCCGCTTCGTCACCAACTGGGCAACTACCGACAACGACCTCGCGGTGCTTGACGCACTGATATAGGCCGTTTTCAAGAGCCATACCGCCCGGTTTTTCAGGAGCGACATTGGCAAAGAACCTAAAAAACAATGTTTTCACTTTGCCGTTCAATTACATTTTATTAATTTAGCGGCGTCTATCCCATACCGGAAGCCCCCGATGGGCAGAGGATGGGCAGACATATACATGACAAAAGGCGTAACTGACGCTTTGGTTTTGACGATTCGTGAACTTCGCAAGATTATAAACCATATTTCTAACACATTGTTAATCAGGTGTTTTTGCTTTGTTTCTTGAAAACGAGAAACAAACGGGAAACAAAAGTGATGAGAAACACAGATTTAACATTATTTACTATCGGATGTTGGAATATGTGGCACTTGTTATCAACAAAAGGTGCATTTCCTGTCGATTCAGCTATTCTGCATCCAAAAGAAAAGTGGGGTAAGTATCCGTCAGTTTCCGCTTATCCCTTTCAGTCCATATATATAGTTTAGTATGGTTTGGCTTATATATAGGAAGCCAACCCCTAAACTAAAATCTCCCAACTCAACTTTTTTTACCAATACCCCTTTGTACATCTGGCATCCAAAAGAAAAAGCCACGTCATTGCCTCTGCTCTTCTTTTTTTGGATGCAATCCTCCCCTTGTTGTAGCGGAAGCATTTCCACCTCTCTTCTTTTTATCTTCTTCCTCTACTTTCTGTCCACACCTGCTTTCGGGCTGCTTGACGAAATTGTGTTGCAAAGGTA
>CAVGKZ010000085.1:0-63230 GCA_963630025.1 bacterium | reverse complement strand
GCAAATCACAGCAGGATACTACATCCTGTATATTTCTAATTCGTAACCTCTTCTTCTAATGAAACGAAATTGTGTTTCATTATCAACCACTTACATAAAATAGCTTGTTTACGGGCCGTAACTATGCCATTTACGGGTCGTAAATGGGGCATTTACGATGCGTAAACGTGCCGTTTTCAGTTTGAAAGTGTACGGCTTGTTTTTGCTTGCAGTCTTGCTTTGTGAGAACGTCTGCCGGAGAATGTGTAAGCAGAGATAGGTCTTTTGCTTACATATTTTTGCATATCTTCCCGAAATCCTGGACTTGGGCTTTTTTCAAGGCGCGCGAAACCGATGTTGAGACCAACTCTTCCTTTTTGTCAACTGCAAGTTGCAAATGTATTTGAATGTCGTTTCTTTTTCATTACTTTAACCTAATAAAGGGCGTTGCGAGGAAAATTGTGTACGCAAACGCTTGCTGTATTTGCGATTTTTGTTACCTTTGCCGACGATTATGGATAAGGCCGAAAGGCGTATAAAGAAGTAATTCACAACTAAATACATTTAATAAAAATGGCAAAGTTTGATAAGTCAGTTTTAGAGAAGTATGGTATCAGCGGTACTACCGAGGTACTCTACAACCCTTCGTATGAGGTTTTGTTCAACGAAGAGACAAAAGAAGGCCTTGAAGGCTTCGAGGTTGGTCAGGAAACAGAACTTGGCGCAGTGAACGTGATGACCGGTATCTACACCGGACGCTCGCCTAAGGACAAGTTCATCGTTGACGACGAGAACTCGCACGACACCGTTTGGTGGACTTCTGACGAGTACAAGAACGACAACCACCGCGCTTCTAAGGAGGCTTGGGCTGCCGTTAAGGAAATAGCAAAGAAGGAACTGTCCAACAAGAAGCTCTATGTGGTTGACGGTTTCTGCGGCACACACAAGGACACACGCATGAAGGTTCGCTTCATCGTTGAAGTGGCATGGCAGGCTCACTTTGTGACCAACATGTTCATCCGTCCTCAGAACGAGGCTGAATTCGACCAGGAGCCCGACTTCATCGTTTACAACGCATCTAAGGCAAAGGTTGAGAACTGGAAGGAACTCGGTCTGAACTCAGAGACAGCCGTTGTGTTCAACGTGACAAGCAAGGAGCAGGTTATCATCAACACATGGTACGGCGGTGAGATGAAGAAGGGTATGTTCTCTATGATGAACTACTTCCTGCCTCTGAAGGGCATGGCTTCTATGCACTGCTCGGCCAACACCGACATGAACGGAGAGAACACAGCCATCTTCTTCGGTCTGTCAGGTACAGGTAAGACCACTCTGTCTACCGACCCGAAGCGTAAGCTCATCGGCGACGACGAGCACGGATGGGACGACGAGGGCGTGTTCAACTTTGAGGGTGGCTGCTATGCCAAGGTTATCAACCTCGACAAGGAGAGCGAGCCTGACATCTACAACGCTATCCGCCGCGACGCCCTGCTTGAGAACGTTACCGTTGACAAGGACGGCAAGATCGATTTCGCTGACAAGAGCGTTACCGAGAACACCCGCGTTTCTTATCCTATCTATCACATCAAGAACATCCAGCGTCCTCTGTCGCAAGGTCCCGCCGCAAAGCAGGTTATCTTCCTGAGCGCAGACGCCTTCGGAGTGCTTCCTCCCGTGTCTATCCTGAGCGCAGAGCAGACCAAGTACTACTTCCTCTCAGGCTTCACAGCCAAGTTGGCTGGTACAGAGCGCGGCATCACAGAGCCTACTCCTACCTTCTCTGCTTGCTTCGGCCAGGCATTCCTTGAGCTGCATCCTACAAAGTATGCCGAGGAACTGGTGAAGAAGATGCAGAAGAGCGGTGCAAAGGCTTACCTCGTGAACACTGGTTGGAACGGTACAGGCAAGCGCATCTCCATCCGCGACACTCGCGGTATCATCGATGCCATCCTGAACCACTCTATCGACGCAGCTCCCACGAAGACCATTCCTTTCTTCGACTTCGTTGTTCCTACACAGCTTGAGGGCGTTGACCCCAACATCCTCGACCCGCGCGACACTTACGCAGAGGCTGCTCAGTGGGAAGAGAAGGCAAAGGACTTGGCCGCACGCTTCATCAAGAACTTCAAGAAGTATGAGACCAACGACGCAGGCAAGGCTCTCGTGGCTGCCGGTCCTAAGCTCTAAGCCTTAGAAAACTTTTTATAATATTATTTGGGAAGTCCACCCAAGCTGCGTGCGAGGGTGGACTTCTTTGTCGTTATAACACCTCAATTCTTTTTTAGGGTGTGGAGGAGAACATCTGAAACATGGAATTGTCAATCGTTTCCCCGATATACAAAGGGGAGAAAATGCTGGACGAACTGGTGGCTCGCATCAAGAGTGCTGCCGAAAAGATAACCGACGAGTATGAGATAATACTCGTCAACGACTGTTCGCCGGACAATTCTCTCCGTAAAATAAAGGAACTTTGCGCCGGAGACAAGCGCGTAAAGGGCATGAGCCTGTCCCGAAACTTCGGCCAACACTATGCCATAACCGCCGGTCTCTCCCGCTCAAGGGGCAAGTGGGTGGTGGTGATGGACTGCGATTTGCAGGACCGTCCGGAAGAAATACCCAACCTCTACGCCAAGGCGCAGGAGGGCTACGACTCCGTGTTTGCGCAGCGGGTGGAGCGAAAAGACAGTTTCTCGAAACGGATGTCGAGCGCAGTCTTCTACAAAGTGTTCTCTTTCCTTACCGACATGCCGCAGGACAAGAGCGTGGCCAACTTCGGCATTTACAACCGGAAGGTGGTGAAGGCGATACTCTCCATGGGCGACAGTATCCGCTATTTCCCCATCATGGCGCAGTGGGTGGGCTTCAGAAAGTGCTATCTGCCCGTTGTCCACGCCGAAAGGGAGTCGGGAAAGTCTTCATACAGCATTCTGAAACTGTTCAAACTGGCCAGCGACAACATGATAGGCTTCTCCGACAAGCCCCTCAGGCTGATGCTGCGCTTCGGATTCTACACGGTCGTGTTGTCCTTGCTGTTCGTTGTCTACACCTTTTGTAAATGGCTTTTCGGCGGAATACTGGTCAGCGGCTTTACCACTTTGGCCATATCCATCTGGTTTGCGGTGGGGATAATCACGATGATGCTGGGCATAACCGGCATCTACATAGGCAAGATATACGACAGAGTGAAGCTCCGCCCGATATTTATTGTCGGGGAAACTTTTAATATGGACGAGGACTGCGATGGTAGAGTTGGCAAAATGGGACACTGACAACTTCGGTTTCAAGACGGGCAACCTCGTTATTCCCGGAGAGTTTGATGCCGATGCGTTTTCCAGCGAACTGGAAAGCGCGAAAAACTGTGGCTACAAGTTGCTTTATCTGAAGGGAGTGGACGTTCCTGACGGATGCTTGTCGGACAATGTACGGCTCGTCGACGAGAAGATTGTGTACACACAGTTGAACCGACGCGGCCTTTCTGCGGAAACAAACGGCAACGTGGTTTCCATTCTTGGCGAAGAAATGACCGACGAACTGTTCGGTATGGCTTGCTTGAGCGGCAAGTATTCACGTTACAGACTGGACGAAAAACTGCCGCCGACGGTGTTCCCGACGCTGTACAAGCTGTGGATGGAGCGGTCGCTCAACGGCACTATTGCCACTGATGTGCTCGCCTATCGGGAACAAGGGCAGACCCTGGGCATCCTTACGTGGCAACTCGATGGCGATGCGGCGCATATCGGACTGGTGGCAACGGCTGAGAACGCTGCGCGGAAAGGCATCGGAACGGCACTCATGACAGCTCTTTTTCAACGGACAGGCGGGGGCATGAAGATTTCTGTAGCCACACAGAAAGCCAATATTCCGGCCTGTCTCTTCTATGAGAAAAACGGTTTTTCCCTGGAAAGTTCCACAAAGATATACCATATCTGGCTCTGACACCATTTTTCACCGAATCATAAACCAAATCCAATGCAACCAATACCTTTCAACAAACCATTCCTTACGGGTAAGGAAACCCACTATATGTACCAGGCTGTGTCCACAGGCAAACTGTCTGGCAACGGCGTGTTCACCAAGAAAGTGGACGAGTTTATGCAGCAGCGTTACGGTTTCGGCAAGTGTCTGCTCACCACTTCCGGTACAGATGCGTTGGAGATGTGCGCCATGCTCTGTGGCTTGAAGCCGGGCGACGAGGTCATTGTGCCGTCTTATACGTTTGTCTCCACTGCTTTGGCCTTCATCCGTGAAGGGGCAACGGTGGTGTTTGCCGACTCTATGGACGGCAATCCGAACATCGATGCGGCGAAGTTGGAAGCTATGGTAACGCCCCGTACACGCGTCATCGTGCCGGTGCATTATGCCGGAGTGGCCTGCGACATGGACGTTATAATGGCTGTTGCGGAAAAGCACGGTCTCATTGTCGTTGAGGATGCCGCACAGGCGATAGACTCATTCTATAAGGGTAAGGCTCTCGGAGGCATCGGTCACATGGGCGCATTCTCCTTTCACGAGACTAAAAACATCACGGCAGGAGGCGAGGGCGGCATGCTTGTGGTCAACGACGAACGCTTCAAGCCCCGTGCGGAGATAATCTGGGAGAAGGGAACCAACCGAGCTGCGTTCTTCAGGGGCGCGGTCAACAAATACGGTTGGGTGGATACGGGTTCTTCCTTCCTGCCCGCCGAAATCAATGCTGCGTTCTTGTGGGCGCAACTGGAAAACCTCGACCGCATACAGACGCAGCGCAAAAGGATTTGGGAGCGCTATTGGCTCAATTTGCAGGTGCTTGCGGATAGGGTAGGGCTTCCGCATATACCCGCTTATGCCACAAACAACGCCCACATGTTCTACCTCGTGTGCCGCAGTCTGGACGAGCGGACTGGGCTGATAAGCTTCCTGAAGGAGCACAACGTTCTGGCTCCGTTCCATTACCTGCCGCTGCACAAGAGCGAATACTATTCGTCGCGTGTTGCAGACTGCCCGGATTTGCCCAACTGCGATGCCTATGCCGACCGGTTGGTGCGCATGCCGCTGTTCTATGAACTGGAGTTGGAACAGGTGGATTACATCTGCGGCTTGATAAAGTCGTTTTATTCAAACCTATAAAACGTGGGCGTTGGCTATGGCAGAAGGTAAGGGAAAGATATCTGTAGTAATCAATACCTACAACGCCCAGCGGCATTTGGAACGGGTGCTCGATGCCGTGAAGGGCTTCGACGAGGTGGTTGTATGCGACATGGAGAGCACCGACGACACGGTGGAGATAGCCAAAAGGCACGGTTGTCGCATTGTGACGTTTGAGAAAAGGGACTATGTCAGCGCTGAACCAGCACGCACGTTTGCCATACAGTCGGCCAGTAGCGAGTGGGTGCTTGTGGTCGACGCCGACGAACTGGTCACTCCGCAGTTGCGCGACTATCTCTATGCCGCCATCAGCAAGCCCGACTGTCCGCAAGGACTGTATCTTGCGCGCAAGAATTTCTTTATGGGACGGTTCATGCACAGCCGCTATCCCGACTACATATTGCGCTTCTTTGTCAAGGAAGGCACCGTTTGGCCGCCTTATGTTCACACGCTGCCGGTAGTGCAGGGCACTACCGAATACGTAGACAAGCGGAACAAAGACCTCGCACTGGTGCATTTGGCCGACGATTCCATACGGACCGTTGTGGACAAGACCAATCTTTACACCGAAAACGAGATAAAGAAAAAGACCGGAAAGCGTTATGGTGTGGCTGCCCTTCTGTGGCGTTCTTTCTTCCGTTTCTTCAAAGGTTATGTGCTGAAGGGCGGTTTCCGCGACGGCAAGGAGGGTTTCATTTGCGCCTGCTACGACGGTTTCTATCAGTTTGTGGCTGTAAGCAAGATTATGGAAGCGTCAAAACGCCGCAAAAACGGCTGAACGATATAGCAAAACACGGCCAAACACTGCAACGAACCACGTTCGAACGCTGCAAAAAAAGTACATCAAAACGAATGTAATGTCACACGGAATAACAATCAACAAGAACAGTCTCCTCATTCTGTTAGCGCTCCTTTTTGGAATCTTTTACCGCACGATTATAGGTCTGCAAGGGGTTGACCAAACGGATTTTGGCTTCTGCAACACGTTCTACCAGGTCATTCTGCAACGCCCTGACGCCAATGTCTTCAACTTCATGTACTATCTCACGGGCATCATGGGAGCCGGATGGGAGTGGTTGTTTGGCGGCTATGGCGTGTTGGGCTTCAGACTTTTTGAGACATTGACGCTCTCTGCGGCCATTCTCCTGCTCTATGCCACATTCCGACGGGTCATGTCCGCTGGTGTGGCAGCGTTGGCTATACTGATGAGTTTCCTCTTTCCAACCATAGTCATCACGTTCCACTATGACACACTTACGTATCTGCTTGTGGCGGCTTCGGCCTTTTGCCTGGCCAAATCCGTTGAGTCGTGCCGCAGTGTGTGGCTCGTACTTATGGGCTTCTGCGTTGGCTTGTCGTTTTTTGCGCGCATTGTCAATCTCTCGATGCTCGCAGTGCTGCTCGTTCCCTTTGCGGTTTGGTTTCGCAGTGACCGCAGTGAGGTGTGGCGCAAGTCGGTTCTTCTCGTTATTGGAGTGCTGTCGGGCTGCGCCGCAGTGTTTGCCGCAATGGCGTTGTTCGGCCATATAGGCTACTTCCGTGACGGATTTTTAGAGGCGTTCTTCATCTTTGGCGACAATTCGGGCAGTCACTCCAAGGGCGAACTCTTTCTTCGCTACTTCATGAGCTTTAAGAATCTGCTCGTCCAGCTACTCGTCGTCGCCGCTCTGTCGTGCCTTTTGTTGCGCTACAATCCTCGCTCTGCAAAGGGCAATGCGCTGAAATGGACATTGGCGTTCGCCTTGTTTGCAGTGCTGGCATACACGAGTCAACCCTATCTCACGCTGCTTGCCGTGTGCTTTATGGGCATGGCTTATGGTTTTGTGCACAGTGACGGCAAACTTGACGAAGCACTTGTGCCGCTCTATCTCTTGGCTGCGGCATTGGTGTTGCCGTTGGGGAGCGACATAGGGGTGCAGGGCTTGTTCAATTGGTATGCCGGTATGCTCGTTTTTCCGGCTTGCCGCCTGTGTCAAAACAAGGTGAACAAGCAACTTTTCCTCTGCGTATACTCCGCGATAGTTGTCGCTACGTTACTGAAAACTGGCTTCAACTCTCCGTATGGCGACCAGGAAAGCCGTCAAATGGCTACGGTTCAGATAGGCGATGAAAGGCTTAACGTGTTCACAAGCAAGGAAAAGGCGGACAATATCGGCCGGGCGGTCAAGGCAATCAATACGTTTGCCACCGGCAACCGTCTGTTGCTACTCGTCAATCAGTATTCTGAACTTTATTATGCTACGCGCACAGTGCCGTTTCTCGGTCAGACGATAGCGGCAGCCTATAAGGGACTGACCTTGCAACGCCGTTTGGCCGAACGCACGGCACACTTCGGCGAATATCCGTTGGTCGGTTTCATAAAAGGACTTGACACCGATGGTGGAAAACTCGTGGAGAATGACATCCGGCAATGGATGATAGGCCGAGGATATGAGAAGGTTTACTCCGACCGCTTCATAGATTTGTACGCCACGACCGATACTCCTGGCAGATAGCACCACAGACTTTCTTGGAAAGCAGTCCGTTTCCTATTCGTAAAGGAAACGCACGAGCGTGAACGGTTTGCCTCCAATCTTGGCAGCAATGCGGGGAAATCCGCTGTTGTACATCTTGGGACTCTTCAGCAGATAGATGCTTTCCGCTCCGCTAAGGGCTATCAGGTCGGCAAAACTCTTGAGGTGAAGACGGCTTTCGCCATTGTTTGACCAATCCATGTGTACCAGTTCGCCTGGTACACGGTGTATATATGGGGCGCGCCGTGTGGCGTAGTCGAGGAAACGGACGCTCTCTGATGTGAGCAAAACTGGCAACTGGACTCTTTGCGAACGATAAATCTTTTCTATTTCTGCAAAGGCTTTGTCCATCAAGTATTCCTGATTTTCGGCAGAAAGCACTTCGTAGTTGCCCTCAACAAAGTCGCCCAGCAACTGCTGGAAGCGACAAACAATGGCAATATACTTGTCTCCAATCTCCTCTTTCACGGCTTTTACCGCTGCATCAAGGTCTGGCGAGAGGCTGAAAAGTTCGCGGAAAAGTGTGCCATAACGGTCTTTGCCCACAAGGTCGGCGTTGGTGTAGACATGAAACTGGCGGAAATCACGCTTGAAATTCTTCACAAACCAACGTCGTTGGAACGGCATTTCAACGTGAGTACCGTTGGTCCCGCAAAACAAGGGCAAGGCTTCCGCCTTGTTGTAGCTAAGTTCTTCTGGACTGATGCGCCAATCAACCTCGTTGGGAACGAGAAATTCCTCAAGGCAAAACGGCGAGACAAAGTGTATCTTGAATCGTAATCCCATAGCCTTGCACACAGAATAGACCGATACGATGCCCTTCAGACGGTCGCAAAGTCCACCGTGGTGCATGCGTCCGTCGGCCATGAATACCACTGTTTTGGGCGCATCGCCGATAGTGGGTGCATCGTCCGTATAGTATTTCTCCACATATTTGCGCACCTCACGCCGCCATTTGCCGCGCTGTTTGAATAGGTTTTGAAACACGTTTTGTATGTCCTTGCCCACAACATGGGGCAGTCCTTCCTTGCCTTTTAAGAGTATCATGCGCTGAAAATGGGGAGTTATCGGTCAGGAAAAAGTTTCTTTATGATGTTTGTCAGTCGGCGTTGCGTGTTTGACTTGTGCACATGGACGCGCAAGGAAGACAAGTCTTCGGCCGCCAAGGCCGCTGTGGTTTCTTCCACACTAAGCCCTTTCATGTGAGCTTCGAGGAAGAATTTGCTCGCAAAGGCGTTCCATTCGTCCTTGTTGCCCCAGTAGTGGCCTATCCAAGGTTGGGCGGAAACGATTCCCAACCGTTCGTGTAGGGCTATCGAAAGCGAGTATTGCTCGATAACGACGCGCTCTGCACCGTCGTCAAGCATCCCGTCGCAGATGGCCAAAGCCAGGGCTACCGTGGGTGCAACCTCGCCTTGAGGCATCGCAACCACTCCGGCGTTCCACATATTGTGCTGCTTGCCTATTGTCACTCCAGCGTATGTGTGTCCGTTCACGGTGTTCCACATCCGCAGCGACTTTGTTTTCATGTTGCTCGGATGCCCTTCGTCGAGGTGCATTAGCCCTTTGCCCTGTGCAAGTGTCGACTTTATGCCTTCGAGACCGCCTTTCAGAAAGGTGTCACTGTCGAGATAGAGCAACGCATCGTTGGGATAAAGGTTGGCCATACGCTCCATCGCCTTTATCTTTACGCGCCAGAAGAAGTGGTGCTGTCCCTCCCATTCGTCCAAAAGCTGCTCGGAAACGTGGTCGGTAGTCACTCGTTTGGTGGAGGCAAAGTCAGCGTAGTATTCCGGAGCGGTGGTCATTACGCATATCCGGTCGTTGTCAGACTGGTGAGGAAGAAAGGTGTGTATGGCCAAATGAGCCTGCAAATGGTCGGACAACCGTTGGCCGAATACGAGGAAAAGTATGTTCATGGTATGGTCACTTTATGTTTCTGAATAGCTCGTTGAACCGTCCGAACGACATGGCTTGCGCATCGGGCGTTTCCATCCAGCACAGCGGCGTGTCGTGATACATCGCCGCAACGAGCGTGAATGTGCTTGGAGGCCCGACCAACCAGTCGCATTGCGAGAGCAGACACAGGTCTTCGCCTGGATTTCCCTGCGGAAAGCGCACCTCAATGTCGGGCAGATTTTCCGTGTAGTATGCCTTGTTGAGCGTCGGATCGTTGCCGCAGACGTATGCCACGATGCGCTTTCCGGGGTGATGGGCTGCAAATTGGCGGACGTAAGCCACGTACACATCGTCGCCGAAGAAGTATTTCCCATCGTGCCAAGTGCGGTAGTCGCCCCGGCGTATGTGCAGTCCCAGTCTTATGGCTGGCTCATCTGTGGTTCCCATATTTGCCAGTGCGGCATCGAGAACGGCTTTGTCGAAAGCGAAAAGCTGTCGTATCTCGTCGATGTATTTGACGAAAAGGTCGTAGAAACGCACATACCATCCCTCTACGACAACACTCTTGCCACTCTCCAACAACGCCATCGCCTCGGGATTTCCCTCGGGGTTATGGAATGAAGCCACGGGCAATAGCCCTATTTTAGCGGCGTATTTTGCAAATAAATATGTAAGGAAGTTATGCTCACGAGTGTGGCTTATGGCAAAATATTTGTATTTGTAGCTGAAGCGCATGGACACTGTGCGGCGTCCATGTTCCCTTGCCCAAGCATACACGTGCCCATATTGAAGGATGTTGTTGCACATCCGTCCCTTGTCTCTTGCGAATATCATGGTTGCGACTTAAAGGAATTTCATCTTTTTTGTCTCTGGATCTATCACCTTTTCCCACTCTTCGCGTGTGCGTTTCCAGCGGTTGTGGGTCCACAACCAGAACGGAGGCTGACGCTGAATGGTCTTTTCAAGTTCGCGGAAGTAAAGCTCCGTCACCCCGAACTCTGGCAGCGACGCCGGCGAGTCGGTGAGCAGCTTGAACTCGGCTTGGTAGTAGCCGCGCTTCATGCGCCTCATGTCGAGATAGTAAACGTCGAAATCCATCTTGCGTACTATGCGTTCTGTACCGGTGAGCACAGGAGTGTCGTGATGAAGGAAGTCGGTCCAATAGTGTATGTTGTTCCAGAAAGGCACTTGGTCGGCAATGAATCCGATGACAATCTGCTTGCCTTCTTGGCGGTATTTCACTATGCTACGCAGCGTTTCGGCCATCGGGATGCTCACAGCACCGAACTTTCCCCTCAATCGGAGAAAGATTTTGTCGAACGCTCGATTCTCCAAAGCGTGGTAAATCTGGCCGCACACCGGTTCTTCGCCCACCCAAAGCGGCAGCGAAGTCACCCATTCCCAGTTGCAGTAGTGACCCAGATACACTGCGCACGACCGGCCTTTGGCCACCGAAGCCTTGAGCAGTTCGGCATTGACAAACTGCATACGGCGACGTATCTGCTTTTCGCTCATAGTGTAGAGCTTTACTGTTTCAACAAGATAGTCACAAAACCACGAGTAAAACTCCTTTTCAATCTTGCGCCGCTCACTTTCCGTCTTTTCGGGAAAGCTGTCGGCGAGGTGCTTTCGCACGAGTGGACGGCGGTAGCGCACCAAGTAATATATAATAAGGTATAGGCCGTCGGACAGCAGATAGAGTATGCGGAGCGGCAGAAGCGACAGCATGCGCAGTGCGGTTGAGGCCAAATGATATATGAAATTCATTGTTGAAAGTCGCTTTTATATGTAAGCAGTCGGACAAGAGCCTTTGTTTGCAGTTGCCCTTGGTTTACAAAGGTAATGGGAAAACGGCGTAATTCAAAAGAATAGGGGCGAATTTATAGACTATGCTCCATAAATTCGCCCCAGCTATAGGGAATTGTGCGTGTTTGTTCTCACTGTCTTTGCATGTCGCTCAGCTTCTTGTAGTATCCGTCTTTTGCTATCAGCTCGTCGTGGGTGCCGCGCTCCACTATGCGCCCCTCGTGTATCACGCATATCTCGTCGGCACTCTTTATGGTGCTGAGGCGGTGGGCGATGGCCACGGTGGTACGTGTCTTCATCAGTCGTTCGAGCGCATCCTGCACCATTCGTTCGCTTTCGGTGTCGAGAGCCGATGTCGCTTCGTCGAGTATCAGTATCGGTGGGTTCTTCAGGATGGCTCGCGCTATGCTGACACGCTGCCTCTGTCCACCCGACAGACGGCCTCCACGGTCGCCGATGTTGGTGTCAAAACCCTGTTCCGATGCCGTTATGAAGTCGTAGGCGTTGGCTATTCGTGCCGCTTCCTCTATCTGTTCCTGCGTGGCGTCGGCCACTCCGAAGGCAATGTTGTTGCGGAAAGAGTCGTTGAAGAGTATGGCTTCCTGGTTTACATTGCCTATCAGCTGGCGCAAATCGTGTATGCCCAAGTCCTTCACGTTGATGCCGTCGATGAGCACCTCGCCCTCCTGCACGTCGTAGTAGCGCGGTATGAGGTCGACGAGTGTCGACTTGCCGCTGCCGCTCTGTCCCACGAGAGCCACCGTCTTGCCCTTCTCTATGGTGAGGTTGATGTCGCGGAGCACCCATTTCTGGTCGTATTTGAACGACACGTGGCGGAACTCGATGCTGTGCTTGAACTCTTTTATGTGCGTGGGCTGTGCCTTTTCGAGTATCGGATTTTCGGCTTTCAGAATCTTGTCCACGCGTTCCATCGACGCAAGTCCCTTGGGGATGTTGTAGCCCGCACGCGAAAATTCCTTCAGAGGGTTGATTATGCTATAAAGGATTACAAGATAGTAGATGAATGTGGGTCCCGACAGAGCGTAGTTGTTCAATACGAGCATGCCGCCGAACCAAAGTACGATGACTATCATGACCGTTCCGAGAAACTCGCTCATTGGGTGAGCCATCTGCTGACGTATGTTCACCCGCATGATGTTGTCGCGATAGGTGGAATTGGTGCGGTCGAAACGGTCGTTCATCTTGCCTTCAGCGCAGAATGCCTTGATGATGCGCAGTCCGCCGAGCGTCTCTTCCACCTGGCTCATGGTGTCGCTCCACAACTCCTGCGCCTTTATTGAGTTCTGCTTCAGCTTGCGTCCCACATAGCCCATGAACCATCCCATGAGCGGCACTATGGCCAGTGTGAACAGCGTGAGCTGCCAACTGATGAACAACAGCGTGGAGAAGTAGGCCACAATGAGCACGGGGTTCTTGAAGAGCATGTCGAGCGACGACATTATGGAATTCTCTATCTCGCCCACGTCACCGCTCATGCGCGCTATGATGTCGCCCTTGCGCTCTTCGGAGAAGAAGCCCAGCGGCAGCGACGTTATCTTTCGGTACAGTTGGTTGCGTATGTCGCGCACCACACCTGTGCGTATGGGTATGATTGTGG
Source organism: bacterium (assembly GCA_963630025.1). GTDB lineage: Bacteria > Bacteroidota > Bacteroidia > Bacteroidales > Bacteroidaceae > Prevotella. The sequence continues at coordinate 50,291 of CAVGKZ010000085.1, read as the reverse complement.
CCGACGAAAGGAAGTAGAAACTCGTCTTCAGAAAGGTGGTTACGGCCAGGAAAATACCGATGACGAGTAGGGTGGTGGTGGGGCCGAAGTCGCTTATGAGCTGGCTTATGTAGTAGTTGAGGTTGTTGGACAGCACCTCCTTTATGTCTCCACCGCCGTCAAGAGGCATCAGAGTCGTGACCGTGTGCGCATGATTGGTCTTGAACAGTATTTGCAGTATGGGTATTATGGCCGCAAACGAGAATATGTTGAGTACAGCCGACAGCACGTTGAACACTATCGACAGCACCAGATATTTTTTGTAGGGCGGCACAAAGCGGCGCAGCACCTGTAGAAATTCCTTCATAAGCTTATTGCGTCAGTCTTTTGTCTTAGTGTCTTTGTCGGAACCAGAACCGTCTTTCGGAGCATCCTCTACGCCCATCAGCGTGGCCGAAGTGGAGTCGGTTATGCGCAGGTGCACTGTCTCGCCTATGTGGTGGCGACCCTTGTCGAACACCACCACCTTGTTTTGTTCCGTGCGCCCGAACAGCTGCTGGCGCGAACGCTTGCTGAATCCCTCCACAAGCACGTCAAACTCCTTGCCTACGTCGCACTTGTTTGCCTTGGCCGACATCTCCGTTTGCAGGTGTATCAGCTCGTTCAGTCGGCGTATCTTCACCTCTTCGGGCACGTCGTCGGGCAGATGCTTCGAGGCGTATGTGCCCGGGCGCTCGCTATACTTGAACATGAAGGCCGAGTCGTAGCCCACCTCGCGCATCAGGTCGAGCGACATCTGGTGGTCTTCCTCCGTCTCGCTGTGGTAGCCCACGAATATGTCTGTCGACAGTCCGCAGTCGGGCACTATGCGGCGTATGGCTTCCACGCGTCCGAGATACCATTCGCGTGTGTACTTGCGGTTCATCAGTTTCAGTATCCTGTCGCTTCCGCTCTGCACGGGCAGGTGTATGTGACGGCAGACGTTGGGCATGTCGGCAATCACGTGCAGCGTCTCGTCGCTCATGTCCTTGGGATGGCTCGTCGTGAAGCGCACCCGCATCTCCGGCACGGCCTCGGCCACAGTGCGCAGCAGCGTGGGGAAGTCCACAAGTGTGCCTTCGCCGCCGTTCTCAGTGGGGTCGAAGCGGTAAGAATTGACGTTCTGCCCCAGCAGAGTCACCTCCTTGAAACCCCGGTCGCGCAGGTCGCGCACCTCGCGCAGCACACTCTCCATGTCGCGGCTGCGCTCCCGTCCGCGTGTGTACGGCACTATGCAGTAGTGGCAGAAGTTGTTGCAGCCGCGCATGATGCTCACAAAACCGCCTATCTTGGCTCCGTGCAACCTCTGCGGCACTATGTCGCGATAGGTCTCGGTGGTAGACAGTTCTATGTTTATGGCCTTGTTGCCCGTCTCTGCGGCGGCTATGAGTTCCGGCAGCGACAGATAAGCGTCAGGCCCGGCCACAAGGTTGGCGTGGTGGTTGTCCATAAGGTCGTTTTTCACTCGCTCGGCCATGCACCCCAGCACTCCAAGTATCTGCGGTTTGCCCGTCTTCTTGCGCTCAGCGTTGAGCGTGTCCAGGCGGTTGTATATCTTTTGTTCGGCGTTGTCGCGCACCGAGCAAGTGTTTAGAAACACAGCATCGGCGTCGCCCACCGCTTCGCACAGTTCATATCCTGCCATCTGCATCACCGACGCCACCACTTCGCTGTCGGCCACGTTCATTTGGCAACCGTAGGTCTCTATAAATAGTTTCTTCATTGTGCCTTTTTCGCATACTGTCATCCCGTGACGGCATCGTCAGGGCGCAGTTTGTCGGCTGCAAAATTAGCCAAAATCCCCGAAATACAGGCCATTCGGAGCAAAAACGAGTGCGGACGGCAGTGTCTGTTCCAGCCCCTTTGTCCTGTTGCTCGCCTTTTGGCAAACTGTCATCGCCCGTTTCCGGACTTGTAGAACTTCCGTCCTTTGCTCACCAGCAGTCCCTTTGAGGCTTGCCGCCCGCCCAGATTGTATGTCTTGCCGCCATGGTTTGCGCTGTCTGTCTGGTAGGGTAGGGCTATGCCGCTCGTCTGTCCTTCCATCACTTTGCTTATGTCGCTGGTGGTGAGAGCATGGTTGTATATACGCAAGTCGCTGATATAGCCCTGGAAAAGCGGGTCGGAACTGAACTGGCTGCGGCCTATGTAGTTCAGTATGGTGCCTGCCTCCGACGGTTTGATGGTGATGCTTGTCGTGGAAGCCGCCTTTTCGCCGTTGAGATATATGGCCACGCTGTCCTTGCCGAACGCGACCGCCACGTGAACCCACTTGGCTGCCGACAACCGCGACGGGCAGTCGAGCGTCTGTTCGCTGCCACCGTTCTTCAGGGCAAGGCGCATCACGTTGTTGTCTGCCCTGGGCGTGAGGAACATGTAGTGGTCTGTATCGGTGCCGAAGTCAAACAGTCGGGTCCAAGTCTTGCTGGAGTTTGTCCACTTCACCCACATGGCTATGGTCAGTTCGTCGCTTCCGGCCACTTCGTATGGCAGTTGCAGCCACGTGTCGCTGCCGTTGAGCGTCAGCGACTTCGTTTCTGCCTTGTGACCCTCGGCGTAAGTGGCGGTGCCGTATATGGCTGCGTCCATCATGTTGGCCGTTTCGTCGTTGATGTTGTTGGCGAAAGTCCAGCGAGCCACCATCGACGGTGCACCCGTTGTCGTGGCCTCCACTGTGTCGGAAGCCTTTGAACGGTTGTCCGAAAGGTCTGTGGCCACCACCTTATATATATATGTGCAGCCCTGGCGGCAGGTGTTGTCCGTAAACTGGTTGCCCAGTATGCCACGGCCTATCGTGTTCCAGTCATCCTTGCCCTTTTCTGTGCGCAATATCATGTAGCCGGCCAGGTCATTCTCGCTGCCCGAAGTCCACTGCAGAGCCACCGACGCGGCGTTGGGCGTGGCCGTCAGTCCGCCGGGTTGCGCCGGAGCGGTAGTGTCGTAAACCGTTGCCGGGGCTATGATGCGCCAACGCTGACGGTCGCGAGCGTCAGCACCGAGCAGAGTGTTCTGGTTTACGCCCACGTGGTTGATGGCATACTTCGATTTGGCGGTCAGGTAGAGCGCACTCTCGCGGTTGCGCAGGTAGTAGCAACCGTCGCCCGCATACTCCAGATACCACTGCTGGTTGGCCGTGGGCGTGTCGTTGGCGTAGGCTATCACCGACGCCTCGGGCAGGCACGAGTAGTTTTCCACGTCGATGTGGCGGCTGTCGTTGGCCGAAGTGATTGAGTAGAAGCTGTAGTCGCCGCCAATGCGACTGTCCACCGGAGCCACGTTCCACGTCTGCTTGGCGGTTGCCGAGCCTGTCTGCTTGGTCAGGTCTATCGCGTCGCCCGACTGCGAGAGCAGAGTGCCCGTGGCCTTGTTGACAATGGCATAGCTGCCGCTGATGGCTTTGCTGGGCACGTCCTCGCCCCAGGTGATGTCCACCACACGCTCGGCGTTGGTCTGCCCCTTCTGATAGCCAGTGCCGCCCGGCATCTCGATTAGCCACTCGCGCGTGGGGCCTTGTCCGTCGTAGTAAGCGACGCGCTCCTTGTTGACAAACATGAAGGTGGATGTGTTGGCCTGGCGTTCCGACGAACCGATGAACGCCTTTACCCGTCCGTCGTTGTGGCGGTACACACTGGCCGAAGTCCACTTGTCGCGCAGTTCCCCATAGGCTATGCGGCTGCCGTTGTTGCTTATGTCGCAAAACTCGCCGCGCGCCCTGCTGTCGAAGCCCCACCACACGGCGGTCTTCATGCCATATTCGGCTCCTACCATGGCCTCGCCCACGTTGTGCAGCTCGTCGGCGTAGGGGTGCAGCCCGTCCTTGGCCACCTCGGCGAAGAAGTTGGCGTAGTTGTCGAAGCTGCCTGCCAGTTGGTGGGTGTTGCCCCAGTCCACGTAGGGCTTCAGTCCGTTGTACCACTGCGACGCCTGGTCGTCGTTGAGCGTGTTGCCGCCGGTCACGGCTATGTTCTTCAGTCGCGGATAGTCCTCCTTTATCTTCCGGGCAATCTCCTTCATGTCGCTCAGAGAACCCTGTCCCCAGCCGTAGTCCGGCTCGTTGAACGGCGACAGAGCTATTACCTTGTGCTTTGAGTTAGCCTCAATCCACGCCACGCTTGCGTCGATGAGCTGCGCCCAGTGGTCGGTGTTGGCCTTGCCGTCCTTCACGTAGTAGTCCACGATGCCCGCCTCCTGGTCTTCGTTGAGCACCAGGTCGACACTGCTGCCCATGAGGTCGGCCACGGCGTTGCGCTTCCTTAGCATCTCTATCTGCGCCGCAGTGAGCGACCCGTCGTCGTTCAGCGCTTCGGTGGTCTGGAAGGAGCTGCGCACAAGCGACAGGTTGGCCAGTCCGATGTGGTTGATGCCCTTGCGCATGTTCTGCTCGCTGAGCCACGCCACGTCCATTCCCCAGCGCACGGGCAACTGCACGCCCTCGTCTGTCGGGGCAAACGGCACCACGATGTCGCTTGCGGCTTGCGGTGTGAGCCACATAATGGCCGACGGACGGTATTGGTCTTGGGCGTATAATGATGCGGGAAGAGCGAGCAGGGCTGCCGCCGCCACAGGTATAAGATAATGTTTCATGTATATAATAATGTTGATAAAGGTTAGTTGTCGGTCGCAAATTTAGACAAAAAAGCCGAAATGGCGATGGAGAAACGGCGGTTTTTGACAGCTATGGATGTGGCTGAATGTCCTAACGATGCCGTTCGCAAAAGCAAGTGTGCCATTTGTGAGTTGTAAGTATGCCATTTAGCTCTCCTAAATGCCGCATTTACGACTCGTAAACGGGGCGTTTTCAGTCCGTAACTGTACAGGTTGTTTTTACTTACAGTCTTGTTGGATAGGGTTGTTTGTAACGCATACTGTAAGCAAATGACTGTGTTTTGCTTACAGTTTTTCGGCCTGTATTTGCTAATGACCTGTTAGTAGGTGGAAAACGCTGCTCATCGTATTGGCAACTGAACAGGAACATAGCTCTGTCGAAGGTGTCAAAAACAGTTAACGAGAATGGCTCTTACCGAAACTAATGCGTAACTTTGAACCATCCTTTAATGAGAAAAGATACTCAAAAATGACACTACACGAGACACGCGACACCAATTGCGCCGACTACACCTACATGGAAGCCCTTTTAGTGGATTCGTTTCCGCGGGAAGAACGACGCGACATTGAGCAACAACGTCATAACTGCCGTGAAAACGCGCTCTTCCATCCCATGCTAATCCGCGATGGTGAGGTGCGCATAGGGCTGCTGAACTACTGGCAACTGGGCGACATGGCCTACATAGAGCACTTTGCCACAAGTCCCGACCTGCGCGGACGGGGATACGGACAGATGGCGTTGGAGGAGATGGCGCGACTGTCGCCACGCATAGTGCTTGAGGTGGAGATGCCTGAAAGCGACCTCGCCCGGCGGCGCATAGGCTTCTACCGCAGGTGCGGCTTCAGTCTTTGCGGTCAGACTTACCGCCAGCCGCCATACCGCGAGGGCGACGGTTGGTTGCCTATGCTCCTGATGTTTCGCGGAGTGGACGACATGGACGGTGCGTTCGCCTCGACGCGAGACGAAATACATCGCACGGTGTATGGCAAAACCGTTGGCTGAACGCATTTTCGTCGCCTTGAAACAAGAGCGACGTGACAGAATAAGTGTTGAAAAACATCACAAACATTATGAAGAAAACCAATCTCTACGATTACTATAAAGGCAAGGCAGAGACTCTTGCCGCAGACATTCGCACACTGAAACGCAAGGGACGGCTGCTCGTCGCGGCGGAGTTGGCCTCGTTTGTCGTGGCGGTGGCTCTCGTTGTGGCTTATACCGCCGTCGATGGAGCCACAACCTTGTTCTTGTGGCTGGCCGCCGTCATGTTCGCAATGTACGTGATAGTGCGGCGCATGGATGTCGATAACGACCGCAGGATTGACCGCCTTGTGGCCTTGCACGGCGTTTACGACGGCGAACTGCACTATCTTGACGGCGATTTTTCATGCTTTGACGACGGTGCGCGGTATGCCAATCCGCAGCATGAGTATGCCTTCGACATGGATGTGTTCGGTCGGCAGTCGCTCTACAACCGCATTTGCCGCGCAGTGACCACCGGCGGTGCCGACCGTTTGGCGGAAACGCTGGCTACAAGTGCGCTCGACCGTGGGGCAAACCACAAAACCTCCGCTTCGATAAGGGCGCAGGCTGAGGCGGCAAGGGAGGTGGCTGAGGCTGAAGAGTGGCGCGCTGATTTTCTCGCACTTGGTCACGGTCATCGCACAGACACGGCAGATGTTGTGCGCGCTTTGGCCAACGCCAAGGGTGTAGAGGTGGCGTCGGTGGCCATGAGTCCAGTGGTGTTGGCGGTGGCTTGGGCGGCCATATTGGGCTTCTTTGCCGTCTGCGTCTTGGCAGCGTTCGGTTTGGTGAACGGAAATTTGGCAGTATGGTGGGGCATAGTGCAGTTTTCGGCGGTGTTTCTGCTCTGCTCCAAACCGCTGCAAGGCGTGTCGCGCATAGTGGGGCAGCTCAATCCGCAGTTTAAGGCGTATTCCGGCATGGTGGGTCTCATAGCTTCGTCAAACTTCAAGGCGGCAGACAACCGCCGCATAGTGGACACTCTGGCAGGACAGGAAAGCGGTGCACTGCGCTCGTTTGCAGAGTTGGAGAGGATAACCGACGGACTTGACCGCCGTGGCAATGTGCTCGGTATGATGCTTTTCAACGTGTTGATGCTCAGCGACTACTTTCTCTTGCGCCGTTTCCTGCGCTGGCAGCGGCGGTATATGGGCAGCGTGGAGCAGTGGATTGAAGCGGTGAGCGAGATGGACGCACGGGTTTCGATGGCCACATACCGCTACAACGAGCCTGAAGCCATCGACGCGGAGGTGGTGGATGCCGACTCGGTGGTGTATGAGGTGGATGGCGTGGCTCATCCGTTCCTCGGCAGCAAGGCCGTACCCAACGATTTCGCTTTTGCCGACGGCAGTTTTTACATCGTTACGGGGGCGAACATGGCTGGAAAGAGTACGTTTCTGCGCGCCATCGGCACCAACTATATACTGGCGATGGCCGGTATGCCGGTGTTCGCTCGGCGCATGAGGGTGTCGGTGTTCTCGCTTTTCAGCAGTATGCGCACCAGTGACGACCTCGCCCACGGCATCAGCTACTTCAATGCCGAACTGTTGAGGCTCAAACAACTCATAGACAGTTGCCGCCAATCGCGCCGTACGCTGATAATACTCGACGAAATACTGAAGGGCACCAACTCGCTCGACAAGCTCAACGGTTCGCGTATGTTCCTCAGTGCCATATCACGGTTGCCCGTAACCGGCCTGATTGCCACCCACGACCTTGAGCTTTCCAAGATGGCAGACACTCAGCCAGAACGCTTCGTCAACTATTGTTTCGAGATAAAACTGTCCGACAAAATCACCTACACCTACCGCATAGCCCCGGGAGTGGCCCGCAACCAGAACGCTTCGTTCCTGCTTCGGGACATTATAAAGGATGTTTAGAATAAGTAGCGATGTCGTTTGGAGGTGAAAACGATAGCTTTTGACTTCCAAAACAGCATCGCTTAGAAACAGGGAGGAATGGTGTTTTGAGGTATAACTGATAGTGCTTAGAGGTGTAACTGATAGTGCTTAGATGCATAATGATGGTGTTTGGAGGTGAAAACGATAGTCCTTTGAGTCAGGAGGAATATCGCTTAGAGCCGAAAACAAAGCCGTTTGCCTGGTGAAAGCATAGCATTCTGCTGCACCAATCCTCGGATTAAGGTCATAGAAAAAGGGATTTCCGCATTGCGAAAATCCCTTTCAGAGTGTGTTTATGTTCTCTTTTCAGTTGTATTCCAACCTATTTGTTGACGTTGCTCTGTGCCTTTTTCAGTTGTATTTCAATATCTGGCCAGGCATAAGACGCACGTTCTTGCCAATTCTGTTGAGCTTGCAGAGCGATTCAACCGTGGTTCCGCGCTTCTGAGCTATGCTATATAGAGTCTCTCCGGCGGACACTTTGTGGAAGCGAACCGCAGCTTCGTATGATGCAGCCGGCGCAGCTGTAGACAGTTCTATGTCATCGTCAGACTCTTTGCTGTTCACCTTTCCGCCAACACCGCGCAAACGGGTGGCAACAACCGACTCGTCGTCGTATGTACTGCGGCGGAATGTGTAGAAGTCGCTGACCACATCCTGATTGCGGAAGTCGAACATAAGTGCCGGATTGAGGGCAACGCCGCACAGGCGGGTCTCGAAATGCAGGTGTGAACCGGTGCTGCGACCCGTGTTTCCACCCAGTCCGATAGGTTCACCTGCACGTACTTCCTGGTTTTCCGCAACGAGTTGCTTCGACATGTGGCCGTAAATGGTCTCCAATCCGTTGTCGTGGCGTATCACAACATAGTTGCCGTAGCCGGCTCTCTCGTATCTTACCACACGAACTTTGCCCGAGAATGCGGCACGAATGGTGTCGCCTATATACACTTTAATGTCGAGTCCTTTGTGCTGACGCCCCCATCTGCTGCCGAAATTGGATGTAATGATGCGGCTCGGAGTGGGCATGTGGAAGTGACGGAGGTCTATTCTGAACGAGTCGGGCAGGGCAGTGGCCTTGTGGGCGTAGCGGTTGTCCCAGTCTTCATAAAGGTATGCTGCCGGCGATTCGCTCTGTTCTGCTTGCATAATGCGGTTCAGGGCTACGGAGTCCACCGCTTTCATCTTCCTGTCTATTGGGGCTTGGTTGGCCAAGAGGTCCTGTCCCGAAACGGAAACGTTACACACAACAGCGAATATAAAAGCGGCGACATGCCTAATTTTGTTTGTAATCATAAGAATGTATCGGTTTTGCAGTGCCAAAAAGCACTTGTTGAAGGGGATAGACGGCGGTAATTACAATCCAATTAAAGCCGTATGGCATCCTCCTTTGTAGTAATAACGTCGCAAAGATAATGAAAATTGCGTAACAAAACGGCACATTAACACTCTTTGTGCCCGAATTAACATATTGGCTGACAGCCTTTTCGCCTTTCAAAAACGGCGTTTTGCGGTTGTTCTATGATATGGATGACCAGTCCATGCTGTCCTTTCTTTGCTCTTTCAGATGGTTCCAGAGCATGGCGTATTCGGGCTTTTCGCCTGTCGGGTCGGCCTCTATTATGCGCCGAGCCTCATCGCGGGCAAGCTGAACGAGCTGTCCGTCGCGGGCTATGTCGGCAATCTTCAGGTCGAAAGCCATGCCGCTCTGTTGCGTGCCTTCAAGGTCGCCGGGTCCCCGGAGCTTGAGATCGGCCTCGGCAATCTTGAATCCGTCGTTGGTGCCGCACATTATATCTATGCGTTTCCGGGTGTCTTCGCTCAGTTTGTAGGGCGTGACGAGTATGCAATACGACTGCTCCGCACCTCGTCCGACGCGCCCGCGGAGCTGGTGAAGCTGCGACAGACCGAAGCGTTGTGAGTCGAGTATGACCATTACCGAGGCGTTCGGCACGTTGACACCTACCTCAATTACGGTGGTGGCCACGAGGATTTGGGTCTCGCCCTTGGCGAATTTCTCCATCTCGGCTTCCTTTTCCTTGGGCTTCATGCGCCCGTGCACCTTGCCCAAGCGGAAGCCAGGAAACACCTGACAGAGCGTTTCAAAACCCGTTTCGAGGTTCTTCAGGTCGGTTTTTTCGCTCTCTTCTATCAGCGGAAATACGATGTAAGCCTGCCGTCCCTGCCGTATCTGGTTGCGTATGCTCTCGTATAGCGTGGGCAGATTGTTGTCAAACACGTGCTTGGTGGCTATGGGTTTGCGTCCGGGAGGCAGCTCGTCGATGACGCTCACGTCGAGATCGCCGTAAAGAGTCATGGCGAGAGTGCGCGGAATGGGTGTGGCTGTCATCACGAGGATGTGCGGTGGATTGTCGTTTTTGCTCCACATCTTTGCCCTTTGTGCCACACCGAAGCGGTGCTGCTCGTCCACTACGACTATGCCGAGTTGCGAGAAGCGCACCGTATCTTCTATCACCGCGTGAGTTCCCACGAGTATATTCACCGTGCCGTTGGCCAGTCCTTCGAGCACCTCCTTGCGCCTTTTGCCCTTCACCATGCCTGTCAGCAGTTCGGTTTTTATGGGCATGCCTTCGAGAAAGGCGTTTATCGTGGCCAGATGTTGTTCTGCAAGTATTTCCGTGGGAGCCATTATGCACGCCTGAAAGCCGTTGTCGATGGCAATGAGCATGGCCATCAGTGCCACGAGAGTCTTGCCCGAGCCGACGTCGCCCTGCAACAGACGGTTCATCTGCCGGCCGGTGCGCATGTCGTTGCGTATCTCCCTCATCACGCGCTTCTGTGCTTCGGTGAGTTGAAAATGCAGGTTGTTGTGGTAGAAGCCGTTGAAATTTGTTCCAACGGTAGGGAAGATGTAGCCACGGTATTTGCGCCTTTGGTCGCTTGCATACCTGACTATGTTGAGCTGAACGTAGAAAAGTTCCTCGAATTTCAGCCTTACGCGGGCACGTTCCAGTGCTTTGGCATCCTGCGGATGGTGGATTGAGCGCAGAGCCTCGTCGCGTGACGCAAGATGGAGCCTTGAAGTGATGAACAGAGGCAGCGTTTCGTCTATCGGAGCGGTCAGCTTTTCCAGCAGAGATGTGGTCAGCTTCTCCATCGTGCGCGACGTGATGCCGCTCTTTTTCATCTTCTCCGTAGTGGAGTAGTAGGGCAGCATGCTCCTGCCACTCAGCTCCATGTCGCTGACAGGGTCGATGTCGGGGTGTACGATGTTGACCCGTCCGTTGAACATACTCGGCTTGCCGAACACTACATAGGTGGTTCTTGGCTTGTAGGTCTTCATGGCATAGCGTCCGCCGTGAAACCATGTAAGGTCCATTACTCCCGTGCCGTCGGCGAAGTGGGCCACCACCCGTTCGCGGTGAGGAGCGTATTCGAAAGTCTCGTAGCTGAGTATTTGGCCGCACACCTGCACCAGAGGCATCTCGCCAGTCAGTTCCCTTACGGTGTAAACCCTGCTGCGGTCGATGTATTTGTACGGGAAGTTGAGGAGCAAGTCGCCGTAGGTGTTGATGCCGAGTTCGCTGCTCAGTATCTTTTTTCGGCTAGGACCTACTCCCGGGAGAAACTGGATGTCTTGTGCCAATATGCTTGTCACGTCGTGCTGTGTGGGTCTTTTGCCGTTGTCAAGGCCGCTGCCGGGCTTCGTTGTCGGCCAGTGCTTCGGCCACAATTATGTCAAACGGGGTGGTTATCTTGATGTTTTCCCTGTTGCCGTCAACGGTTGTCACGACGTGTCCGGCCGCTTCAACAACCGAAGCGTCGTCGGTGAACAGTTCGGAGTAGGGCTGACGGTAGGCCTCTTTCAGCAGTTGAATGTCGAACACCTGCGGCGTTTGCACCAGCCGATAGTCGCTCCGTGGCACGGTAGTGCCGTCGGTGCGCCTCAAAGTCTCCACCACAGGAGTGACAGGTATGGCGGCTCCAGTGCGTTTGGCTGTGTCATAGCACCTCTGAATCACCTCGATGCTGGGGAAAGGACGCACACCGTCGTGTACTCCCACCGCCCCTTGTGCATCGTCGGGGATGAGCTTCAGGCCGTTTCCTACCGACTCCCACCGCGTACTGCCGCCGTTGGCGCACAGCACCTCGACCTGAAAGTCATGTTCGGCGCACAGTTTGCTCCAAAAACTCTGCTGGTCTTCGGGCAAAACGAGTATTATGGAAATGTTGCCGGAGTAGGCTCTGAACCGTTCAATCGTGCGCATGAGCACTGGTTTTCCGCCAACTGGCAGAAACTGTTTGGGCAATGGCGCACCCATGCGCAGCCCTTTGCCTCCTGCTACGATTATTATATAGTCCACCCTTTTACGCCTCTTTCAGCAGTTGAGTGTATATCATTCCGTCGCGCAGCTCGTCGGTTGCCTTCTTGCCGACGAACGCTTCGAGCAGCGAATAGGCAAACGGCAGGGTTGCAGCGGGGCCTCGGCCGGTGGTTATGTTGCCGTCGGTTGTCACCAGTTCTGCGGTGTAGACAGCGCCGTCCAGATATTTCTCAAACCCAGGATAGCACGTTGCGCGCCGCCCCTTGAGCAGTCCGAGGCCTCCGAGTACCATCGGTGCGGCGCAGATGGCTGCGATTCGTCCGCCCTTTGCAGCCTGGGCTGTCAGCAGTTGTCTCACTTTGGCATTGTCGTTGAGATTTGTCGCTCCAGGCATGCCGCCCGGCAACACGAGAAGTTCCGCATCGGCAAAATCTTCGGTCTCTATCTGAGTGTCGGCCTTGATGGTTATGCCGTGCGACGATTCTATATACTCGCTGCCAGTGGTGCTGACAGTCTTCACCTCCACGCCTCCGCGACGGAGAATGTCTACCACTGCCAGACTTTCAACTTCCTCTGAGCCATTGGCCAAAAATACGTAAACCATGTTTCTTTCCTTTCTTTTATGGATGAAAAACCTTTATTTGCTTGTGTAAAAACGCTCTCTTGCAGACTATTTCAACGCCTGCAGATATTTCTGAATAGTAGCGTGCAGACCCATATACAGGGCGTCGCAGATGAGGGCGTGCCCGATGCTCACCTCGTCGAGCCAAGGTATGCGCTCGTGGAAGTAGTGCAGGTTGGCCAGACTGAGGTCGTGGCCGGCGTTGAGTCCCAGTCCCAGCCTCCGGGTTTCCTCCGCTGCCGCTACGAAAGGGGCGATGGCCGCCTCGCGGTCGGTGGCATAGTTGGCCGCATACGGTTCGGTGTAGAGTTCCACACGGTCGGTTCCGCACTCTTTGGCATAGCCCACCATCTCCACGTCGGGGTCGACGAAGATGGAAGTGCGTATGCCGGCCTCCTTGAAACGCCCGATTACGTCGGTCAGAAAACTCTTGTTCTTCTTCGTGTCCCACCCGTGGTTGGACGTTATCTGGTCTTCCGCGTCGGGCACAAGCGTCACCTGTGTAGGCTTCACCTCCAGTACGAGGTCTATATACTTGTCAATCGGGTTGCCCTCGATGTTCAGTTCTGTCTTGAGCAGCGGCCGTATGTCGCGCACATCCTGATACCTTATGTGCCGCTCGTCGGGACGTGGGTGCACGGTGATGCCCTCAGCCCCGAAGTCCTCGCAGTCGGTTGCCACGCGCAACACGTTGGGAACGTTGCCGCCTCTGGCGTTGCGGATGGTGGCAACTTTATTGATATTCACGCTTAGTTTGGTCATTCTTCGTCTCGTTTTTGCTTGTTTCTTTCCGTTTTTGCTACCTTTGCATAAGGCGCACGTACACTTGCGTTTCGTAACTCGGCCACTTACGCATCGTAAATGGGCCATTTACGTATCGTAAACAGGCCGTTTACGCACCGTAACTCGGCCGTTTACATTTCGGGCAGTGCGCACTTGGTGTGTTTTTACGCTTACGCAAAAGTAGCAAATGTTTGCCAAACGGAAACACATTTGCCTGCAATAATACATTTACGGAGACATTTTATGGCGACCAAAAAGCTGAGATTTGCCATTTTCGGCAACACATATCAATCCAAGAAGTCCGCATCCATACGGCGGCTGCTGTCGTGTCTGTGCTCTTACGACTGCGAAATAGCCGTTGACAGAGCCTACTATGATTTCATCACCTCCACCGCCGGACTCAGTGTCCCCGGAGCCGAGGTGTTTGAAGACGACGCTTTCAGTGCCGACTTCGTCATATCCGTAGGCGGCGACGGCACGTTTCTGAAGGCAGCAAGCCGCGTGGGGGCAAAGGGAATACCCATACTTGGAGTGAACGTGGGACGACTCGGATTTCTTGCCGACGTGGCTCCCGAGGAGATAGAAGCCTGCATCGCGCAACTCCACAAGGGCGAATATACCGTGGAACCGCGCAAGACGATACAGGTGGATGTGCCGGGCTTCAGGTTCAGCGCACCGCCATTCGCCCTCAACGACGTGTCGATACTGAAGCGCGACAACGCGTCGATGATTTCCATACGTGCTGCCGTCAACGGCGAATACCTCACCACATACCAGGCAGACGGACTTATCGTGAGCACTCCCACTGGCTCTACGGCCTACTCGCTGAGCAACGGAGGGCCGATAATCGTGCCTGGAACGAACGTGTTCCTTATGACCGCCGTCGCTCCGCACAGTCTCAATATGCGTCCGATAGTGATGAACGACAGCGTGGTGCTGACACTTGACGTGGAAAGTCGCAACCACAACTTCCTCATAGCCATAGACGGGCGGTCGGAAAAGTGCAGTGAGGGCACACGAATAACCCTCTCCAAAGCTCCTTACAGCGTGAATGTGGTGAAGCGCATGGGACAGACCTATCCGCAGGTGCTGCGCCAGAAGATGATGTGGGGTGCCGACGGGAGATGTTAGAGTACATATCTGTTAGTGTACATACATATATAATATATGGCGAAACTTTGTGGTTTCCGCCTCGGCAAACGGCAAAACGTTACGGGCAAAGACCCGTATCAGTCAGAGGGAAAGGATATGTTCAGATATAAACGTCCGCATTTCATCAGTGTCCTGTTGTGCATCCGGAAGGGTTCTCTGCGCTGGCTTTGGCAGGCATGGCGCGGCAACAGGCTGCAAACTGCGCTCAACGCCATCTTGGGACTGACTGGGGTAGGGGTGAGTCTTGCCTCGGTTTGGGCAGTGCAACGTGCCATCGACATCGCGTCGGGTGCGCGCCAAGGGTCGCTGTATTGGGCAGTTGGCATCATGGCGTTGCTCATTTTGTGCGACTTTGCCGTCAGTGTCGGACGTGTGTGGATTAAGAACATACTCGGCGTAAAGGCTCAAAACATGATGCAGCAGCGCATGCTCGACCGGCTGTTGCGCTCAGAATGGCACGGCAAGGAGCGCAGACACAGCGGCGATGTGGTCAACCGGTTGGAGTCGGATGTCACTACTGTGGTCAACTTCCTTACCGAGACATTGCCCAACACTCTTTCCGTAATGGCTCTCTTCGTTGGAGCATTCTTATATCTGCTCGGCATGGACGCTGTGCTCGCCTTGATTACAGTCGCCATCCTGCCTGTATTCATTCTCTTGAGCAGAATCTACGTTTCCCGCATGCGGCGGTTCACCCGCCGGGTGCGCCACAGTGACAGCCGCGTACAGAGCCTGTTGCAGGAGACAGTGCAGCACCGTATGCTCATAAAGACGCTCGAATGTGACCATCTGATGGTTCGGCGGCTCGACGCCACCCAAAGCATTTTGCGTTCCCACGTGCGCCGCCGCACCCGCTTCTCGGTCGTTTCCAGCCTTTTTCTCAACGCCGGATTTTCCTTAGGCTACCTTGTGGCGTTCCTGTGGAGCGCAGTCAGGTTGTATCACGGCACACTTACGTTTGGCTCTATGACTGCTTTCCTGCAACTCGTTTACCGCATACAGAACCCTGCGCGCGACCTTACCAAGCTCGCACCGGCCTTTGTGGCGGTGTTTACAGCCGTGGAACGGCTCATGGAACTGGAGGATACGCCCGAGGAGGAGCAGGGCGAACCTGTCAGAATGGGCACACCGTGCGGCGTAAGGCTGCGCAACGTCACCTACGCATACGACGACGGCACGCGCAACGTGATTGACAACTTGTCGTTTGATTTCGCTCCAGGCACGTGTACTGCCATTCTCGGCGAGACGGGTGCCGGCAAGACCACGCTTATAAGACTTATTCTCGGGCTGATGCGTCCCAAAACGGGCAGCGTAGAACTATATGATGGCACTGCCGAACATGAGGTTTCGCCGCTGTCGCGCTGCAACTTCGTGTATGTGCCGCAGGGCAATACGCTCCTCAGCGGCACCATCCGCGACAACCTGCGTCTTGGCAATCCCGAAGCAACCGAACGGGACATGCTTGAGGCTCTGCGCCTTTCGTGCGCCGACTTCGTACTTTCGCTGCCCGAAGGACTCGATACAAAGACCACGGAGGGCGGCGGCGGACTGAGCGAAGGTCAGGCTCAGCGCATAGCAATAGCCCGCGCATTGTTGCGCGGTGGCGGCATCATGTTGTTCGACGAGGCCACAAGTGCTCTCGATCCGCAGACGGAGCGCACCCTTCTCAACAATATCCTGTCGTCCAAAGGCCGCACAGTGATATTCATCACCCACCGCCCGGCCGTCATAGAATACTGCGACAAGACGCTCAACATGGAGTGAAGCCTCCTGAACTTTATGCTCGCAGATACTGAAGAGAGGGGCTTGGACGCAACGTCCAAGCCCCTCTCTTCAGATTAAAATGATATGATAGATGTTGTCAGACGGGTTACTTCACGATAACCTTCTGGGTCTTTACAGTGCCGTCGGCATAGATTGTCTTCACGATGTTCAAGCCTTTGGCTGCCTTGTTGAGCTGTGTGCCGTTCATGCTGTAGACGATTGTGCGCACAACTTCGCTGGTTGCGTTGTCTTTCTTGTTCACATTGACGATGCCAGTGTACTCTCCAGACTTCTCGCCTGCGTTGTAGATAATCACGTTGAACAGACGGCCGCTCGTGTTCTTGGCAGCCAGTTTCACAAACACCTTGTCTGTGCCTTCATAAGACAGCAGGTTCTTCTGGTAGAGGCGACCCTTGCTGTCGGCTTCAACCTTCGGACTGTAAACGTAGCCAATAGACTGCCAGTTCTTAACGTCGGTAGTGTCGGTAGCTACAGACACCTCAAGCTTGATAGAGTCCTTGCCGCCTACGATGGCAACGATGTCAAACGGTGCCTGGAATGCCTCTGTGCTCTGCAGGAATGCTGATGTCGGGTCTTTCTCGCCGTCACCGTTGGAGCCTACACCTGCGAATGTGATGTGGCAGTTGGATGCGTTTGCCTCAGAGTCGTCGTATGCTGTAGCCGGGTTGTAGGCGTTGGGGTCACCCACATTGTGGCCAAGAGTGTTGCTCTCCCATGCAATTACCTGTCCGTAGGTCTTCACTTCCCAACCGTTGCCGGGGTTGTATGTGTAGAGAGAGTCAGCAGGTGCATATATGTTGTGTACTGTTCCTGTAGAGTCAGTCTCTGTGCCGATTACTTCATCGGTGTAGAAGTTGTAGCCGCTCTTGCCTACATAGTATGTTCCGGCTGCCGACTGCCATTCTTTCTGGTTGGCGTTGAACTGCGAAACGATGTCGATTCTAACCTTCTCGTTCAGCACTTCGATGTCCTCGCTGGCTGTTTCAGACTGCAGGTAGTTGCCCTTGGCAGCAGTGAAGGTAGAGATTGTGGCGTGCTTTGTCAGTACGAACGGAGCTGTGTAAAGCTCTGATTGGGCTATGGCATTGCTGCCAGTGTAGTTGAAGTATACGCTGTCGCCTTCGTTAGCAGGCACGAGAGTGACAGTGGTCTTGCCGTCTTCCATTTCGAGAGAGAATGTAGGAGTCTTGGCCAACTCGTGTATTGCGATGGTCTTCTCGCTCACTTCGCTCAGCAGATAGCCGTCGGCAATGGCGATGGCCTTGACGGTCACGTCCTTGTCTGTGATTTCAAACGGTTCTGTGTAGGGTGTGCTGGCCAGCGTAGGCTCGGTTCCGTCTGTGGTGTAGTAGCACTTAGCGTTCTTAGTGCCGCTCTTTATCGATACCGAAGTAGACAGGTTGTTGTATGTTTCGCTGATGAGAGGCTTGGCTGTGTTGGTGATTGAAGCCTTTGAGTCAATGAGTGTCGACAATGCGTTATAGAGAATGTCGACAGCGTTGTCTTCGGGTACTTGATTATAAGAGTACGGAATCATGAGATAAGCGTTGTGGCCGGCATTGTGGAAGTGTATGGCGTTGACTCCGTCGGCGGTGGCATAGACACTGTCGTTGGCGAAGTATGAGCCTTCTTCGGCTGTGTATCCGGTGATGCTTTCGCCTTCAACGAGCAGCTGAAGATTGCCTTCCTCGTCGATGTAAGAACCTTCTTCTCCGGATATGGACGGACTGAACAGTGACGACTTGCGTGCAGCTTCGCCCACAAGTACAGTGTTGGTCTGTGTTGGAGTGGCCTTGCCGTAGCCCCATGCCTCATAGAGGTTTGTGCTTAGGTTGAGTATTGGCACGAAAGCGATGGCTTCCTTTATTGTACTTGCATAGGCGGAGGAAGCGTTGATTGCACCGCTCACGATTACAGCATCGAATGATTTCAGCGAGTCAGCGGTTACTGCGCTCATGTCGCCAGCCACGTCCATAGAAATGTACTTTGCGTCGGAGAAATACTCGGAAATGATTTCGCTGAGTGTGTTGTCAGGGTCGTTCTTCGGGTCGTAGTTTGCGTAGCCGGAGTCATACAGATAGGCTATCTTGACGGGTTGTTCTTCCCCTTTGGGCGTTTCGCCGATGCAGATGAAGTGGTAGTGCATGCCGCTAGTGGCCTGCAACTTGAGGTCGGAGGCTTCTGCGTTGTTGTTGATGATGACTGCGGTGTCCATACCCTTTGTCTTCCAAGTGGTGGTGGAACCGTCCTTGCCGGTGAAACCGGAAGTCTTGATGGTGAAGCCACGACTATCAGTGTCCTTGTGCGAACTGAATATAACGGTAACGGAGTCACCAGCCGGAACGTTAGGGATGGTAACGGCATCTTCGTCTTTCTTTCCGTTGAGCCATACGTGAGGGCCAAATGTCTCCGACTTGAACTGTATGCAGAGGTGTTGGGCACTTTTTGCGGCAAACACAAGTCCTTGAGTCTCTGGAACAACCCAGTCTTCTCCGCCCACTTTACACTTTACCTCGCCGGCACTGCGTCCTGCCTTCGACTCGTAGAAGCCGTTGGCTGTCTTGTCTGTCCAGTAACCGTCGCTTGCGGCAGCGTCTGCTGCGAAGTTGGCGAGTGTTTCATCACTGAAGCCCTGGCGGAAATCCCACAGCTTCCTTGACTGTTCGTCCTGCGCTCCTGCCGTTATGGCGGTCAGAAGAAGCGTCAATCCTAACGTAAATAGTTTTTTCATAAATATGTTTTGGTTTGGTTAGTTTGTTAAATTCGTCTTGTCGTTCGAAAAAAAAGTGTTTACTAAGGTTAGTAGTGCCCGCACGGCACTGTGATTGCAAATGTATTATAAAATGTAAAACGGCGCAATGTGAAAGAACATTGCGCCGTGACAAATGTCTTAGAATTTTGATATTCTCGTCAATATCAAGGGTGTTATGCGTCGCGAAACGTTATTTTCCCTTGTGTCTGTTGGCTCGCTGCTCGCGGTATTTTGCCTTTTGTTTGGCCGAACCGCTGCCGTGCGCCCCCGTTATGTACTGCTTTTTCTTGGCCTTGGTCTTCTTCTTCTCCTGGCGGTCTCCGCTTGGAGCTTTCTTGAACACCATGCCTCCGCCGGCTATTATGTCGTCGATGTCCATAATGGTGTGGTGTTTATGTGGACGGAAGTGTCGGCTTCTGCCCACCTATATATATTAATGGTGGAACAGACGCACGCCAGTGAAGGCCATCGTGATTCCGTATTTGTCGCAGGTTTCGATAACGTTGTCGTCGCGCACCGAACCTCCGGCCTGGGCTATATATTCCACACCGCTCTTGTGGGCGCGCTCGATGTTGTCGCCGAAGGGGAAGAATGCATCGCTGCCGAGAGCCACCTTGGTGTTCTTGGCTATCCATTCGCGCTTCTCCTCACGCGACAGTGGCTCGGGCTTCTCCTTGAAGAACATCTGCCAAGTGCCGTCGCGGAGCACGTCGTCATAGTCGTCGCTGATGTATACATCTATAGTATTGTCGCGGTCGGCGCGGCGTATGCCGTCGACGAATGGCAGGTTCATCACCTTTGGGTGTTGGCGCAGCCACCAAATGTCGGCCTTGTTGCCGGCCAGACGGGTGCAGTGGATGCGGCTCTGCTGTCCGGCTCCGATGCCTATGGCCTGTCCGTCCTTGACGTAGCAAACGGAGTTGCTCTGGGTGTACTTCAGTGTGATGAGGCTTATGATGAGGTCGCGCTTGGCCTCGTCGGTGAACTGCTTGCTCTTTGTGGGTATGTTGGCGAACAGAGCGGGGTCGTTGAGCTTCACGTTGTTGCGTCCCTGCTCGAAGGTGACGCCGAACACCTGCTTGCGTTCAATCTCTTCGGGCACATAGTTGGGGTCAATCTTGATTACGTTGTAGGTGCCTTTGCGCTTGGCCTTCAATATTTCCAGTGCTTCGGGAGTGTAGTCGGGAGCTATGACGCCGTCGCTCACCTCACGCTTGATGAGCGTTGCAGTGGCCTCGTCGCACGTGTCGCTCAGCGCGATGAAGTCGCCGTAGCTGCTCATGCGGTCGGCTCCGCGTGCCCTGGCATAGGCGCAGGCTATGGGACTAAGCTCAATCTTCACGTCATCCACGAAGTATATCTTCTTAAGTGTGTCACTCAGCGGCAGTCCGATGGCTGCTCCAGCCGGCGACACGTGCTTGAACGATGCTGCGGCGGGCAGTCCGGTGGCCTCTTTCAGCTCTTTCACGAGCTGCCAGGCGTTGAGAGCGTCGAGGAAGTTGATGTAGCCGGGGCGGCCATTGACCACCTCGATTGGCAATTCTCCGTCGGTTATGAATATGCGCGACGGCTTCTGGTTCGGGTTGCAACCGTACTTAAGGGGTAATTCTTTCATTATAAATAGGTGTAAATGTTGTTTCCTCTGCAAATTTACGATGTTTTGGCGAATTGTGCAATAGGTGTTCCGTCTTGGTACAATATTTGCCGCTGTTGCGGAAACAGACATTTTGACAATGGAACACAAGCATTGGGAACTGAAACGGCTGATGGAGACCATCGAGAAGAAGGCGGAACGGACAGCCGCAAAGGCTTCGGCCATAGGAAAACTGGGAAACTACATTCTTGGCAGGGAGAAACCGAGTCGCGCAACGCTCGACCGACTTGCTCTTTTTGCCGGTTTTCAGGACTGGCAGTCTTTCCATGAAGCTCTGCAAGGCGAGGCCGATGCGGACGCAAACTATGAGATTGACCAACACAAAGAGGGTGAAGAAATCAAGAAAAAGTGACTTCTTGTTCGGCTCTGAACTCGGTTTTTGACGCTTCGGCCACCTCTTTCCGCAAGGTTAACGCAGGGATGCATTGGCTACTGTGCCACTTGTGCTTTATAAGTGTGCCGTTTGCGTCTCGAAAGTGGGCCATTTACGCATCAAAAGTAGGCCACTTACGATGGCTAAATAGGCCACTTTCAGTTTGAAAGCGTATGGATTGTTTCTGCTTACGGTTTTGTTTTCAAACAGAATTCTATAAAGATACTGTAAGCAAAATACTGCCGTTTGCTTACGGTTTTTAGATCTTGTTTCTTCTATCTGTCTGATTTCGTGCTCGTGCGCCTCTATTTTCGACCTTATACGGTGACTTCGTGCAACGGCAAGGGGCGGCTTCGCTTGCGCGAAACCGCCCCTGTAGGATGTCTTTGATGTGGCGTAAACGCCTACAATCATTGTGCTTTGACGATAGTCTTCTTCTCCTTGATACGTGCCTTCTTGCCGGTAAGCTTGCGCAGGTAGTACAGCTTTGCGCGGCGAACCTTGCCGACCTTGTTCACTTCGATGCTGTCGATGTTGGGCGACTCGATGGGGAAGATACGCTCAACGCCCACTGTGCCTGACATTTTGCGCACGGTGAAGCGGCGCTTCTCGCCGTGTCCGCAAATCTTAATCACCACACCACGGTAGAGCTGGATACGCTCTTTGGTTCCCTCAATAATCTTGTAGGCGATGGTTACGGTGTCTCCCGACTTGAACTCCGGGTGCTTCTTGCCTGTTGCGAATGCCTCTTCGGCAACTTTGATTAAATCCATTTGTCTCTTAAATGATATATTTGTTTTGTCCCTATGCGCAACATAAACAGGCAACTCGTTACTTCCTGCCAGCGATTACGCACAAAAGCGGTTGCAAAGGTACTACATTTTTCGACAGAAAACGGTATAGTTATGTACTTTTTTGTCGTGTTTGGTCAAGTTTTTGTTGCGCTTCAGTCTTCCCGTGGGCAGCTTTCGCCACTCGACGGACGGCCGGAATGGCGGAAAAGAAAGGCCGGTTGAGGCTATTCAAAGTAGAATGTGAGCACAATCATCTTGTTCTGTCCGTTCGTCACGGAGTTGGCGTAGGCACGCCTCGTCGGGTCTTGTATCTCGTCCACGTGGCTCTTGTTGAGACTGTTGGTAAGGCTGTAGCAGAACTTCAGTTCGGGTATCAGCTTGAAAAACGGCAGATACAGGTCGCATCCGAGTCCCACTTCCACCGTTGTGTCGTAGCGTTTCAGCTGCACATAGTCCTGGTCTTTGCCGGTAAGGTTTATCATCGGGTTTATTCCGGCTATGACATACGGACGGTAGTTGCCGAAGCGGAGCGAACTGAATTTTAGGTCTACTGGTATGGATATATAGGTGTTCTTCATGTCCTGCGTCACTTCCTTCGGCCGGCCGTTGTCGTCGGTGAGCGAAAGGTTGCGGAACACGAGGTGTTTCGACCCGAAGTGCATGCCCGGAGCGCAGCGCAACGACAGGTGAGTGTTGATGCGCCATTCGGCAAGCACGCCGACCGACAGTCCTGGATTCCAGTTGTCCACGTCGCAGAGTATTGTCTGCGTGGTCTGGGTGCCGTCGGTGGCAGTCACGGTTTGCGGTCCAATGTTTTCAAATTCCATGTCCTGCATGTGTACGCCGACATGGATACCGAAGTGCAACGGGCGCAAATCGATGTATGGTTTGTTCTGCACTATGCGCTCCTGTGCCGCTACCGAAGCGACTATGGCGCAGACTAAAAGAGTGAAAATCAGCCTTTTCATGTGGTGGGTTCTAAAAATTAGCTTTGCCGTCTTGCAGCCTCTTTTCGAGGAAATTTCGTCTGTGATTGAAGGGTACAGCAAGCCATACGCCTGAACGGGCAGACAAATTGTCCTCGAAAAGAGGCTCCAAAACGGAAAAACGTAACTCATAGTATTCTTCTGTGTTGTTGCGGCGGGATTTTTTCGGCCCCACT
The DNA here is from genome assembly GCA_963630025.1 of bacterium. Taxonomy (GTDB): domain Bacteria; phylum Bacteroidota; class Bacteroidia; order Bacteroidales; family Bacteroidaceae; genus Prevotella. Next base: position 27,383 of record CAVGKZ010000085.1, on the reverse strand, counting down.
ATATACTTATATTAACGGTTTCTCGGCCTTAATAGTGTGTGCGTCCTTATTTTGAAGTCATATAAATTGGCGACAGCAGGAAACTTTTAGTCATAAATGTTAGGTATGTACGGGAATAATTCCTACTTTTGCATACTAATTTATTGGTATTAATTTAAAAACAACGATTATTATGGCTTACGTAATTGGTGACGACTGTATCGCTTGCGGTACATGTATTGACGAGTGCCCCGCAGGAGCAATCTCTGAAGGCGACAAGTATTCAATCAACCCCGACGCTTGCACTGAGTGCGGAACATGCGCTGACGTTTGCCCGTCAGAGGCAATCAAGCTTCCTGCATAAGGCGGTAAGGTCGCTCTTCAAAGCGAAATAACAGTCTAAAATTAAAAGGGCGCATCCCTGCTTCGGCAAGGATGCGCCTGTCATTTTTTGGGGTCAGTCAAACGCTGTTGGCGTCTCGATAGTCCGTTGTTCGTATCTTGGTCAATTTTCGTCTGTGCTTTGATGGCCGTTGTTTGTATTTTGATTGGTCGTTGTTTGTTCTTTGATGGGCCGTTGTTCGTGTCGTTACCAGCGGTCGTCCAGTTGTGCTTTCGATGCCAAATGGGCTTGGCGTACTGCTATTTCCGTGTCAGTTTGAAACCGATGTCCGACACTCCCGGTAGTATTTCTCGCTTCATGTTGTGGCGGATTATCACTTTGAGCGTGTCGCCAACCTCCATTCTTACCATTTCCAGCGGAAATGAGAACTGGCTGTAGCCTATTCCGTTGCCGACAACCTGGTCGTTCTTGTCCGTGAACGTGCAGTTGATGGTCGTGTCGCGGACTACTCCCGACGGTTGGATGGTCTGATGCACTGCGAGAGTCAGCGATGTGAAGGGATATTTGCCGTTGGTTCTTACACCTATCTCCTCCGTGTATTCACCGCTTTGGCCTATGCTGTCAATGGCAAAGGCTATGGTGTCGTTCTTTTCCCATCCGTTCAATGGGGTGTGAACATACTGGTCAAATACGGTTTTGCGGTCGCACGCCATTAAGAGCAGTGCGACCGCAATGGTTGAAATCAGTGTTTGAAGCTGCTTATTCATTGCCTTCGTTTGTCTGACCGTCCTTTTTCTGCTGCTTGTTCGGCCGTCGTTGCTGCTTGAACTGTTGTTGTTTCGGCGCAGTGGTCGGGTTCTTTTGCTCCGTATTCTGGTTCTTTGGCGCAGCGTTCTGTGGTTTTGGCGCAACGGTGTTCTGGTTCTTAGGAGCCGCGTTTTGGTTCTTCGGAGCCTGATTCTGGCTCTTCTGTTCCGCGTTCTTTACCTTTTGCTCAGCGTTTCCGCCCTTCCGCTCCTTTGCCGGTTGACCGTTGCCTTGCTGTTGGTTGCCTTGTTGCTTGGCGTTTTTCTGCTGGCGGTTGTTGGACTTGCGCTTCTTCTTTGCTTTGTCAAAGCGGCTTATGCTCTCTCCAGCCAACAGGTCTACAGGCTTGCTCTGTTCCTTTTTCATGCCGTCCGCCTGCAATGAAGTCGGTTTCTCGCCGTTGCGGTTCATCTCAATTACCTCCTTGGCTCTCTTTGCCGTTATGGTTTCGAGGTTGGCGGCAATGTTTTTGTCGGTGGAGTAGGTGATCATTCCGGCAAGAATGTCGCTTTTGAACAGGTAGTAGTCGCCGTCAAGGGTCTGGAGCACCATCTCCCTGCTCGGAAGTCGTCGACTTGCTTCCACATAGTCGTCCACTTCATAGTTCAGACAGCACTTCAGCTTGGCGCACATGCCTGCCAACTTCTGCGGATTGAGCGAGATGTCCTGGAAACGTGCGGCGTTGGTGCTCACACTTACGAAGTTCTTCATCCATGTGGCGCAGCATAGCTCCCTGCCGCAAGGACCCGTACCTCCGATGCGTCCCGCTTCCTGGCGCGCACCAATCTGTTTCATCTCTATGCGCACGTGGAATGTGTCGGCCAAAACCTTAATCAGCTGGCGGAAATCCACACGTTCGTCGGCGATATAATAGAAGATTGCCTTGTTGCCGTCGCCCTGATACTCCACGTCACCAATCTTCATCTTCAATCCCAAGTCCTTTGCTATCTGTCGGCTCTCAATCATTGTGGCGTGCTCGCGCCCCTTAGCCTCGCTGCATTTGTCCAGGTCGGTCTGACGCGCTATGCGGTATATGCGCCTTATCTCGTCGGGTGACTTCAGATTGGCTTTCTTTATCTGCATCTTCACAAGCCTTCCCGTGAGCGTCACCACACCGATGTCGTGTCCCGGATTGGCTTCCACAGCCACAATGTCGCCCTTCTTCAAGTCAAGACCGTTCACATTGTGGTAGTAACCCTTACGGGTGTGCTTGAATTGCACCTCAACCAAGTCGGTGCTGAACTGGTTTCCCGGCACGTCGGCCAACCAGTCGTATGTGTTCAGCTGGCGGTCTTGCCGTCCCACGGCGTGCTTGCACAAGCCTCTGTCTTGGCAGCAATATGTTTCAAAATCCTTGTTGTTATAATCCATGTCGGTTGTTTCGCTTGTTGATTGTGTGTATGTTATGTATGATAATGTATAGAACAGTATGGCCATACAGCCTTTTCGCTGTTCCTTTCTTACTGAGCTTTGTTTTTTGGAATGAGCAGCACTATCATCTGCAACGCCATGTCGAAGAAAACAATCTTTGCGTTGGCGTTCTGCCCGATGTCGCGCAGAGCCTTTCCGGCCATCTCGTTTATCGGGATAATGTTGTCTTCGTTGATGAAACGGGCGAAGTTCTTTGAGAAATCCTCCTCGCTTTGCGTCATGTAGTTCAGTTCCGGTTTGTTGAAATTGAACATGAAGTTCTCCCTAATGAGCCGCATAAAGTATTCCAGAAACCGTTTTTGCTTCTCGCGCCCAAGCGTCTGCATGGTCTCGCTCCACTGCTTCAGCTCCTTTATGTTGCGCATATAGGCCAGGCGCATCAGCGACTTGAACATTTCGAGAAAATGGTTGTTCTCGTTGTCGGCGTTCAGTGTCTCCAACGCTTTCAGCCAGCTGCCGTTTGCGATGCGTGCCGTTCTTGTGGCCGCCTCGTCGGTTATGCCCCTGCGTTCCACGAGAGCTTGGCGTATGTCTTCGGTGTCTATGCGCTTTATGTCTATGCGCTGAGTTCTCGAACGTATCGTTTCCAGCAGTCTTGCCGGCTCTTCGCATACCATGACAAACACGGTTTGCGCCGGCGGTTCCTCTATCAGTTTGAGCAGTTTGTTGGCACATTCGGTATTCATGCGCTCCGGCAACCATATAATCGACACCTTATAGCCGCCCTGACTTGACTTCAGTCCGAGTTTCCTTCCCAGTTCATCACTTTCTCCGGCGGTTATTATGGCCTGCTGGTTCTCCGCTCCAATCTTCGCCATCCACTGCGTCATGCTGAAATATGCCCCTTTCGACAGCATTTCTCTCCACTCCCTGATGAAATCGTCGCTCACCGGTTTGTGGTCACTGCTCATCGACGGCAGCTTTATTGTGGGGAAAGTGAAGTGCAAATCGGGGTGCTCCCACTTCGCAATCATTTTGCATTGGTTGCACGTTCCGCACGGTTCCTCGCCTTTGTCGTGATTCTGGCAAAGCAGATACGATGCGAAAGCCAATGCCAGAGCCATCTTTCCGCATCCGGAAGGGCCGCAGAGCAGTATGGCGTGCGGTAGTCTGCCGCCGTCAACCAGCTGTTTCAGCCTTTCCTTTGCGTCTTTCTGCCCGATGACTTCGTTGAAATTCATAGCAGTTCTCTTGCAGTTGCCACAACCGAATCCACCGCTGACACGGTGTAGAAATGTATGTTGTTCACCCCGTGGTCATACAGCTCCCTACATTGCGCCACAGCCCATTCCACTCCGAGTTGCTTTGCCTCCTCGTCGGTCTTGCATTTCACGGCCTCTTCGGCCAGCTCTTTCGGTATGTCGCAGTGGAAAGTCTTCGGCACCATCGACAGTTGGCTCAACTTTGCAAATGGCTTTATTCCCGGTATTATGGGAATCGTTATGCCCATTGCGCGTGCTTTCTCCACAAAGGCGAAGTATTTGCTGTTGTCATAGAACAACTGCGTCACCGCATATTGCGCCCCGAGGTCTTGTTTCTCCTTCAGATACTTCATGTCCATCTCCATGTTTGGAGCCTCTTCGTGCTTCTCCGGATAGCAGGCCACACCGTAGTTGAACTTCTTGCCCGGCACTTTTATCGGGTCGCCGTTGGCAAAGTAGCCCTCGTTGAACCTCTGTACCTGCTTTATCAAGTCGGTTGTATGGGCGTGTCCGCCCGGTGTCGGAGTGAAGCTGCGGTCTTCTTTTGCCTTGTCGCCGCGCAGCAACAACAGGTTGTCTATCTGCAAGAACTGCAGGTCTATAAGTTCGTACTCAATGTCCTCAATGGTCGCGCCGCTGCATATCACGTGCGGTTGCACCGGGATTCCGTATTTCTGCTGTATGGCGGCAGCTATGGCTATCGTGCCGGGACGTCGGCGCACGCGTTCTCTTTCCAACAGACCGTTCGGCAGTTGTCTGTAAACAAACTCGCTGTGGTGTGTTGTTATGTTGATGAATAGCGGGTTGAAGTCCTTCAGCTTGTCTATCGTGGCAAACAGTTGTCCTGTGCCGTTGCCCTTGATGGGTGGCAAAACCTCAAAAGAAAAGCTTCTTTTGGCTTCATTCCTGCTTATCAAATCTGTTATAGTCATTGTCAGTATAGGTGGGTTCTATGTATACAATAGGTTGCAAATTTAATCAAAATTGATGGAATAACCGAATTTTGAACCTTGTCAAGTTGTTATTTGCCGCTGCTGAAAACAAAAAGAGGACTTCCGTAGAAGTCCTCCTCTTGTGATCCGCTTGGGGTTCGAACCCAAGACCCCAACATTAAAAGTGTTGTGCTCTACCAACTGAGCTAGCGGATCTCCCTGCTGTTACGCTTTGCGAAAAGCGAGTGCAAAGGTAGCATGTTTTTTCTTATTGTCCAAACAAAAAATCGGTTTTCTTGCGTGGTGCTCGCTTTTTCATTCCTCTTTTGCCGCGCTTTCTTCGTTTTCCTCCTCTTTCGTCACGTACCTTTTATAATAGGCGATGGTGAAAGTGGTCAGAGGAATGGCCATTATCAGGCCGATGAAGCCCAACAGTACACCCCATACCGACAGCGACAAGAGAATCATGGCGGGGTTGAGTCCCATCGCCTTTCCCATAATCTTCGGTGTGAGCACAAAGTCGGAAAACGTCTGCACCACAGTGTACACCGCAGCTCCTGCAGCAAATATCACCCAAAAGCTCTGTCCCGTGTCGGCGGCCTTTAGCAGCGCCAGCATAGCCATGGGTATTAATATCAGTCCGTTCATATAAGGTATCAGAGTCAGCAGTCCCGTGAGTATGGCGAGACCTATTGCCATCGGGAATCCGATGACGGTAAAACCGATGCAGAGCAGTACACCGACTATGAGGGCTATGAGGCCCTGTCCGCGAATGTAGCTGTTCAGCATGTATTCTACATCGCTGGCGAGTGAACGCACGAACGGACGGTTTTTCTTCGGGAAAATCTGGATGAAGCCCGATGCAATCTTCTCGTAGTCGAGCAGAATGAAAAACAGATACGTAAGTGTAATCAGCGAGGCGATGATGCTTACGATGCCATCGGCCGCTTGTTCCAGTACGGCAAACAACTTCGGCATCACCTGTTTCACCGTGTCCGATACCTCTTTGTCTTCAAACAATCGCTGTATAGAGTCGTCGTTGGCTGCCAGCCAGTCCTGTATTGCGGCAGGGAAGTTTGATATGTGGCTCGTCTCGTGCAAGTATTTAGTCACCAGTTCGCCCAATTTCGCAAACTGTTCCACCATCGGTGGTACAATAAGATATAGCACTCCGGTGATGGTGGCTCCCACAAGGATGAATGTGACTATGATTGAAAGCATCCTTCCCGGCACGTGCAGTCGGTGTTGCACGAAACAGACGATAGGGTAGAGCAGGTAGGCTATCAGCCACGCCACGAAAAACGGTAGCAGCACGCTGCTCAGATAGTTCAATACATAGAATATGGCCGCAACGAGCAGACCGCTCAGAATCCATCTTACGAATTTGTCAAATGTAATTGTCTTTTCTAACATTGTCTGGTGCTTTTTTTTATTGTTCAGCCTGTTTTGTTGTGGTTTGTTTTTATGTGGGTTCTATTTTAGTCCCCATCTTTAATAGGATTAAAGCTGAAGTTCTGCCTCAGCATTTGTCCGCAAAAGTACAAATACGTTTTAAAAAATGCAAAGAAAAGAAGTCTTTTTTTGCCAAAATAGGACAAAACGTTACATTTGTGACTGCTATGGGTAAACTTTTTATAGTGCCGACTCCTGTCGGCAACATGGAAGACATAACGCTTCGAGCCTTGCGAGTGCTTCGCGAAGCCGACCTTGTTTTGGCCGAAGACACGCGCACCACTGGAATATTGCTTAAACACCATGGCATTTCCAACCGTTTGATGTCGCATCACAAGTTCAACGAGCACGGCACGTCCGCCTCCGTTGTCCAAAGGCTGCTTGCCGGACAGGTCATCGCCCTCGTGAGCGATGCCGGCACCCCGGGCATAAGCGACCCCGGTTTCTATCTTGTGCGCGAAGCCGTTGCCGCGGGCGTCGATGTTGAGTGTCTGCCCGGAGCCACGGCGTTTGTACCGGCACTGGTGGCGAGCGGTTTGCCGTGCGACAGGTTTTTATTTGAAGGTTTTCTGCCACAGAAGAAAGGTCGCCAGACTCGCATCATGGCCCTTGCCGAAGAGCCGCGCACCATCGTTTTCTATGAGTCTCCCCATCGATTAGTAAAACTCCTTACACAACTCTCCGAAGTCTTCGGCACTGAACGCAAGGCGTGCGTGTGCCGCGAAATATCAAAAATCCACGAGGAGAACGCCCGTGGAACGCTCGCGTCGCTCATTGTCCACTTCACCGAAACGGCACCGCGCGGCGAGATAGTGGTTGTCGTGGACGGATATAAATCAGAAAAAAGTTAGAACAAAAAAGACTATAGTTATGAAGAAGCTACTGCTTATCTGTATGTGTGTCATGGCCTTTGCGGCCTGCAAACAGGAAAAGTCCAAAGGAATTGATTCTGCAATGGTGCAACAGCGCGACTCCTTGAATCAGATTATAGCCCAAAAGGAAAACGAACTCAACGACATGATGGGCACGATGAACGAGATAGAGGAGGGCTTCCGCGAAATCAACGAGGCGCAGAACCGCGTGAATCTCGCCAAGGGCGGCGAGGGCGAAAACCGCACTCAGCGCATCCGCGAAAACATCCAGTTTATCCAGTCTACCATGCGCCAGAACCGTGAACTGATCAACAAGTTCCGTCAGCAGTTGCGCGAGAGCACCATCAAGAGCGACCAGTTGGCCAAAACTGTCGAAAGTATGGTCAAGCAGCTTGAGGAAAAGGACAGCCAGTTGCAGAAACTGCGTGCGGAACTTGATGCGAAGGACATACATATTTCCGAGCTTGACGAGAAAATCGCCGGACTCAACACCAGCGTGAGCGGCCTTACCGAAGAGAGCGCACAGAAGACCCATCAAATAAATGCCCAGGACAAGCAGCTCAATACCGCCTGGTTTGTCTTCGGCACCAAGGCAGAACTCAAGGAACAGAATATTCTCGTGGACGGCAAGGTGTTGCAGTCTAATTTCAACAAGGATTATTTCACCAAGATTGACATCCGTGTGGACAAGGAGATAAAACTCTACTCCCGTTCCGCCAAGATGCTCACTGCCCATCCCGCGAGCAGCTATACCTTGCAGCGTGACATCAACAAGCAGTATGTCCTGCGCATCACCAATCCCCAGTCGTTCTGGAGTACAAGCAAATACCTCGTGGTGCTGGTGAAATAGGGCGGCATATTGGGAGTGAAGATTGAAGAATCGCAGTGCGTCACACCTTTGCGCCCTGTTGGGTAAAAGGTCAGCAAGACAAACTTAGTAGGTGCTGCGTCTGTTACCAAGTATGCACTTACTCCATCTGCACAGTCGGAAGGCTTAGTAGGTGCTGCGTCCTCGCACACGAAAAAGACAGCAAGAACTTTAAGTCCAATTTTACACAATTTGTACGGGCGCAGCGGGGACGCAGCGCCTACTAAGCCAAACGAGGCAAGGACACAGCGAGGAGCAGTGCCTATTAAGCTCGCTTTGGGGCATGCTACGCCCTGAAAGGGCAACTGCATGAAACAAATGATGTCGCCTTTTCCTAATTCAAGTGCACATCTTTTTGTCTGTTTTTGTTTGCAATCAAAATTCAAGAAGGTTCTTGTTTTAGTAATGTTCAAAAAATAAGTTGCGCAAGTTTGCCCTGTATTTTTAGTCGGTTTTGCCGGCTTCTTTGAAGGAGCATAGCGGGCTATGCGACTGAAAAGAAGTCGCAAAAACGGCAAAAAGACAGGGTGAGCTAGACCAAACGACGGATATGGGCATACTCTACAAACTTGCTCAAGTTATTTTTTGAACATTACTTAATTGCTTTCGCAAACCATTGATCCTCTGCTTGTTGCAAACGCCTTGAAATATTGCATCGTTTTTCGTTCGAAAATCATATCAATTTTGCCCGAAGATTGCCTATATCTTTGCCCAAAATCGCATACATTTTCGGGCAAAATCTATGCGCGTTATTTTTGCGTTAAGCTTTTTCGTGATTACATTCTTTTTCGTCCGCGCTCTTTTCCCGATTTTGTTTCTTGTTGGAATCTCCATTCGTTTTCTTTGTTTGTCCTCGCTCCTCGCGCGCGTACATTTATATATTATATATAGCACTTCCATTCATGCCGGAGTCATCGTGGCGTTTTTTTTGACGTTTATGGTCGCCGCAGTCGAAGCCTTAGTAGGCGCTGCGTCCCCGCCCCCCCCTGTCTAAGAAGCACAAGACAGAAGAATGGAGCAAGTTTTTTCCCATTTTTTTGTCGAAGCCTTAGTAGGCGCATGCGTCCTCGCTGCGCCCGAAAATATTTGTTTGACTTTTTTCTTGAGGGACGCAGCGAGGACGCAGCGCCTACTAAGACGAAGTTTGTCTTACTGCCATTTGGGATATGGACAGTCAGCGAAGCATCTTGTTTTCCAAGTACTTCGTTCTACAGCATGTATCCCATCTATGTGTTTAGTACCTATAGTGTTCTGTTTGATGTGCCCTCTTTTGGGAGGATTGTTTCTTTTTCTTGTAGAGTTGCATAGGCGTATGCTGCGCCCTGAAAGGGCAGCTGCGCATAGCCCAGGGCAACGCCCTGGGATTCATGGTTTTATCCTAACTTGCGCCCTGTAAGGGCAGCTGCTTGAAACACTACAAACAGCATCATCTACCACAACGAGGCTTTACAAAGCAGTTGCCCTTTCAGGGCGCAAGTAAGAGACGGACGGACATATACCCGGGGTGCCGTCGCTTCGCTCCTCTGCCCCGGGCTATGAGCAGTTGCCCTTTCAGGGCGTAGTGAAATATGATTGGACTGTTGCCGAATTGTCCCCCTTATCTTCTTCCTCTGAAAAAATAAACTCTAAAATTTCTTTTTGATTTTAACGAAAAAGTGTTTGCCTGAATGGACTTCATGTCAGAGAAATGCCTCTTTCCGACATTCATCAACAATCTCTTGCCAACTTCCAGTTTGTAGCGCAAAATGGCATCTTTGTGTTACTATTGCTTGCCATTTTTACCGTTCTTTTATCAAAAAGTGCATTTTAACAGTATATTTAATGAATTTCTTAGGATAATAAGCCTACCGAGCGAAATTATTTCCTACCTTTGCACCGTGTTTTTATAATGTTAATGAGATATTAACGGGAAAGCAAAATAGGTAACGAGAAAATAAAAAATTAACGAGAAAAGAAAAACGAATATGGAAAGAAAGCTAACCATGCTTTTGCTGTGTCTGTTCTTTTCGGTTGGAGCTGTATTTGCCCAAAACAAGGTAACAGGTACGGTGGTGTCGCAGGATGACGGTTATCCGGTTATCGGAGCCACTGTAATGGTTCAGGGTAGCAAAACAGGTACCACCACAGACATTGACGGAAAGTTCACGCTATCAGTGCCTGCAGGCAAGAAACTTGTGATCAGCTATGTCGGTATGAAGTCGCAGACCGTGGCTGCCAAACCAGGAATGAAGGTTTCTCTGTCATCCGATGCGCAAGTCGTTTCTGAAGTTGTCGTCACTGGTATGCAGAAAGTCGACAAACGATTGTTTACAGGAGCAACGACCAAGATTGATGCCTCTAACGCTAAGATTGACGGTATGGCCGACATCAGCCGTTCGCTTGAAGGTCGCGCCGCCGGTGTGTCTGTGCAGAACGTGTCAGGTACATTCGGTACCGCTCCGAAAATCCGTGTGCGTGGTGCCACCTCTATCTATGGTAGCTCCAAGCCTCTGTGGGTTGTCGACGGCGTTATCATGGAAGACGTCGTTGACGTGAGCGCCGACCAGCTTTCTTCGGGTGATGCCAACACCCTTATCAGTTCTGCCATTGCAGGACTCAACTCCGACGATATTGAGAGTTTCCAGATACTTAAGGACGGTTCCGCCACATCTATATATGGTGCGCGCGCAATGGCCGGTGTGATTGTCGTGACCACCAAGAAGGGTAAGGCAGGACAAGCTCACATCAGCTATACCGGTGAGTACACCATGCGCCTCATACCGTCTTACTCCACGTTCAACATCATGAACTCTCAGGACCAGATGGCCGTTTACCAGGAGTTGCAGCAGAAAGGCTTCCTCAACTATGCCGAGACTGCCAACAGCGCCAACAGCGGTGTCTATGGTAAGATGTATGAGCTTATCAACACTTACAACTCCACCACAGGACAGTTCGGTATTCCCAATACCAACGAGGCCAAGGCCGCTTATCTGCGTCAGGCCGAGTATCGCAACACCGACTGGTTCAGCGAGTTGTTCTCCAACTCCATTCAGCACAACCACTCTGTCAGCTTGAGCGCAGGTACCGACAAGGCTCAGTACTATGCTTCTGTCAGTGCCATGTTCGACCCGGGATGGACAAAGAAAAGTGAGGTGGAGCGTTATACCGCCAACTTCAACGCCAATTACAAGATTTCGCAGAAGGTGACCGCCGGACTTATCGGTAACGCGTCTTACCGTAAGCAGACCGCGCCGGGTACCATCAGTGCCACTACCAACAGTGTGACAGGTGAGGTTTCGCGTGCATTCGACATCAACCCGTATTCTTACGCGTTGAACACCTCGCGTGCGCTTGACCCCAGTGCCTACTATACCCGCAACTATGCTCCGTTCAATATCTTCCAAGAGCTTGAGAACAACTACATCGACCTCAACGTGGTTGACTTCCGTATGCAGGCCAAGCTCGCCTACAAGCCCATCACCAAGGTTGAGCTGTCGGCACTCGGAGCAGTGAAGTACAGTGCAACCACACAGGAGCACAACATCAAGGACGAATCCAACCAGGCACAGGCTTACCGCGCCATGGGAACGTCCACCATACGAAAGAACAACAACTACCTCTACACTGACCCCGACGACATCTACGCTCTGCCGGTGACAGTGCTTCCTTACGGTGGTATCCTCGACCGTACGGACAACCGCATGTTCGGCTATGACTTCCGTGCAACCGCACAGTACAACGACGCATTCCTTGACGATACGCACATCGTCAATGTCTATGCAGGTCTTGAGATGAACAACGTTGAGCGCCACAGCACATGGTTCCGTGGCTGGGGTATGCAGTACAACATGGGCGAGACTCCTTCTTACGCTTACGCAGTGTTCAAGAAGAGCCAGGAGCAGAACTCCGACTACTTCACTCTCACCAACACCAACGAGCGCAGCGTGGCCTACTTCGGCAACGCCACCTATTCTTATAAGGGACGCTACACCATCAACGGTACATACCGTTATGAAGGAACCAACCGCCTCGGCAAGAGCCGCAGCGCACGCTGGTTGCCCACATGGAACATTTCTGGTACATGGAACATACACGAGGAGTCGTTCTTCAAGAAGCTCGAACCTGCAGTTTCTCACTTGGCTCTCCGTCTGTCTTACTCGCTTACAGCCGACCGTGGTCCTTCCAACGTGACCAACTCCCGTGTGGTCATCAGCTCTGAGAACCCCTGGCGTCCGTTCGCAAGCGTAAAGGAGACCCAGCTCTACATCTCGCAGCTGGCCAACAATGACCTTACCTACGAGAAGAAGCATGAGTTCAACATCGGTCTTGACGCCGGTTTCCTCAACAACCGCATCAACTTGAACATCGATGCTTATACTCGCCGCAACTATGACCTTATCGGTTTGGCTTCCACCACAGGTGTGGGCGGTGAACTTAACAAGTATGGTAACATCGCCACCATGAAGTCGAGCGGTGTCGAGGTGTCGCTTTCTACAACCAACATCAAGACTCCGGACTTCACCTGGACATCAAACTTCATATACAGCCACACCAAGAACGAAGTAACATCGCTGAAGACCACCACACGTGCCTACGAACTCATCACAGGTTCAGGTTTCGCTATGGAGGGCTATCCTGTGCGCGGTCTGTTCTCGTTCCAGTATGCAGGTCTGTCAGAAGACGGTATTCCGCAGGTGGTCAACACCGATGGCGCGGTTACCACCACCAACATCAACTTCCAGGAGTACGACAACGACAAGCTCCGCAAGAACCTTGTTTACTCTGGCAATGTTGACCCGACCGACGTTGGTTCGTTCGGCAACATCTTCAAGTACAAGAACCTTACTCTTAATGTGTTCATCACATACTCGTTCGGCAATGTCGTACGTCTCGACCCGGTTTACTCTAACGAATATGACGACCTTACCGCCATGCCTAAGGAGTTCAACAACCGTTGGGTGGTGCCTGGCGACGAAACAAAAACCAATGTGCCCGTCATAGCCAGCAAGTTGCAGAACGACCTCAACTCGCAGTTGAGCTACGCTTACAGCGCATACAACTACTCTACAGAGCGTATAGCCAAGGGTGACTTCATCCGTATGAAGGAGATTTCCGTAGCCTACGAGTTCCCCAAGAGCATAACAAACGCTCTCCGTGTGAACAATCTTTCGCTCAAGTTGCAGGGTACAAACCTCTTCCTGCTCTATGCCGACAAGAAACTCAACGGTCAGGACCCCGAGTTCTTCAACACTGGTGGTGTAGCCGTGCCTATGGCAAAGCAATTCACGCTTACTTTGAAATTAGGTCTTTAAGCTAAAAAGTTGATAGATAACACAATGAAAAGGAACAATTATATATACACAGGATGTTTGGGTCTCGTGATGGCTCTGGCTTCGTGCGACAGCTATCTTGACAAGATGCCGGACAACCGTGCGGAGATAGACTCCGAAGACAAGGTGGCTGCGCTCATCACTTCGGCTTATCCGAAGTGTGGCTACCAGATGCTCAACGAGCTTATGGGTGATGACGTTGACGATATGGGTTCGCGCTATACCTCATATACCGACCGTTTTGTTGACCAGGCATATGCTTGGAAGGAAGTCACCGAACTGTCAAACGACGCTCCACAGCAGCTTTGGGAGGCTCTCTACGGTGCCATAGCCTCCGCCAACCAGGCATTGGCGAGCATCGAGGATATGGGTGGCGCCACCACCACCAAGCTCAAGGAGTGCAAGGGCGAGGCTTTGATGTGCCGCGCCTATGGCCACTTCATCCTCGTCAACGAGTTCTGCCAGAACTACAATCCCGCTACGAGCAAGACCGACCTTGGCATACCTTATGTCGAGGCTCCCGAGACAACTCTCTATGGCAACTATTCGCGCGGAACGGTTGCCGAGGTGTATGAGAAGATCGACCGCGATATCCAGGAGGCTCTGCCGCTCGTAGGCGACTCTCACCTCTCGGTGTCGAAATACCACTTCAACGAGGAAGCTGCCTATGCTTTCGCTTCCCGTTTCTACCTGTTCTATCAGGATTGGGACAAGGTGGTGCAGTATGCAAGCCACGTGCTCGGCTCGTCGGCCAAGGCCAAGTGCCGCGACTGGGACGCCCACGAGGCTCTTGGTATCACCAACGACCTTACACCGCGTTGGAACAAGTATATCGACGCTTCCGACGCAGCCAATCTGCTGCTCATACCTATCACATCTTCGTTCGGTCTCTTTGAGAGCAACTATCAGTATCTCACGAAGTACTCGCATAACGGTTACATAGCTAGCAACGAGGATGTCTCGGCCACCAACATTTGGGGATCTTCGAGCTTGCTGCGTTGCCAGCCTATGGAGTTCAAGGGAGGTACTATGAACCGTACGCTCATTGCCAAGTGTCCCTATATGTTTGAGGAGACCGACCCTGTGTCGAAGATTGGTTATTACAAGAGCGTTTATCCGGCTTTCAAGAGCGACTTGGTTCTTCTTGAGCGTGCCGAGGCTTACGTGATGCTGAAGAATTACGATAAGGCTTGCGCCGACCTGACCACTTGGATGCAGAACTGGACAAAGTCGACCATGACGCTTACGCCTGAAAAGATTAATGAGTTTTATGGAGCGCTGGACTACTATCAGTGGAACGCACCTACTCTGAAGCGTCACCTTAACCCCGCATTTGAGATTGACGCAGAGGGAAGCACACAGGAAAACATGCTTCAGTGTGTCCTCAACTTCCGTCGTCAGGAAAATCTGCTTGAGGGAATGCGCTGGTGGGATGTCAAGCGCTACGGCATAAAGATCTATCGCCGTACGATGAATTCTTCCGCAGAACCCGACAAAGTGACCGACTCGCTCGATGTTAACGACCCGCGCCGCGCAATACAGTTGCCGCAGACGGTTCTCGCAGCAGGTCTTCAGGCTAACCCAAGGTAAAGAGTTGGCGTAGCCGAAAAATAGACATTGAGCATTGTAATTCATAATGTAAAGCGTTTGATAAAGATGAAGAATACATATTTATTGGCAGCGTTCGCCGTTTGTTCGATGGGACTTGCGTCCTGCTCTGAAGACAAACTGTCGTCGGAGAGCGTCATCGTGCTTGACAAAGTAGACGAAACTCCGTTTGACAAGTGGCTCAAAGCGAACATTGTCACACCTTATAATATAGAGTTCAAATACCGCTACAGCTACAACGAGAGCGACAAGAGCTACTATACCGTACCGGCCAACTATGAAGAGGCCATACAGTTGGTACACATCGTCAAGTACACTTGCATAGAGGCATACAACGAGGTGGCAGGTGTGACGTTCACACGCACATACTTCCCCAAGTTGTTCTATCTTGAGGGCGAATGGCACTACCGCAACAACGGTACTATCGAGCTTGGTACTGCCGAGGGCGGAAAGAAAATCAACCTCATGGGCGTGAACCATCTGGCTCAGTATAAGAAGTCTGTGGATATGTTGAATACATATTACCTCAAGACCATTCACCACGAGTTCACTCACATCCTCAACCAGACACGTGACTACTCGGCAAGCTACCAGCTGATTACTTCAAGCTACTTGGCTGACCAGTGGAGCGTGTCGCCCAACAACTCTGGCTATCGGGAGCGTGGTTTCATATCGGCCTATTCTCAGTATTCTCATGCTGAGGACTTCGCCGAGATGCTTTCGGAGTATGTCACGAATACAGCTGATCAGTGGGAAGCCTGGATGAAGGAGGCAGCCGGCACAAAGGACAAACCCGCATCGGGACGCGGCTACCTTGAGGCCAAACTGACTATTGTGCGCCAGTACATGCAGAACACGTTCGGCATTGACATTGACAAATTGCGCGAGGCTGTGCTTCGTCGTGAGGCTGACGTCGTTGCTGGCAAAATCGATTTGGACGACATTTCTATAGATGAATAATAACTGATGGAGCAAGTAAGATTTATGAAGAAGATACACATTCTAACAGCATTGCTTTTCGCTTTGCCGCTGATGACTCTGACCTCTTGTCTTAAGGATGAGAGCGACGTGTTCGACAAATCTGCTTCTACTCGTATGCAGGAGCAGCTTGACAAAACACGCGAAGTGCTCCGTGGAGCCGCTAACGGTTGGGTAGTGGACTATTATCATGGAGAAAACCAGGCTTATGGCGGAAAGGCTTTTATCGTCAAGTTCGACTCCTTGGAGTGTACCGCTATGTCGGAAATTACCGGCGACGAGTCGGCTACATCTTATTATAAGCTGACAAACGACAACGGTCCCGTGCTTACTTTCGACACCTACAACGAGGTGATTCACAAGTTAGCCACTCCGTCTCAAAGTGCTTACGAGGGTCAGTTGGCTGACTTCGAAATGGAGGTGATGAGCGCAACAGCAGAAAAGGTGGTGCTCAAGGGAAAGAAGACCAATGACTATATGTATATGTATCCGTTGAAGGGTTCTGCCACAGAATATCTCCATAAGGTGTTGGCCATGTCCGACAGCGTGATTGTGGCTACGGGTGCAAGTGTGACGGCGACAGACAGCGTGTATTGCGATTTTGATGTTGACAACCGTAACATAAAGTTCACAGTGAATGGCGTCAAGACAACTGTGGCTTATACATATACCGACACTGGCCTGCGCTTGTATAAGGATGTAAAGGTTAACGGAACTAATCTGTCAAGTTTCGTCTATGAAGGCGAAGCCAATACACTGACAGCTTCTAACTCTGACCTTAAGCTCGTTTGCCAAAAGCCCGAAGGATGGGTGTCTTACTCTGAGTTTAAAGGTTCTTACACGCTGTATTGCGATGACGGCACGAACAATCTCTCTTTCCCCGTTGAACTTGTACCGCAGGCAGATAGTACGACCTATAATCTCACAGGACTTGCCAATGCGTATGACATAAAGCTCACCTACAAGAAGTCTAAGGGTGCTCTCTTGTTGGCACCACAGTTGATAGAAACGGTGGGTAGCTATGATGTGAAGGTTTGTATGCTGGACACTGAAGGCAGCTATCTTACACAGAGCACTGATGCCGGTCTGTACTTGAGGAGTACTGTCAGCAATCCCAATGTGTTCTCTTTCCAGACCAACGGTTATGAAGACTTCATTTCGGGATCCATCATTGTTTGGCTGTTCCAAGACGGTGATTTTGCTGCTGGTACTACGGTGAGAAACTGGCTCAGCAATCACGCAGCGTATTCCCTTGGCGGCTATCAGTATTTGCCGAGAATGCAGACAATGACAAAGGTTCAATAACACATAAATTGCGAATACAATGAAAAAGATATATAGTCTGTCTCTTTTGCTGCTTGGAGTGCTGGGCTTCAGCTCTTGCAGCGACGATACAGAAAATCCGTATGCGAGCGAGTCGTCGATAAAGGTAGTAAAAAACGATCTTAGCTTTGATGCCGCTGCTTCGGAGGGTTTCGTCATCTATACTTCAAATGGCAACGTAACGGCCACTACCTCTGCTTCATGGTGCAAGGCCGTAGTGAGTGGCGACACTGTAAAGGTAACTGTTGCTCAAAACAACACTAAGAACGGTCGTGGAGCAATGGTAACACTGCACCAAGGCACTGACACCTTGAACTTGCCCGTATTGCAGCAGGGTATCTTGACCAAGATAGAGAAGTCAACTGTGTCGCTCGCCAATGACGATGCTGCATCGTTGCGCTACGGTTTTTCAAGCACAGTCAACTTGTCGGTGATTTCTTGTCCCGACTGGGCTACGGCAAATATCGCCAACGATAGTCTCTATGTTGACGTTACCGCCAACACTACAGGTCATTTGCGCAGCGGTTACATCGTGTATGGTTCGGAATCTTACGTTGACTCTATCAAGGTCTATCAGGCAGATTTTGACAAGGACATCGCAGGCCTATACACCCTGTACTATGAAACGTCTCTCACTGACCCGACTCAAAAGAGTCTGCGCAGAAAGACGTTGAGCGAAACTTCTCTCTATATCAACGCTACGCTTTCGTTGCCTATTTCGTATGACGGAGAGAACGGAACGCTTACCGTTACTTCGGGTTCATATCTCGGAACGAATGTTCTTGCAAGTACTACATATCAAGTGTATCTTGCCTACGGAATGGGTGACTATTGGTCTGCCTACAACACCGATATTAAAATCTCTGCGGAGTTGACCTACGATGATGTTGAAGGCACTTGCGCACAGTTCAAGGGCGTTGTCGGTCAGTATGATTTCGGTTCATTCATGTTCCGCCGCTTCACGACAAAGGATTTTACACAGGATAATGACGCAAGTTCCAGTGTCTATAACCTGACTCATCCGATGCTCAAGCGTGATCCTTCAACAGCTGCCGCTTCGGCCATCTCTTCATATATCAGAAGATAAGTGGAAAGTAAAAGAAGATAAGCTGAAAGTAAATAAACAATTCGGTTATGAAGCTATTCAGAGTGATATGTATGGTGGCGTTCCTCGCCATTGCTGGTGTGGCCAGTGCTCAGAAGTTACCGTCGGTAACGCTCAAGAACATTGACGGAAAGACCGTGCGCACTGATACTTTGTCTAACAACGGCAAACCGTTCATCATCGACTTCTTTGCCACATGGTGCAAGCCCTGCAACCGCGAGCTTACCGCAATTAGCGAAGTTTATGCCGACTGGCAGGACGAGACGGGCGTAAAGCTATTCGCCGTGAGCATCGACCAGGCGCAGAACATCAATAAGGTGAAGCCTCTTGTCGACGGAAACGGTTGGGAGTATGACGTGTTGCTCGACCCCAACAGCGATTTCAAGCGTGCTCTCGGCATTCAGATGATACCCTATGTCATCATCTGCGACGGCAACGGCCACATCGTTTATAAGCACAACGGTTACACCGAGGGTGCTGAACAGGAACTTATAGAGAAGGTTCGCGAGCTTATAGGTAAGTAGAACAAAAAGAAACCACTGCTTTGAAAACATTCGGATACATATCGGCTTTAGCCTGTTTTTGTCTGGCTCCCGTGGGCGGCCATGCCCAGGAGAATGGGCAACAGCAGGACAACGACGAGATAACCGTGAACGGAAGCATACAGAGCGACATACTCTTTCCGCAGAGCGACGAGAAGATTGGAGCTCCCTCATACAGCGAAACGGCACTCACAAACAGTTTTGCCGAGGTTTCGCTAACGAGTCGTCATGGCGATGCAGGTCTGCGTTTCGAGTATCTGCAGCATCCGTTGCCTGGTTTCGACGAGAAGTATGCCGGCTATGGAGTTCCCTATTTCTATGTGAAAGGTCACTGGCAGGGACTCGAAGTGACGCTCGGCAACTACTATGAGCAGTTCGGTTCGGGTTTCATCCTCCGCACTTACGAGGATCGCAGCCTTGGCATTGACAACTCTCTGCGTGGTGCGCGCATCGTGGCAAAGCCATTCAAGGGTGTCACCGTGAAAGCTCTTGCCGGTCAGCAGCGCGCCTATTGGGACTACAACGACGCTTGGATTTACGGTGCCGATGCTGAATTTAGCTTCGACCAGTGGATTAAGGCTCTTGAGAAATCAAATACGTTTGTCACTCTTGGAGCGTCGTGGATTACCAAACATGAGGCTTCTGAGGACATAATGGTTGACGCTTCCCACAAGCTGAACCTCCCGGAAAACGTTGGTGCCTACGACTTGCGTCTCCGTGTGCAGAAGGGCGGACTGAACATACTTGCCGAATATGCTCAGAAGATGCAAGACCCGGAGGAGCTCAACGGCTACATCTATCGCAAAGGTTATGCTGCCATGCTCTCGGCCAGCTATTCCAAGCGCGGCATGAGCCTCTTGCTTCAGGCCAAGCGCAGCGACAACATGATATTCCGCTCGCAGCGCAGTCGTTTCGGCGGAACAGACAACTCGTCGTACATCAACCATCTGCCAGCATTCACTACCGACCATACCTATGCTCTTGCAGCCCTCTATCCATACGCTACAAACGCTAATGGTGAATGGGCCTATCAGGCAGAGCTGGGCTACAACTTCAAGCGTCACACTCTGCTTGGCGGCAAGTACGGAACGAAGTTCAAGGTAAACTTCTCCTATGTGCATTCCATACAGATGAATTTGGTTGATGATGGAGAGCAAGGCTCCGACGGCTATACCTCATCGTTCTTCAAGTGGGGCGACCAACGCTATTACCAGGACTTCAATGTGCAGGTT
This sequence comes from bacterium, assembly GCA_963630025.1. Lineage (GTDB taxonomy): Bacteria > Bacteroidota > Bacteroidia > Bacteroidales > Bacteroidaceae > Prevotella. The sequence continues at coordinate 7,400 of CAVGKZ010000085.1, read as the reverse complement.
GAGAAGAAACTGTCCAAGAGTTTCGACCTCCACCTCATGTATATGAACCAGTTCTACAACCAGCAGGCCATAGAGCAGCACGGCGAACCGATGATTCACAGCAATATCTTCATTGCCGAGGGCAAGTATCGTTTCAACAAAGTGTTCACTCTGCGCGGCGAGGCTCAATACCTCACCACCAATGAAGATCAGGGCGACTGGGCTTATGGCCTTTTGGAACTCTCGGTACTGCCCCATTGGATGATAACCGCATCCGATATGTATAATGTGGGTGCAACGGAGCTGCACTACTATCAAGGGCTGGTGACATTCACTACAGGCGCACACCGCTTGCAGGTTGGCTACGGCCGTACTCGTGCCGGCTACAACTGCGCAGGAGGCGTTTGCCGATGGATACCAGCCACAAAGGGCTTCACTCTTTCATACAACTACAACTTCTAAAGTTCCGCTTCAAAGATGACAAACATATTGAAAGGCATAATTCCAGCATTTGTGGTTGCGCTTACTTTTGCCGCTTGCGACAATATAAGCGAGAATGACAGATACATATATGTGAAGCAGGAAGCAGCGAAAAGAACTGTGCTCATTGAAGACTTCACTGGCCAGATGTGTTCCAACTGCCCGACTGCCATAGATGTCATTGACAGCCTGCAGGCGGAACTTGGCGACACTGCTGTCATTGCCGTAGGCATACACAGCGGTCCGTTCGGCTTTTCCGGCAACAGCAAGTATCGCGGCTTTATGACCGACCTTGGCAACACCTATTATAATCATTGGAACATACAGTCGCAGCCAATGGGCGTGATTGATCGTCTCGGCTCCGTGAGCTATCAGATGTGGAAGACCACTGTCTACAAGGAATTGACCAAGGAAGCTCCGATGAACCTCTTTCTGCTCACCAACTATAACGACAGCACCCGAAAGGTCAACATCGGTGTGGCTGCCGTAGGTACAAACGGCGACACGCAGGGCAAACTGCAGGTTTGGCTCGTGGAAGATAGCATCGTAGGCATACAGACTTTGCCCGACGGAAGCTATGACTTTCAGTATACTCACAATCATGTGCTGCGCGCAGCAGTCAACGGCGACTGGGGAACTGACATCAGCGTGGTCGACGGTAAGCAAACGGAACAGACGTTCGAATACACCTTGCCTAAAGACTGGGTGGCTAAGAATGTCTCCGTTGTGGCCTTTGTCTACAAGAACGATGGCACAGGAGTACAACAAGCCGTCAAGCGTCACGTTGTAGAACAAGCGGTAGAGACTAAATAATGACGCATATATGAGTCTCGTAAGCTATCGCTCACAGCGTTGATGCATACAATGGACTCCCGAATATACAGTGATAACGTAAAATAACTTTGAAATAAGATTATGAAAAAGATATTGCTCACATTCCTTTTTATGGCTGTGGCAACCATTGGTGCACAAGCGCAGAAGCTGGGCTTTGTGAACAAGGACGGCGTAGTTGATGATGGTTCAACCGTTGTGTGCGAAGCCCAGGAAAATCCGATTCTTGAGATAGTGCGTTGCGCAACGGGTAGTCTTGCACTTAAGAACTACACTACCGAAGATATTTCATGCACAGTGACTGTGAGTCTCATTGACAATACCATTGGTGTTATGCCGCAGATATGTATGGGTGGCCAGTGTTCCCCCATCACGGCATGGCCTTTCACGCGTTCGTTCATTTGCTCCGCATCGAAGTCTGTGCTTGCACAATATGACGCAGACCCTCAAAACTATGGCGAGCTTAACTCCTTGATGACCGTTACAGGCGGAGGAGAAACTCATACTGTATACATTAAGTTTGTCTATTCTGACCCTGCAGGCATATCTTCTATACAGACAGCATGTCTGTATGATGTCTTTGATATGTCAGGGCATCTGCTTCTTGAAAAGGTTGACGGCAAAACGTTGTCCTCAAGCAAGCGTGGACTCTATATCGTCCGTTCCCTCAATGACGGCAAATACCGTAAGGTTGCTATAAAGTAAATAATGTTTTATATATCATAGTAGTTAATTTAAAGTATTAAGGTTATGTTGAAGAATGTACTTTTCAGTGCCGCATTGCTGTCTGTAGTCAGTGTTGCAAGCGCACAGAATTCTTTCACACCTGAAGTGCGTGCTGCACGTTTGAACAAAGGTGTAGAGAAGAACATCTTGAAAACCGCAACGAACCAGCCCTTGGAAAGAAAAGGTTGGATTAACGTTCAAGGTTCGATTACTCCCTCAAGAGTGCCTGCAAAGGTGTCTCCGATGAAAGCAGCTACAACCAGCGTTTGGTTTGACTATAGTGATGGCGCAGAAGGCTTGAGCATCGCAGGATATGGTCTTACCCAGTATGACGTGGCAATGCTCGTTCCGTCAAGGTTCGCTGGCGCAAAGGTCGACTCTGTTTCTATCATGTTCTTTGATGGAACTAAGCTTAGCGATGTTTGCTACTGGATTCAGTCTCCTGTTGACGGTCAGCTCTCTTTCCCGGCATCTGGTGCTACTGCCACTTTGTCATATCCAATAAGCTCTTCTGATATAGTAAGTGCTGTCCAAGGATCTGATGGAAAATATACCGTATATCCTTCAGATTTCAAGTTGCCTGCGGTGTTTACTGTTCCTGAAGGAGGATGTGTTGCTGGATATTCTTTGACTACAGCATACAATGCAGGTGACAAGAATGATACTGGAAATTTCCCTATTGTCACTTATGCTGGAAATGATATCAACTATGGTATGCTTTTGCATGCTGATGGCAAGTGGTACAACCAATATGGTAGTGGCGATGGAAACATAACAATGGCACTTCACCTTGATGTTTCAGATTGCGCTTCAAACGATGTAACAGTTAATGGCGTGATTGAGTCTACATTCAAGCCTGGCGATGACTGCGAAATCCCTGTTTATGTAACCAACAACGGTTACAAAGCAGTAGAGAGCGTTTCATACATTCTTACCATCGACGGAACAAAAGAGGCTGAAAAGTCTATGACTCTTGACGACAACTATCAGATAGAGGGCGGTAGCAATGGTAGCCTCTACGTACCTGCAACCATCACAGAAGGCGAGCACTTCGTTTCTGTTGAGGTGACAAAGGTGAATGGTGAGACCAATACTGCTTCTATCACTTCTGGCACAGGCTATGTGCTTGGCGTAGCTAATCCTGCCGACCGTGTGTCAGTAGTAGAGGAAGCCACGAGCACTGCTTGCGGCTATTGCCCCCGTGGAACCGTTGGCTTGCGCAAGGTTAAAGAGGCTCTTGGCGACAAGGTGATACCCCTTTCTATTCACGCTAACTATTCTTCAAGCTACAACGACCCGATGACTTGTGACGACTACTCTTTGTTCTTGTCTAATTTCATCTCAAGCTTTCCCACCGCAATCGTTGACCGCGCTGCGAGCGTAGATCCTTATGTGGGTCTTGGCATCGGCACTGACTGGTATGAGAAAGACTCTAAGGGCAACCTCGTTAAGTACAAGTTCGCTCTTGACAAGACCGTTACCGCAATCGCTAATGCTTATCCTTCTGAGGGTTCTATAGCTTTGAGCGCATCGCTGAACGACAAGAAGATTAGCGCCAATACAACCACAACATTCAATGTTGACCGTGAGAGTGCTCCCTATAGTCTCGTGTTCGTGCTGACCGAGAATTGCATGACAGGTACTGACAGCGGTAAGGATCTCTGGTCGCAGTTCAACTACTACTCACAGGAGTTCATCGATGCTTACTACCAGTCTTATGGTCAGGATGTGTCTACCTACTACATCGATAGCGATATGGACGAGTACAAGAACGGTGCATACAAGTATGCTGAGACATACAACAACGTTGTGGTAGGCGCATGGGGCGGTACATATCAGGGCGTTGAAGCTTGTCCTATCTATGGTATCTCTGCATTCGGTGAAGACATCGTTAAGGGTGAGCCGATGACTTACAATACTACATTCGACATCTCTAAGAACACCTTGATTCAGGGCTACGACCATCTGTATCTTGCTGTACTGTTGGTTAACGACAACAACAACCAGATTGTCAACGCAGCACAGGTGAAACTGACAGACCAGGCAGGCATCAACAGTGCTGTTAAAGACAACAGCAAGACTGCCGAGGTGGCTCGCTACTCTATCGACGGCCGCAAGCTCGACGCTCCTGTTAAGGGTCTGAACATCGTGAAGATGGCAGACGGTAGCAACAAGAAGGTGCTCGTTAAGTAATATCTGAAGCTAACATAACGGTGCTTGCTTCCTCTTTGGAAGCAGCATCCAACATCAATAATCGAGCCGCCGACCCTCGTGGTCGACGGCTCGATGCGTAATATAACGTTCGATATTTGTGGCTTGTAGTAGAGATGCGTTTTCTGCTCTTGGCTAAAAGACACAAGGTTGGATATTCTTGAAAAAGAAAAATGAAGCAAGTTTTTGTTTTGCTCTTGTGGAAATTTGTTTTTCTTTCGCTCTTGTGGAAGCCTGCTTTTCTTTTATTTTTGTGGAAGCCTTAGTGCAAAGGCTGCGTCTGTGCTCCTCTGCTATCTTTCGTTTCTCTGGGGGAATTGTTGCCACATTCCGTATTATAGTTAAAGGCTCTACGTAAAAAATAGGCTCTACGTAAAAAAATATGTGACTATTCGGTTCCCTGACCCTGCCCCGAGCGAAACGGGAAAAACATGAAAATGTTATATGGGAACAATTCTTGCGCCCTGAAAGGGCAACTGCTCATAGCCCAGGGCAACGCCCTGGGTATATAGGCAACAATGGTAGCTTGCGCCCTGTAGGGGCAGCTACTTGAAGTAACACAAAGAGCATCACATAGTAATGGGGCTATACAAAGCAACTGCCCTTTCATGGCGCAAGTAACAGACAGACGGACATATACCCAGGGTGCCGTCGCTTCGCTCCTCTGCCCTGGGCTATGGGCAGCTGCCCTTTCAGGGCGCAAGTGAGCTATGATTGGACTGTTGCTGAACAGTCGCAAAAATATGGAGGTGGTTTATAAAACTCGCCTATAGCCAATATTCCTATGACGATGGGATTGCTGCATGAAGCAAGAAATAAAAACGATACATGAAACATATATCTATTAATGAAATGAAGACTAACAAAAGACTATTCGCTTGCGCTTTGGCCGTGACATCGGCCTTAGCCTCATTCGCGCAGCCACAGGTGCTGGACGTGAACACGAAGAAGGCAGGAGCTACCGTGCAGAGCACGATGTACGGCCTGTTTTTCGAAGACATCAACTATGCCGCCGACGGCGGACTGTATGGTGAGTTGGTGAAGAACCGCTCGTTTGAGTTTCCGCAGTCGCTCATGGGATGGCAGGCCTTCGGCAACGTGGAGGTGAAGAATGACGGACCCTTTGATCGCTGTCCCCACTATGTGCGCCTCAGCTATGCCGGCCACAGTGACCGCCGCACGGGTCTGGTGAACGAGGGATACTTCGGCATCGGTGTGCTTAAGGGCGAGGAATATCGCTTCACGGTGTGGGCTAAGGGTGAAGGCAACGGCCACGCCTCCATACGTGTGCAACTGATTGACCCCGACACGATGGGTGAGCGTCAGGACTTTGCCACGGCTAAGGTGGACATCAACGGCACGGAGTGGAAGAAGTATGAGGTCGTGATCAAGTCGCCCAAGAACGACAACAAGGCTCAGTTGCGCATATTCCTCGATGGCAAGAACCCCGTCAACCTGGAGCACATAAGCCTTTTCCCCGTAAACACGTTTAAGAACCGCACCAACGGTATGCGCCGCGACATAGCCCAGGCTCTGGCCGACGTGCATCCAGGAGTTCTGCGCTTCCCCGGCGGCTGCATCGTGGAGGGCGAGTCGCTGCCCAACCGCTACCAGTGGAAGAACACCATCGGCCCGGTAGAAAACCGTCCGCTCAACCGCAACCGTTGGGAGTTCACCTTCGAGCACCGCTACTTCCCCGACTATTTCCAGAGCTACGGACTCGGCTTCTTCGAGTTCTTCCAACTGTCTGAAGATATAGGAGCTGAGCCTCTGCCAGTGCTCAACGTGGGCATGGCTTGCCAGTATCAGAACTACAACAACGAGAAAGCCCACGTCGCACTTGACTCTCTGCAGCCCTACATCCAGGACTGTCTCGACCTGATTGAGTTTGCCAACGGCGACACCACCACTACTTGGGGACGCAAGCGTGCCGAGATGGGTCATGCCGCACCGTTCAACCTGAAGTTCATTGCCGTGGGCAACGAGCAGTGGGGCGACTTCTATTTCAAGCGTCTTGAGCCGTTTGTGAAGGCCGTCCGCGCAAAGTATCCCAAGATAAAGATAATCGGAACGAGCGGTCCCGACTCTGAAGGCAAGATGTTTGAAGCCGGATGGAAGGCCATGAAGGAACAGAAAGCCGACCTCGTGGACGAACACTTCTATCGCAATGAGCAGTGGTTCCTCAGCCACGGTCTGCGCTATGAGAGCTACGACCGCAAAGGCCCAAAGGTGTTTGCCGGCGAATATGCCTGCCACGGCAAGGGCAAGAAGTGGAACCACTTCGAGACATCGCTCTATGAGGCTGCCTTCATGACCGATCTGGAGCGCAACGCCGACGTGGTGAACATGGCCACCTACGCTCCTCTGCTTGCTCATGTGGAGGGATGGCAGTGGCGTCCCGACATGATTTGGTATGACAACGTGCGCATGTTCAAGACCGTGAGCTACTATGTGCAGCAACTCTATGCTCAGAACAAGGGTACTAACGTGCTCCAGCTCACTATGGGTGGCAAGCCTGTAGCCGGTCAGGACGGACAGAACGGCCTGTTCGCAAGTGCCGTGGTAGACAAGACCAAGGGCGAAGTAATCGTCAAGGTGGTCAACACCAGCAAGTCGGAGCAGGACATAAACCTCAACCTGCAAGGTATGAAGGGTGCGCGCACGGCGCAGACCATCACCCTGACAAGCACCGAGATGGATGCGGAGAACACTCTGGACAACCCCAACAAGATTGTTCCCGTAGACGGTACGGTGGAGTGCGAAGCCGGCAAGTCCAACACTGTGCTTAAAGACAAGTTGTCCGCCATGACCTTCCGTCTGTATAAGATAAAGAAGTAGGGCGGACTGATTGTCCCGAAAATACTAAACCGTGGTATGCCATAACCCTCAAGCAGGTGTGGCGTGCCACGGTTTTAGTTTAGCCTTAGTTGGCGCTGCGTCCTCGTCCCTTCAAGGCAGAGTCAAACAAATATCGTCGGGCGCAGCGTGGACGCAGCGCCTACTAAGCCTTCCGCAAGAGCGATGGAAAGGCTGGGGCGAAAAGATTGCATATATTTACGACGAAAATGTATACGATCTTTGCCGAAAATGTATGCAATCTTCGACAAAGATTGATATAAGGTTCATCCGACATTTCGAGTGATACGGCAATCATGTAGGGCATATAGCCTAAG
>CAVGKZ010000084.1:0-13846 GCA_963630025.1 bacterium | reverse complement strand
AGCGAAGGAATTTACTTTCCGCTTAAAAAGTGGGTACAACAAATTGGACAGCCTACTTGAAAAATAAAAAAATCAAGCCTGTCTTTTTCGAAACTGCAAGGCTTGCGAAAATTATTTTCATTTGCTTTTGTTGCTACGCAATGCCTAAACCGCTAAATTTGCGGCAAGTAAATGCCATTAACCAACCTAACGAAGAAACGGAATTATGAAGAAACTTTTGCTCTTGCTCGTTGTCAACCTTTTGGCTTCAACATTCACGATGGCCTGCCAAGGCCGTGACAAGTCAACGCTGACACCGAAGGTTTACAGCAACGACGCGTTTAGCGTAGAACTGCCAAAGGGGTGGATGTATGATGATTCAAAATGGGGCGGCCCCGACTCGATAAACAACGAGGTGGACTTCTACTGCAAGGAGTCCAACGTGTGGTTCCACTTCGTCAAGGCGTTTTTCCCCACATCGTTACTTGGCATAACCACCGCATCGGAAGCGGCGCAGTGGTCAATCAACGCGAAGGAGTCGGCACGTGCGAAGAATGCCTCTGCAGGTCAGGGCGAAGATGGCTATATTGGCGTTGGCATAGATGGCGACAGTTTGGGTATTGACGGCTATCCCGCCAAGTTCATCGGCTTTGAGTATAAGGAGCGTGGCGACACTGTGATGAACGCCCAGTATGTAGTGCTCATACCGCAGGAGCATCGCGTGTTCTACCTGAACGCCAACTTCTACCTGAGCGATGCAAGGGCAGGGCGCGTAGATGCGGAATTCATGGAAAGCTTTATTCGATCGGTCAAGTTCAAGTATTCGAGGGAGGGTGAGCGCAACGGCGATGTCAACGCGTTTCTCGAAAAGTTCAAAGACCTTCTGCCGCAAGGCAAGGAAAGAAAGTAGATATACACATAGATAAGACAACAAATAAAAAACAACGAATTATGGAACAAGAGAAGAAGAACCTCGCAGAGGGAAAGAAGTTTGACTTGGAAACGGAGTGGCTCGTAGATGAATATAAGGAGCAGCAGGAGAAAGACCGCATCGAGGCGGACATGATGGCAGAGTGTCTTGCTGAGGAGTTGGCCGATGATGAAGGCTGCACGCTTATTGACATGGCGGAGGATACAGACGATGACTTCATTTCTGAAGAGAATGACAATTACAATGAATGGGATTATTATGGAAAATCGGGTGAAAAGTATGGTTTCTATAATGGATATAGTGACGACGTTATAGATGATGTGTTTGAAGGTGATCCTGAAGCGACATGGAATGTGGACTAATGTATGTATTTACCAGATATTAGAGCTATAGATGAAATCTATGGCTTGGCCTATTCCCAATTGTAGTCTTGAATTAGGTTGTTCGTTATGTCATAGATTGCCTTGTCAACCTAATGTTTGTTTAGTAGTTCTTTCGCCATCACCTTGAAAGAAGTGCGTCAGGATTGGTGTAGAAACGGCTCTTTAATGCTAACTTTGCGGAAAAATCACACGCAAGGAGCATGAATACAGACAAGAAGACTGCCGTCGGCAATGTGGTGGCGCGTTATGTGCGCTACCTGAAGTTGCAGCGCAACTATTCGCCCAACACGCTGGACGCCTATACGAGAGATCTCGACAAGCTACTCGTGTTCCTATCGGGCGAGGGCAAGAGTGTGCTCGACACCACGCTCGACGACCTTCAGCAGTTTGCGGCCACGCTCCACGACATAGGCATCGGCCCCGTGTCGCAGTGCCGCATACTGAGCGGCGTGCGCTCGTTCTTCCGCTTCCTGCTGCTCGACGGCTACCGCGACGACGACCCAACCGAGTTTCTTGAGTGGCCGCAGACGGGCCAGCATCTGCCGGAGGTGCTCTCGGAGGCTGAGATAGACGCTATGGAGGAGTCGATAGACCTGTCGAAAACGGAGGGCCACCGCAACCGCGCCATAATAGAAGTGCTCTATTCGTGCGGACTGCGCGTGAGCGAACTGGTGGGGCTGCGCCTGTCAGACCTGTTTCTGGACGAACAATACCTGCGGGTGCGCGGCAAGGGGTCCAAGGAGCGGCTTGTGCCAATCTCGGGGCGTGCCATCGGCGAACTCGACCGTTGGTTTCTCTGCCGCAACGAGATGAACATAAAGCCGGGCGAGGAGGACTATGTGTTTCTCAACCGCCGTGGGGCGCACCTCACGCGCACCATGGTACTGATAATGATTAAGCGTCAGGCCGTTGAAGCCGGCATAACAAAGGTGGTGAGTCCGCACACGTTGCGCCACTCGTTTGCCACGGCTCTGCTTGAAGGCGGTGCCGACCTGCGCGTGATACAGGCACTGTTGGGTCATGAAAGCATAGAGACCACCGAGATTTACACCCATCTTGACACCACCGCCCTGCGCCGCGAGATACTGGAGCACCATCCGCGCAACATCAAAAACGGCTGCAAATAGGGTAGGGAGCGGTGCATTGAACCATATAGTGCGGTACGTTGTGCAATATAACACTGTGCATTAACCGCATATAAAAACGCCAAAACCGGAAGGAGCGGACTGACGCTGAATATCGTATGTCCGCCCCTTTCGGTTTTGGCGTTTGATTGGCTTTCTTACTTGGGCTGCTTGCCTATGTAGGCCAGAATGCCGCCGTCAACGTAGAGCACGTGGCCGTTTACGAAGTCGGAAGCGTCGGAAGCGAGGAACACAGCCGGGCCCATCAGGTCTTCGGGAGTGCCCCAGCGAGCTGCCGGAGTCTTCGATATGATGAAGTTGTCAAACGGATGGCGGCTGCCGTCGGGCTGCTTTTCGCGCAGCGGAGCGGTCTGCGGTGTGGCTATGTAGCCCGGGCCGATGCCGTTGCACTGTATGTTGTGCTCGCCAAACTCCGAGCAGATGTTGCGTGTGAGCATCTTCAGTCCGCCCTTGGCTGCCGCATAGGCCGACACTGTCTCGCGTCCAAGCTCGCTCATCATCGAGCATACGTTGATAATCTTGCCGTGTCCCTTCTTGATCATGCCCGGAATGACGGCCTTCGACACGATGAACGGAGCGTTGAGGTCGATGTCTATCACCTGGCGGAACTCCTCTACCGTCATGTCGGTCATGGGTATGCGCTTGATTATTCCGGCGTTGTTCACGAGAATGTCTATCACTCCGATGGTCTTCTCGATGTCTTCCACCATCGCCTTCACGTCGTCTTCCTTGGTGACGTCGCAGATGTAGCCCTTGGCCTCAATGCCCTTGGCCTTGTAGTCGGCCAGAGCCTGGTCGAGGTGCTGCTGCGAACGGCAGTTGAAGGCAATCTTAGCGCCAGCCTTGGCGTATGCCTCGGCTATGGCAAAGCCAATGCCGTAGGCTGCTCCCGTGACGAGAGCCACCTTCCCTTCAAGGGAGAAATTCTTTGAAAATGTGTCCATTGCTTTTGGTTTTTTAGCGGGTGGCGCATGTGGAGCGAGGCGTTGGAGTGGTTCAGACTCCGTTTCCGTGTCCGCAAGTGCCGCCTTGGTTTTGTTATTTTAAGTCTGTTATGTCGTAGAAGTCCTGGTCGCCGTAGTCGATGTTCTCGCCTCCCATGCCCCAGATGAATGTGTAGTTGTGGGTGGCTGCGGCACTGTGTATGCTCCACTCGGGCGAGAGCACGGCTTGGTCGCCCTTCATCCAGATGTGGCGCGTCTCTTGCGGCTGCCCCATCAGGTGGCACACGGCCTGTCCGTCGGGCACTTCAAAGTAGAAGTATGCCTCCATGCGGCGGCTGTGCACGTGGGCGGGCATGGTGTTCCACACGCTTCCCGTGGCCAGCTCGGTCATTCCCATCTGCAACTGGCACGTTGGCAACACCTGCGACACCAGCATCTTGTTGATGTTGCGCTCGTTGCTCATCTCCAGACTGCCCATGTGAGCCACAATGGCGTCCTGCTTGGTCACCTTGCGGCAGGGATATTCCTTGTGTGCGGTGGTGCTGTTGAAGTAGAACTTGGCCGGATGCTGCGCATCTGCGCTGGCGAATGTCACGTTGCGGTCGCCCTTTCCTATATACAGAGCCTCCTTGTAGCCAATGGTAAAGGTCTCGTCGCCCACGGTAATGATGCCTTCTCCATGACCCACGTTGAACACTCCAACCTCGCGACGCTCCGTGAAGTATGTGGCTTTCAGCGGGTCGATGGCCTCAAGCGTGAGCACTTCGTCCACGGGCATGGCTCCGCCCACTATCATGCGGTCGTAGAGCGAGTAAACCATGTTCACCTCGTTGGGCGCAAACAGCGTTTCCACCAGGAAGTCGCGGCGCAGACGCGCGGTGTCGTAACCCTTTGCGTCGTCGGGATGCGCCGCATAGCGTATCTCATAGTTTGTCTTCATCAGTCTTTTTCGTTTTGTCTTTTTGCGTAGATAGTGCAAACAACCGGAAAGAGAACTGACCATCAGTTCCTCCACTGAGCGCAGCCTATCTTAGGCAAAGATAGGTAAAATCCCCGAATTATGCGCTTAGTTTTGCAGATTATAAGTATTCCCCTTTTCATAACTCGGCCATTTACGCATCGTAAGTGGCCGAGTTACGTATCGTAAATGGGCGGTTTACGATGCGTAAATGGCCGAGTTATTGTAACGAACGCGGACGAAAGTACAGATATGTGTATGATTTTACAGTTGTGCAATGCCATTCATGGGCTACATTTGCAGAAGACGGGCTACAGCTTCGGGAAGCTGTGGATATGTTTCATTTCCGATTGTTTACATTATCTTTGCACTATATGAACAAACTACTGACAACCATTTCGTGCGCAATGCTGGCAGTTGCCGCCACAGCACAATGCGACATACACGTGGCCAAATACTATGGTGACCGCAAAGCTGCCGTGAGCTACACCTTCGACGACGGTCTTGAGGAGCACTATACGCGGGTGTTTCCAGAGTTGAAGCGGCGCGGACTGAAAGCCACCTTTGGCATCGTGGGCAGCAAGGTGGGGCGCGACATGAAGGGAACACCCTGTCTCACGTGGGCGCAGCTGCGACGGATGGCCGCCGACGGGCAGGAGATAGCGAGCCACGGATGGGGACACAAGAACGTAGCCAAGTTGTCGGGCGAGGCGTTGCGCTATGAGGTTGAGCACAACGACACCGCAATCCACGACAGTGTGGGCGTGTTTCCGCTCACTTATTTCTATCCTGGCAACCGCAAGACGCCCGAGGCCGTGGCCTTTTGCAGCCGTGGCCGGGTTACTACCCGTACGGAGCAGGTGAGCATAGGGTCGAAGCGCGACACCCTGTGGTTGCAGTTGTGGGTGGAAAATCTGCTGAAGCACGGCAAGTGGGGCGTTGGCATGACCCACGGCATCACCCGGGGCTACGATGCCTTTGCTAATCCGCAGGTTTTGTGGAGCCACTTCGACTATGTGTGCCGCCTGCGCGACAGCCTTTGGATAGCTCCCTTGCGCGACGTCGGAGCCTATGTGGCGGAGCGCGATGCGGTGCGACTCAAGGTGAAACGGGGTAGGGGCAAGACCATAGTGCGCCCGACACTGAAACTCGACCGCAAGCTGTTCAACCATCCGCTCACGCTCGTGGTAGTCACATCCGCGCCCGTCACTGCCACACAAGACGGCCACACGCTCGCAGTGAGGGTGCACGGCGGCAAGGCCGTGATAGACTTCAACCCCAACGGCGGCAAGATAACGATAAAAGAAGAATCTAAAGCTATATAATTAATGAATAGAAATATTATCTTTGCGGCACTTCTGTGCCTCATGGCCACGCTTTCAGCCAGTGGAAAGGTGAAGACGGCCAACGTTTTCAGCGACAATATGGTGTTGCAGCAGGGCAAGACCCTACGCATCTGGGGCACCGCCGACAGTGGCGAGAGCGTCAGTGTCAATGTGGGAGGCCACAAGGCCAAGACCAAAGCCACGGCCGACGGCCGGTGGAGCGTGGCCATAAAGCCGCTCAAAGCGTCGGTACGCCCAGTGAAATTCGAGGTGAAGGGCAGCGGCAACACCGTGAGTCTGCGCAACGTGCTCGTGGGTGAGGTGTGGATAGCCAGCGGTCAGTCAAACATGGAATACTCCATGAACAACCATCCCCAGTACTGCAAACCCAAGAAAGGCGATGCCGACCGGCTGCTGCATGAGTATGAGGCGGCCTGCAACCCCCTGATACGTATAATGTACGTGCGCAAGGACCTTAAGCAGGACACCCTGCCCACAGCCGGATGGCAGACCCTCGGACGCGAGTCGCTGCGCCCGTTTTCGGCTGCGGCCTACTTCTTTGCCAAGGCGTTGCAGGATAGTCTGAAGGTGCCCGTTGGCGTGGTCTCCACGGCGTGGGGCGGCACCCCCATAGAAGACTGGACTCCTTCCGATGCCTACAAAGGCCATCCGCGCTTGGCTCGTCTTGCCACGCGCCATCTCGGCAACCGCTACAATCGCATGGTGAAGCCCATCGCACCCATGACCGTTCGTGGATTTCTGTGGTATCAGGGCGAGGCCAACCTCGTGAAAGGCGAGACCTCGTTGTATGCCGACAGGATGGAAGCCATGGTTGAGGCTTGGCGCAAGGAGTGGGCCGATACGCTCCTGCCGTTCTATTACGTGCAGATTTCGCCCTTCCGCTATTCGTCGCGGCGCAAGGATCTCATGGCCAAGACGTGGCAAGACCTGCCCCGTTTCTGGGAAGCACAGACCAGCTGCTTGTCGCGCATACCCTGTTCGGGCATGGTGGTCACTACCGATATACCCGAAGACCTCGGCGACATACATCCGCCATACAAGTGGACAGTGGGCGAAAGGCTGGCCAAGCTGGCTCTCAACAAGACCTATGGGCGCACGGATGTGGTGGCTGAAGGACCAACGATGCGCAGCGTGAGCAGAGACGGCGACAGTGTTGTGGTGGAGTTTGACAATGCCGAGGGCGGTCTCGTCACGCGCAATGGCAAAGACCCCGACTGGTTTGTGGCCGTGGTCAAGGGTAAATATGCCAGTGTGAAGGCGAGGATAGACGGCAACAAGGTGATAGTGAGCGGTCAGAAGATGGACAGTCCGCTCACGCTCAACTTCGGTTGGGACGAGACGGCACAGCCAAACCTCACCAACAAGGCCGGACTGCCAGCCCTTCCGTTCCGCTATAAGGAGAAGAGCAAGTAGCTCTCACCATTACCTAACCCCAATATCACACAAAAAAACACTAAAAAACATGAAACAACTACTATCCATCTGCGTGGCAGCCCTAATGGCGTTGCCGGCACAAGCACAGGGCGACATGATCCTATGGTACAACACTCCTGCGCACAACTGGAACGACGCGCTGCCTCTGGGCAACGGGCGCATAGCGTCGATGGTGTATGGAAACCCCATCGGCGAGGAGTTTCAGCTAAACGAGGAGACCATATCCAAGGGTTCGCCCTACAACAACTACAACCCCGAAACGCCCAAATACCTACAGACGATAAGGCAAATGATATTCGAGGGGCGCAACGACGAGGCGCAAAACCTGGCCGGCGAGAAGGTGCTCGCACCAAACGGCAAGGGCTTCGGATCGGCCTACCAGACGGCGGGAAGCCTCATGGTGAGGTTTACTGACCACCAGGGATACAAAGACTTGCGCCGCGAGCTGAAGATTGACAGTGCGCTGTCGGTGGTGACATACACCGTGGGCGACGTGAAGTATAAGGAAGAGGCGTTCACCTCGTTTGCCGACCAGCTGCTCATAATACGCTACACGGCATCGAAAGGCAAGAGCCTTAACTTCAACGCGTCGCTCACTTATCCCGACGGCGGATCGCCAACGTACGGCATCGACGGACAGACGCTCACCATGACGGGCACAACCGACAAGGCCGCCGACGACGTGCCGGGCAAGGTGCGCTACCTCGTTAACGCCAAGGTGGTGAACAAGGGCGGACGCACCACGCGCGAGGGCAATCAGCTGGCCGTGCGCGACGCCGACGAGGTCGTGATATACGTGGCCATGGCCACCAACTTCGTCAACTACCATGACATCTCGGCCAACCCAAGCAAGCGTGTAAAGGCTTACATGAAGAACAGCTCACGCCCGTACGCCGAGGCCAAACAGACGCACGTGGCCAAGTTCAAGGAGCAGTTCGACCGCATGAGCCTCGACCTCGGCAAGAACAAATATGCCAAGAAGACCACCGAAGAGCGCATACGCGACTTCGCCGGCAGCGACGACAAGCAGCTTGTGGCCCTCTACTTCCAGTTCGGGCGCTACCTGCTCATTTGTTCGTCGCAGCCCGGATGCCAACCGGCCAACCTTCAGGGCAAGTGGAACGCCAAGTTGAACCCGTCGTGGCGGTGCCGCTACACCATAAACATCAACACCGAGATGAACTACTGGCCGGCCGAACCGTGCAACCTGAGCGAGCTGCACGAGCCTCTTGTGAAGATGATAGGCGAGCTGAGCCAGGCCGGAGCTGAAACGGCGAGACGGATGTATGGCTGCCGAGGATGGGTGACACACCACAACACCGACCTGTGGCGCATGACGGGAGCCGTCGACAGGGCCTACTGCGGGGTGTGGCCCACGTCGAACGCGTGGCTGTGCCAGCACCTTTGGAACCGCTACATATACAACGGCGACAAGCAATACCTCGCTTCTGTATATAAGTATATGAAAGGCGCGGCCGAATTCTTCGTAGACTTCATGGTGAAGGACCCGCGCAGCGGCTACCTCGTGGTGTGCCCCTCCAACTCGCCGGAGAACGGACCAAAGCAGAAGGTGAAGTCGAACCTCTACGCCGGAATAACCATGGACAACGAGCTTGTGGCCAACCTGCTCACCACAACCGCCGCAGCAGCCGAGATACTCGGCGTTGACCGCAGCTTCGCCGACACGCTCATGGACATGCGCTTCCAGCTCACCCCACTGCGCATAGGCCGCACCGGACAGCTTCAGGAGTGGGCCGACGACTGGGACAACCCCAACGACCACCACCGCCACGTGTCGCATCTGTGGGCACTCTACCCAGGTACCGAGATTTCGCCCTACCGCACACCCGAGGCTTTCAAGGCCGTGCGCACGTCGATGATACAGCGCGGCGACCAGTCAACGGGTTGGTCGATGGGCTGGAAGGTGTGCCTGTGGGCGCGACTGTTCAACGGCGACCACGCCTACAAGCTGATAAAGGACCAGCTCACGCTCGTGGCCGACACGATAGAACGCGGACAAGGGGGCGGCACATACCCCAACATGTTTGACGCTCACCCGCCATTCCAGATCGACGGCAACTTCGGATGCACCGCCGGCATAGGCGAGATGATGGTGCAAAGCCACGACGGGGCGGTACACCTGCTGCCGGCTCTGCCCATAGAGTGGAACGAGGGCGAGGTGAAGGGCATACGCACCGTGGGCGGCTTTGTGGTGGAAGACCTCAAGTGGAGCAGCGGACGCATAGAGAAAGTGACAATAAGGAGCACCATCGGAGGCAACCTGCGACTGCGCACGGCCACCGCGCTGAAGTCGACCCAAGGCGCCCTGGGCGAGGCCAAGGGCGAAAACCCCAACCCTCTGTTCGCCACATGGACCATGCCCGTGACCAAGACTTCGGCACAGGGCTACACGCCCGTCGTCGAGAAAGCCTGCCTCGCAATGCCAGGCGAGCATCTGTATGACATAGCCACCAAGGCCGGCGACGTGATAACGCTCACCATGGAGTAAGCGAAAAGAACTGTTCATAAGTGTTGAAAACCTTATGGAAAAGCCCTGTTGAAAACGCTTTTAGTTATTGTGCGTCTATCAACAGGGCTTCCTTTTTGCCCCTGTCTGATAGCGTTATCAACAGGCTTGTTGAGTGCTTTTCGGCATGTGTTTTCAATACAAAGGGCGTTTTTTATGTTTCTTGTTTGCAATATTTTGCGTAAAAATCGTTACTTTGCATATCGTAACTACTAAAACAAGCTACTAATGACAATGGGAAAGAGAACTTTTGCGGCAGCCCTTGTGCTGCTTTGCTTCCTTGCCGCAGAGGCAAGGGAACGGCACAACATCAATCTTGGATGGAAATTTCAGCGCAGCGAAGTGGCCGGTGCCGAGCGACCAGACTATAACGACACGAAGTGGCAAACCGTTGATTTGCCTCACGACGCGGCCGTCTACGGAGCGTTTGTCAAGCAGGGCGACGGCGCAAGTGCTCGCAATGGCTTCCGCAAACTGGGGCGCGGATGGTACAGGCGGCATCTCACAGTGCCGGCGGAGTGGCTGGGCAAGCGGCTCGTGCTGGAGTTTGAGGGCGTCTACCGCAACGCCAAGGTGTATGTAAACGGACAACTCTGTGACGGCGACCACCCAAACGGCTACATGGACTTTGCCGTTGACGCTACGGACAAGCTGCGACAGGGCGACAACGTGATTGCCGTGAGCTACGACAATACCTATGAGAAGAGCAGCCGGTGGTATAACGGCGAGGGCATCAGCCGCGACGTGTGGGTGGATGTGCTCGACCCCGTGCATGTGGCGCGCTACGGCACATACGTGACAACGCCCAAGATTAGCACCGACAAGGCCACCGTGACCATAGAGACGAGCGTGGCCAACGAGGGCAAGGACTCCGTATTGTGCCGCCTCGTGACGGAGATAACAGACCCCGACGGACGCGTCGTGGCCACAAAAGAGGCCGTAGCCCCGTTTAAGGGCGGCGAGACCTACACCTTCAGCCAGCGCATAGCCGTGCCAAATCCGCAGCTTTGGAACGTCGGGGCGGCCAAACTGTACAAGGCGGTGAGCAAGGTATACACCACGCGCTACCCGTCGCCCGCCAAGGAAATGGCCGAGGCTGACACCTATGAGACCGTCTTCGGCATACGCGACATTGAGCTTACTCCCGACGAGGGACTGCTGGTCAACGGCAAGCGGGTGTATGTCAACGGAGTGTGCCTGCACACCGACCTCGGACCTCTCGGCACGGCGGCGTTCAAGGCGGCATGGGACCAGCGGCTTGAGGCCGTTACCCGCGACTTGGGCTGCAACGGCTTGCGGCTGTCGCACAACGCCTATCCGCAGTATGTGCTCGACTGGGCAGACAGTCACGGAGTGCTCATCGTTGACGAGTTTTTCGACAAGTGGGAAGACAGCTACTACGGCAAAGGGGCGAAGATGGGCGAACTGCATCTGCGCGACTTGCGCGACCAGATGCGGCGCGACCGCAACCACCCCTCGGTGTTTGTGTGGAGCGTGGGCAACGAAACCTATCAGCAGATACGCAAGGACTATACCCAAAGCGGCGGCGTTGACATGCTCAAGCGCCTCTTGCAGGAGGCTAAAAGCATCGACCCCTCGCGCATGGCCACGTGCAGCCAGTATCCCAATCGCTACGGCTGCGTGACGAAAAAGAAGAACCTGCGAGCTTTCAACAGTGCCGACCCACATCAGTTTGAGTTCTATACCGATGTTGTAAGTACCAACTATCTTGAACAATTTTGGGACGAAGACCACAAGAAATATCCCCAACTGATCTTCATGGAGGGCGAGCTGGCCGTGGGCGACCTTGGCTACGATTACTTCAACTACGACCACTCCTATCCCGTAGGGCAGTTCTACTGGGGTGGCACCGACTACATCGGCGAGTCGTTCGGCTGGCCGGCCAAGGGGTGGGTGCGCGGTTTGGTGAGCTTCACCAACCGTCTGAAGCCGCTCGGGCAGAGCGTCAAGAGCTTCTACACCGCCGCCCCCATGGCAAAGATAGTGACGAGGCCGCGCAAGGGGCAAGGTTCGCTCGTGTGGAACGACCTGAAGATGACGTGGATACCACTTGAAGAACACTGGAACTACGCTGACGGCGACACGCTCGACGTGCAGGTGATGACCAACTGCGACGAGACAGAGCTGCTGCTTAACGGCAAAAGCCTCGGCCGCAAACAGCTGCCTCCAAGGGACAAGGCTCCCGAACTGGTGTGGAGCGTGCCTTACGCCAAGGGCGAACTGCGCGCTGTGGGATATAACAACGGAGTGAAGGTGGCCGACGACGTGGTGCGCACGGCGGGCAAACCGGCTCGCATCGTGGTAAGCGCAAGTCGCAGCGGCATGAAGGCCGACGGTCTTGACCTGGCCTATCTCGACTATACCGTGGTGGATAGCGAAGGCAACGTTTGCCAAGACCCCGTGCTGTTGGACTTCAAAGTGACCGGCCAGGGCACAAACGCGGGCGTGGCCAGCGACGACATGCTTAGCGACGAGGCGTGGCAGGGCGACAGCCGCACAACATATCAAGGCCGCTGCCAACTCATTGTTCGCTCAAAAGCCAAGGCCGGAAAGGTGAAGGTGGTGGCCAAGGTCAAGGGGCTGAAGGCAGTGACGACCGAGCTGACGGTGCAGTAGTCGCGCGGCTTCCGATCGCTTTTAGTTGTTCTGAAAATATTAGTTATTCTGTTACTTACACCGCAGTTGGTTCTCACAACCGGCTGCGGTTTCTTTGTTCGCCGTGCGTTTTTGCCTAACTTTGCACGCACTATGAGGAAGCTAAGAACTATAGAGATGCAGCGACTGTCGGTAGAGGAGTTCAGAGAAGCCCCCAAACTGCCGCTTGTGGTGGTGCTTGACGACGTCCGTTCAATGTACAACGTGGGCAGCGTGTTCCGCACTGGCGACGCTTTCCGTATAGAAGAAGTGTGTCTGTGCGGCATAAGTGCCGTTCCGCCCTGTGCGGAGATTCATAAGACAGCGCTGGGAGCTGAAGACAGCGTCAGTTGGCGTCACTTCGACTCAGCTGTCGAAGCCGTAGCCAGTCTGAAGGCCGGCGGCTATGAAGTGCTTGCCGTGGAGCAGGTGGAGCACAGCACGAAACTCCACAAGTTTACCCCCGTCTGCGGCCATCGCTACGCCGTAGTTCTCGGCAATGAGGTGAAGGGCGTACATCAGGAAGTGGTAGACATCTGCGACGGATGCCTTGAGATACCGCAGTTCGGCACCAAACATTCCATGAACGTGTCGGTCACGGCCGGCATCATAATCCACCACTTCGCCGAAGCGTTGCTCCTGCGCTGACGCCAAGGCTGGAGCCGATTTGGCTTCTTCTGCAAAGAAACGAAGCCCAACCGCCCCCCTTTCGGGTCGCCAAAAGACATGATTAGAGCCGCCAAAAGGCATGATTAGCCCAGTACTTTATGCCAAAGTACAGGCCAAAGTACGGCATATAGCGAAACCCGATGCACATGTTTGCAAGCCTTGTTTGTAAACATTTAGTTTTCTTTTCCTTTGTTTGTTCAGAAAAATACAATACCTTTGCCATCGGACAATCCGGCGATTTGTGTCGTGAACACACTATGCCGCAGCGTCCATGCCTCAGCGCACGCCGAGCCTTTTTGAGGGTTCAACCCTGCAAATAAGGAGTTTTGGGTGGGTAAAAGAGGCACGACATAATAAAGGCGTTTACTTGACGCTCTGTTTGAGACCCATCGAATCTAGCAAATTCACGGAATTATTGTCTTGAACTTAGCAACGGTAGATGTCCCGGGTGTGATTATATCAGTCACGTACGGTTTCCTGTGCAAGTCGTCACTGTGCCAGTTGTGGTGCGGTGTCTTCTGCATTGGTATTCCGCATCGGCTTGATTTTTCATATCCGCGTGGGCTCTGACGTTGTCTGTTCAACTTTGATAGGCAATGCGAGAGCCTCGGCAGGTGGAATGGACAACAGCGATTCCACGCTAAACCTATACTATTTGCATAAGTGTCTGATATTCAACATAGGTATTATTCTTAAACTTTCAATTGTTCCCACGTTGATACCACAGAACTTATAGTGGGATAAGTGCTTTCGGTTACGTTTGTTTCCTTCATAATTCCTTCATTTTCGCTCAAATGCCGCTAAAGACTTTTTAACGGTAACTTCTGGGTAATCTTTGTCGTTTATGGAAGTTGCTTGCGAAAAGAGAAAGGGCG
>CAVGKZ010000083.1:0-25623 GCA_963630025.1 bacterium | reverse complement strand
GAGTATAGCGAGCTATACGACTGAACGAACAGACAGATTGGACCGAAAAGAGACCACAAGATGACAAAACGTAAATCACCCAACATTAAACAAAATTACGGTGGTAATTTATAGAATCACCCTTGATAAAAAACTCAGGATCATGAAAAAGTTAGCATTGATTGCTATGGCGGTAATGGCCTCTTCTGTGCTGAGCACAGCCGATGCCGCCCCGAAGAAAAAGAAGACAGACACAAAGACAAAGACTGTGGCTCCGGTGCAGCTGAAAACATCGTCGGACACACTGAGCTATGTGGCCGGAGTGAGCATGACAAACGGTCTCATACCCTATCTCGTACAGTCGGAAGGTGTTGACACCGCCTATATGGCCGACTTCATGCGCGGTTTCAACGAGATGATTCAGAAGGGCGACGACCCCAAGCAGAAGGCTTATGCCGCAGGACTGAACATCGCATCGAGACTCAAAGGACAGATGGTGAAGGGCATGAAGACCGAATTTACCGACACTCCCGACTCAATAGTGGAGAACATTGTGTACAGAGGTTTCACCGATGCACTCAGCAACGACACCACACACTTCACCACAGGCAAGGCTGAAGCAGCGTTCAAAGACCTGCGCGAGAGCAACCGCAAGGCGAAGGACGAAAAGCTGTATGGTGCCAACCGTGAGGCCGGACAGAAGTTCCTGGCCGAAAACGCCAAGAAAGACAGCGTCGTTACGCTGCCCAGCGGACTGCAATACAAGGTGATTGTCAAGGGCGACGGTGCTGTGCCTACAACCAGCGACCGCGTAGAGGTGAACTATGAAGGACGTCTCGTTGACGGAACGGTGTTTGACAGTTCGAGCAAGCACGGTTCAAAGCCGGCAGTGTTCAGTCCTTCGCAGGTGATAAAAGGCTGGACCGAGGCTCTGACCATGATGCCTGTGGGCAGCAAGTGGCAGTTGTATATCCCCTATGAGCTGGCTTACGGCGAGCGCAACATGGGACAGATTAAACCGTTCTCGGCACTGGTGTTCGACGTGGAGCTTGTTGGCATAAAGAATTCTGCCAAGAAGGCCGCTGCAACCGACAAGTCTGACGCAAAGGAAAAGACTTCTGGCACAGTGGCATCTACCAAGGCCGCTGCCAAGAAGGCTCTCAAGGCAGCCAAGAAAGCCGCTGCCGCAAAGAAATAAAAGCGGCTTTTGAACGGTTCTGACGGTGGCATTGTCGTCGCAGAAGACCGTTCGTGAGGCATGAAAACAGCAAAAGGAATGGCGTACAGGAGTGGCATCAACCCTCTTGTGCGCCATTCGTTGTGTTCAAAATGGGGCGATTTGGCAACCATTATGCGGCATTTTGTAAAATTAACACACCTTGTTATTGTCCATTACGATGGAAATGACTACTTTTGCTTTCAATATGTAAAATACTGGAAAGCGCAAATAACGAAAATCATATATATGGAAAAGATAGACAATCTTGACAAGAAAATACTCGGAATTCTGTCGAAAAACGCCCGAATACCGTTCAAAGACGTTGCCGCAGAGTGCGGAGTGTCACGCGCAGCCATACACCAAAGGGTGCAACACCTGATAGAAGGTGGAGTGATAATGGGCAGCGGTTTCGACGTGAACCCCAAGAGCCTTGGCTATTCCACGTGTACTTATGTGGGCATAACGCTCGAAAGGGGCAGCATGTATAAGGATGTGGTGGAGCGGTTGTGTCACGTCCCGGAGATAGTGGAGTGTCATTTCACCACCGGCCCCTACACCATGCTCGTGAAACTCTATGCCCGCGACAACGAACAACTGATGGATTTGCTCAACGGACAACTGCAGGGCATACCCGGAGTGGTGGCCACAGAGACGCTGATTTCGCTCGAACAGAGCATAAAGCGCGAAATACCGGTCAAGACAGACAAGGAATAACACACACGGATGGATCGTTTCGATTGGCAAAAACGTCTCGATGGCGTGTATGCCTCGTTTCCCGAAGCCACGGAAAAAACCGTCATAGGCATTACGGGCAACTACGGCGAACTTGAATGTAAGCTCGCCGAAACCTATTATAAGTCGGTAATCAAGGCAGGAGGTGTGCCAGTCATCATACCTCCATCGGCCGATACCGACACCATAGTCAATACCCTCAGCCGCATAGACGGATTGTTGCTAAGCGGCGGAGGCGACTTCAATCCCCTTTATTGTGGCGAAGAACCCTCGCCAAAGTTGCACTCCATCAACCGTGAGCGCGACCTCCCCGAACTGCTCATCACGCGTTTGGCCTACAACAGACAGATACCTATGCTCGGCATCTGCCGCGGCATACAGACGCTAGCGATGGCTCTTGGCGGTAGGGTAGAGCAGGACATTGAGCCTAAGGCCACGGTGAAGCACAGTCAGGATGCTGACCGGAGCGAACCAACCCATACGGTAAACATAGAGAGCGACACCATACTCCACTCCATATACGGCACAAGCTCCATTGCCGTAAACTCCTTTCACCATCAGGTGGTGGCCGAAACGGGCGAGAAATTCAAGGTTACAGCAACGTCCGTAGACGGTTTCATCGAGGCCATTGAGAGCCGTGAGTTCAAGTCAATCATGGGCGTACAGTGGCATCCTGAATGCTTGGACGACGGTCTGCCGCTGTTTCAGTGGCTCGTGAAGCAGTCGGCTCACTTCCGCCAGGCCAACCGGTTGCACGACCGGTTGCTCGTGCTCGACACCCATTGCGACACTCCGATGTTCTTTCCGCAAGGCGTTGACTTCGGCAGCCGTGACCCGAGGATAAAGGTAGACTTGCACAAGATGACCGAAGGACGGCAAAACGCCACGATAATGGTGGCCTATCTGCCGCAACCCAAGCCCGGCGAGACGTTTTCCTCCAAGGTTGACTTCCCCGTTGCAGGTCCTACGGAATACGCAGAACTCATTTTCGACAAAATAGAAGCTAAGGTGGAGGCCAACAAGGACTATGTAAGCATAGCCCGAACGCCCTCCGACCTGTATGAAGACAAGCGTCAT
The DNA here is from genome assembly GCA_963630025.1 of bacterium. GTDB lineage: Bacteria > Bacteroidota > Bacteroidia > Bacteroidales > Bacteroidaceae > Prevotella. Next base: position 22,616 of record CAVGKZ010000083.1, on the reverse strand, counting down.
GGGCGAAAATCCATTATGCTCGGCATCGAAAACGGACTCGCTCTCAACGGCAATCTCGCCAATATCAAGCACTTTGCCCAGCGTGGTGTGGTGTATATCACGCTGTGCCACAATGGCGACAACGACCTTTGCGACAGTGCAAGAGGCTGTCGTACCCACAACGGAGTGAGCCGTTTCGGAGCGGAAGCGATATGCGAAATGAACCGTCAAGGCATAATGGTTGACCTCAGTCATGCCTCGGAGAAGAGTTTTTATGACGCTTTGGACATCAGCGAGCAGCCGATTGTTTGCAGCCACAGCAGTTCGCGCGCCCTCTGCGACCACCCACGCAACCTTACTGACGACCAGATGCGTGCCTTGGCAAAGGCCGGCGGCGTTGCCCAAACCACGTTGTATCACGGTTTCCTGCGCAGCGATGGCGAGGCGACCGTGCTCGATGCCATCGCCCATCTTGACCATTCCATACGCATAATGGGCATTGAACATGTTGGAATAGGCACCGACTTTGACGGTGACGGTGGCGTTCGCGGTTTCAATGATGCGTCGGAGGTGATAAATTTCACACGGATGCTGCTCGCCAAACGCTATAACGAGGCCGACATTCAGCGCATCTGGGGTGGCAATTTCATGCGACTTATGGCGAAAGTACAGGCTGCCGGAAGTGTCTGACGGCAGCTGAACTTCCCCGTAATAATCATTCTTTCGGCTTGAAAATGCTGCTTTTCCGATATTCGGAAACAGTTTTTCCAAAACCAAACAACCGTTTCTTAAGACAAAAACAACCGATTCTCAGGAATCAAAAAAACATTTATTTTACATATCAACCATGAAGAGAATACATCTGACCCTATTGTTTGCAATAGCCGCACTGCTCATGGCCTGCGGCAACTCGAAGAAAACATCGGCCGGCGGCGGCGAAACCGCCCAGCAGGTAGGCCCGGAGTTCAATGCCGACAGTGCCTATTCCTTCTGCGCGGCGCAGTGCTCGTTCGGCCCGAGAACCATGAACAGCGAGGCTCACGACCGTTGCGGCGAGTGGTTGATGGCCAAGTTTAAGCAGTATGGCCTTGAAGTGGCCGGGCAAAAAGCCACAATCAGCGGCTGGGACGGTACGAAACTACACTGCACCAACATCGTGGCGAGCTACAAACCGCAGCTCAACGACCGCATACTCCTGTGCGCCCACTGGGACAGTCGTCCTTGGGCTGACAACGACCCCGACAGTGCCAACTGGAAAAAGCCGGTCATGGCGGCCAACGACGGTGCGAGCGGTGTGGCGGTGATGCTGGAGATAGCCCGTCTGTTGGTCGGTTGCGACTCGCTGAACATCGGTATAGACTTTGTATGCTTTGATGCTGAGGACTGGGGAACGCCGCAGTGGAGCGACAAACAGGACGACAGCGACACCTGGGCGTTGGGTGCCAACTACTGGGCAAAGCATCCGCACAAGCCGAACTACAGCGCACGCTTCGGCATACTGCTCGACATGGTGGGTGCACAGGGCGCACAGTTCTATCAGGAGCTTAATTCCCGCCAGTTTGCGCAGAGCATTGTCGACAAGGTTTGGGCGGCTGCACAGACCGTTGGCTATGGCAGTTACTTCCCGACCACCGAGGGCGGCATGATAACCGACGACCATGTGCCTGTAAACGAGGTGGCCGGCATACCCACTGTGGACATCATTCCGTTCTATCCGGACTGTCAACAGAGCAGTTTCGGCCCTACTTGGCACACCATAAACGACACTATGGACAACATAGACCGCAATGCGTTGCAGGCGGTAGGACAAACCGTGGTGCAGGTGCTGTTCTCTGAGAAATAAAAGGGAGGACATTCCTTAGTGTTTTGCTACTCGCAAGCGTCCATTCGGCAGAGGCTTGATTTTGCAATACGCTGAATTTGTGCTAACTTTGCAGCAAATAAGACGAAACAAACAGAGCTACAATGGAAAACAAACAGTTTAAGCGCACCACCGTGACGGCTGCTTTGCCATACGCCAACGGCGGTGTTCACATAGGCCACTTGGCCGGAGTATATGTGCCGGCCGACATCTACGTGCGCTATCTGCGGCTGAAGAAGCAGGACGTGCTGTTCATCGGCGGCAGCGACGAGCACGGAGTGCCAATCACAATCAGGGCCAAGAAAGAGGGCATCACGCCGCAAGACGTGGTTGACCGCTACCACTCAATGATAAAGAAGAGCTTCGAGGACTTTGGCATCTCGTTCGACATATACAGCCGCACCACATCGGAAACCCACAACAAACTGGCTTCTGACTTCTTCAAGAAACTCTACGATGAGGGCAAACTGCTCGAAAAGGAGAGCGAGCAATACTACGACGAGGAGGCTCATCAGTTCCTCGCCGATCGCTATATCACAGGCGAGTGTCCCCACTGTCATAACCCCAAGGCCTACGGCGACCAGTGTGAGAAGTGCGGAAGCGAGCTTGACCCCACCGAACTGATAAATCCGCAGAGCGCGATAAGCGGCTCTAAGCCCGTAAGACGCACGACAAAGAACTGGTATCTGCCCCTGAACGACTATCAGGAGTGGCTCAAGCAGTGGATTCTCGACGGGCATAAGGAGTGGCGCCCCAACGTTTACGGACAGTGCAAGAGCTGGCTTGACATGGATCTCCAGCCGCGCGCCATGACCCGCGACCTCGATTGGGGCATACCAGTGCCTGTGGAGGGAGCCGATGGAAAGGTGCTCTACGTGTGGTTTGACGCGCCCATAGGCTACATAAGCAACACCAAGGAGCTGCTGCCCGACACGTGGGAGACGTGGTGGAAAGACCCCGAGACACGCCTCGTGCACTTCATCGGCAAGGACAACATCGTGTTCCACTGCATCGTGTTCCCCGTGATGCTCAAGGCTCACGGCGACTATATTCTGCCCGACAACGTGCCGGCCAACGAATTCCTCAATCTTGAGAACGACAAGATAAGCACTTCGCGCAACTGGGCGGTGTGGCTGCACGAATATCTCGTTGACTTCCCCGGCAAACAGGACGTGTTGCGCTATGTGCTCACGGCCAATGCGCCCGAGACAAAGGACAACAACTTCACGTGGAGGGACTTCCAGGACCACAACAACAACGAACTTGTGGCCGTGTATGGCAACTTCGTCAACCGTGCCTTGCAGCTTACCAAGAAGTATTGGGGCGGCGTGGTTCCGCAGTGCGGAGAGCTGAACGACACCGACAAACAAACCCTCAACGAGTTTAAGGACGTGAAGCGCAAGGTGGAGGAACTGCTCGACGTGTTCAAGTTCCGTGACGCCCAGAAGGAGGCGATGAACCTCGCACGCATAGGCAACCGCTACATCACCGAGTGCGAACCGTGGAAGGTGTGGAAGACCGACCCCAAGCGCGTGGAGACCATACTATACATCTCGCTCCAGCTTGTGGCCAACCTCGCCATCGCCTTCGAGCCGTTCCTGCCGTTCAGCAGCGCGAAGCTGAGAAGACTCATCAACATCGAAGAGTTTGATTGGGCGCAGCTCGGATCAACCGGCCTGCTTAAGTCTGGTCACCAGTTGGCCGAACCCGAACTGCTTTTCGAGAAGATAGACGACGAGGCCATAGAGCGTCAGCTGCAGAAGCTTGAGGACACTAAGCGTGCCAACGAGGCCGCCTCGTATAAGGCAGAGCCTATAAAACCCACCATCGACTTCGCCGACTTTGAGAAGTTGGACATCCGTGTGGGTCACATCAAGAACTGCGAGAAGGTGAAGAAGGCCAACAAACTGCTCAAGTTTACCATCGACGACGGTTCTGGCAACGACCGCACCATTGTGAGCGGCATTGCGAAGTTCTACCAACCCGAAGAAATCATAGGCAAGGACGTGCTCTTCATTGCCAATCTCGCCCCGCGCAAGCTCATGGGCATAGAGAGCCAGGGCATGATACTCTCGGCAGAAAACTTCGACGGTAACCTCAGCGTGACCTCTTTGTTGCGTGAGGTGAAGCCCGGCAGCAAGGTTTGCTAACCATGCCTTTCGCATAGCCCGGACGCGCAGGTGGATTGGGTTATGCCGATTGCAACTTTATACATACGTCAAACGCCCGCTTTCCAGTGAGGAAGGTGGGCGTTTGACGTTTCTGGAACCTCGCTTACAGCTGCGTTGCCGTCGCATAGCCCGCTATGTTCCTTCAAAGAAGCCGGCAAAACCACCTAAAATACAGGGAGAACTTGAGGAACTTATTCTTTTCACCCTACTAAGTCGCATTTTATACCTAAATTTGCAGAGAACAATCAATTACCAGCAAGTTGAAAGTATATTTCTACCATACACAGGACATACAACTGATACTGGAAAAGCTGCGCCAAGGCGTGTTTCCTCCACATTATTTATACGGTGCGGCCAAGCTTGAGAAGCACCATGGCATAGGTGTCGTGTGGCACAAGTCACGTCTCGGGCTGCCTCGTTGGCGAATGATGTTGCGCAATGCGTGGCAGATACTCTCGTGCCGTGAGCATTTTGACGCAGTCTATGCCACCCACTACCGGGGTATAGAGCTGATAATACTGCTGCGCGCATTGGGACTATACCGCAAACCGATAGTGATATGGCACCATCAGCCCATTGTCACTCCGAAGTCAGCGTGGCGCGAGTGGCTCGGCCGACTGTTCTATCGTGGCATTGACCACATGTTTTTCTTTTCGCAGAAACTTATCAACGACTCCCTGAAGTCGGCCAAGGCGCGTCCGGAGAGGATGCACCTCGGGCATTGGGGCATGGATCCTGTTGATTTCTCCTCACTTTCCGATTCTGACAAAACGGCCGGTTCCGACTTCGTGTTTATTTCCACGGGAAAGGAGTTGCGCGATATGCCTACGCTCGTCAAGGCTTTCAACGCTACTGGAGCCAAGCTCGAAATATACGTCTGTCGGCGAAACGGCGACCAGAGGTATGACAAGATATTTGAAGAGCTTGAGATAAAGGACAACGTGCATGTGCATTTCACCGACGGACTTGCTCCCTATGAGATTTCTCTTCATGTGCGCCGGGCCGATTGTGTGGTTGTCTGCTGCCAGGAGTCGAAGTACACTGTCGGTCTTACCACCGTTGTTGAGGCTTTGGCGTTGGGCAAGCCGATGATATGTAGCCGCAATCCGCAGTTTCCTGTTGAAGCCGATGCCGAGCGCTGCGGCATAAGCGTACCTTATTATGATGTGGAAGGCTGGGTCAAAGCGGTCAACTATATGACTGACCATCCGCAGGAAGCTCGCGAGATGGGGCGTAGGGGACTGGAGTTGGCGCGTACTACCTATAACGACTCGCGCTGTGCTGACGATGTGGCGGCAGTTCTGAAGAAAGCTGTCGGTAAAAAAGATATATGGTGGGTTCTATAAATTACCACCGTAACAAGCAATAAAATAACATGGGTTACGTTTTGCCGTCTTTTGGACTCTTTTCGGTCCATATCGCCACCTCGCTCGGTCGCAATGCTCGCATTGCTCCCTTGCTCGCTGACGACATGTACTCGAAAATAGTCTCAAAATCCAGCAAAGCTAATTTATAGAACCCACCATGTGAAACATGTTGCGCTGAAAAGCGCAAAAAACATCGTTCAAAAAGATTGCATTGATTCTTGCCAAAGATTGCATACATTTTCGCCAAAAATATATGCAATCTTTTGCGAAGATGTATGCAGTCTTTTTTTTTAGTGGCTCTTTGAAGAAATAAGTCGAAAAGTTTGGCGGAATAAAATAAAAGGTGTACCTTTGCACTCGCAAAACAGCAAAGAGATGCGCTTGTAGCTCAGTTGGTAGAGCACCTGACTCTTAATCAGGGTGTCCAGGGTTCGACCCCCTGCAGGCGTACTTGACGAGGGATACACAAAAATAGTGTGTCCCTCGTTTGCGTTTTATTAGTACCTTTGCATAAGATAACCTTTACCTGAAACTGTACAATACATGAAAACTACTGTGCTTATGAATACAAAATCCGTTTTTGCCGCCTTGTTTTCGTTGATAGCGGTCTTGACGGCCTCTGCGGACGACCGCAAGTCGTGCATCGATGAAGACTGGAAATTCCGTTATGGCCAGGCGGCCGAGGCCATCAATGCTGATTATGACGACTCCGCATGGAGAACCCTGTCGCTGCCCCACGACTGGAGCGTGGAAACAGAAGCTGCGGAGGCTGCCGGTGGTGAACATATAGGCCCATTCTCGCGCAGCAGTGTGGGCGGCAACTCCACAGGACAGACCGTTGGCGGCGAGGGATGGTATCGCAAGAGGTTCACGCTCGGCCAGGAGGACAAGGGCAAGCGCATCATGCTCTACTTCGAGGGTGCATACAACCACTCCACAGTGTGGCTCAACGGTCGTCAGGTCTATTTCAACCACTACGGCTATCAGAGTTTCCGCTTCGACATCACTGAGTTTTGCAACGAGCCGGGCAGGGAGAATGTGCTGACGGTGAAGGTGACAAACAATGGAGTCAACACCCGTTGGTATGCCGGTTCCGGCATCTATCGTCACGTGTGGCTCATCAAAGTGCCGCAAGTGCACCTCGACAGTTGGCAAAACTTTGTCCACACGCAAGACGTTTCCGACTCAAAGGCCACGGTCAATGTGGAGACTTCGGTGAAGAACGAGCTGAAAAAGAAGTCGCGAAGTGAGGTGACGGTGCTTATATATAATAAGGAGGGAAAGCTCGTGGCGTCAGACCAGCGCACTGTGGATGTGGCGAGAGGCGGTAGCGAGGCGGTGAAGTTCCAGCTTGAGGTGGACAATCCGCAACTTTGGTCGCCGGAAAGTCCGTATCTCTACCGTGCTGTGGTAAGTGTCAAGGACGCCAAGAACAAGACCTCCGACCAGTTGGCCACCCGTTTCGGAGTGCGCACACTGGAGTTTTCCGCCGAAAAGGGTTTCCTGCTCAACGGCAAAAGCACATTGATACAGGGCGGTTGCGTCCACCACGACAACGGACTGTTGGGTGCTGCAGCCTTTGACGCAGCCGAGAACCGCAAGATCGCGCTGCTCAAGAACGAGGGGTTCAATGCTCTCCGCACCTCGCACAACATTCCGTCGGAGCATTTTCTCGATGCCTGCGACAGCATCGGCATGATGGTGCTTGACGAGTCGTTCGACCAATGGCTCAGAGCAAAGAATCCCGACGACTACCACCAGTATTTCGAGGAATACAGTGACCGCGACATACAGACCATGGTGGTTCGCGACCGCAATCATCCGTCGGTCATCATGTGGAGCATCGGCAATGAGATTCCAGGAAGAATAACGGCTGAGGGACAGGCTGCTGCGGCACGGCTGCGCAACACCATCCTCTCGCTCGACTCCACCCGCGCCATCACCGCCGCCATTCCCGGTTGGGACGACTTCAAGCACTCGTGGGCCGACGACAGCAAACTGGCGTTCAAGAGTCTCGACGTGGGTGGCTACAACTATCTCTACGACAAATACGAGAGCGACCACAAGTCTTATCCCGACCGTGTGATGGTGGGATTGGAGACCTATCCTAAGCGGGCTTCTGAAAACTGGGTGCTTGCTGAAAAGCATCCTTATGTGATTGGCGATTTCGTTTGGACGGCAATGGACTATCTGGGCGAGTCGGGCATCGGCAGTGCCTCGTTCCGCAAGAGCGGCAACCAACCCTTCTCTCCGGGCTGGCCTTGGTTCAACGGCTGGTGCGGCGACATCGACCTGATTGGCAACAAGAAGCCGCAGTCGTACTATCGCGATGTGGTGTGGCACCGCAAGCCCATCACCATGGCTGTGGAAGAGGCAGCTCCGTCGGGCACACACATGAGCGTGTCTGCCTGGGGATGGCAACTGGAGCACCAGAGCTGGACGTGGAACTATGCACAAGGCACGAATGTCAACGTGAATGTCTATTCGCGCTCGCCCCAAGTGCGCCTTTATCTCAACGGCAAACTGGTTGGCACGAAGTCCACATCGGCCACCTTCTGGGCAGGTTTTACTGTGCCGTACGAGGCTGGAGTGCTGAAAGCAGTGGAGTATGACGGCAAGGAAGAGGGAGCGTCGTTCGTTCTGAAGACCACGGGCGCGCCGGTGGGAATACGCCTTGTGGCCGACCGCACCGACCTGGTGTCCGACGGCGCAGACTTGGCATACGTTACAGCCGAACTGATAGACGCTGACGGTCAGGTTGTATATGACTCTCAGCGCACCGTGAACTTCTCCGTTGAGGGCGAAGGCTGCATCCTCGCTTGCGGCAATGCTTGTCCGAACGACATGGAGAGCTTCCGCAACTCATCGCCAAAGCTGTACAACGGACGTGCCCAAGCAATCGTCAGAACCACAAAGAATGCCGGCGAATTTACGGTAAAGGTCACTTCTGACAGCATGCCCGCGCAGAGTCTCACGCTGAAGACAAGGCTGTAGCAGGTGCTGTGTTCCCGCTCGGCACGTTTGGAAGGCTTAGTAGGCGCTGCGTCCTCGCCCCTCAAGGCAAAAGTACAACGAACATTCTCGGACGCATCGCCTACTAAGTTTGTCATGTTGCTCTTTTTACTGTATACCATCTATACATTTAACGGAAAAACCTGATTATTCACGTCTGAGAAACACAGAACCACACTTAACCCTTTGTCCGGCAATGAATAAATTGTAATTTTGCGGCCAGTTACGCGATTGAACCCGATGGAATCACTCAAGGAAAAGACCGCTAAAGGTCTGTTTTGGGGCGGCATAAGCAATGGCATGGTGCAGGTGTGCAGCCTGCTTTTCGGCATTGTGCTCGCCCGGTTGCTCAACGCTTCCGACTACGGCATGGTGGGCATGCTCTCCATATTCACCGCTGTAGCCGGCACGTTGCAGGAAAGCGGCTTCACGGCAGCCCTCGCCAATAAGCGCGAAGTGCGCCACGAAGACTTCAACGCCGTGTTTTGGTTCAGCTTTCTGTGCGGACTCACGATGTATTGCGTGCTGTTTTTTTGCGCTCCGCTCATCGCCGCATTCTATGGCAAGCCCGAGCTGACACCCCTGGCACGCTACGTCTTCCTTGGTTTTCTTTTCGCCAGCACAGCCACTGCCCACAACGCATATATGTTCCGCAACCTTATGGTGAAGCAACGCGCCAAGGCTACGGTGCCGGCGCTGATTGTGTCGGGCTTGGTGGGTATCGCCATGGCATACTGCGGCATGGCCTATTGGGGCTTGGCCACGCAGAACATTGTTTATGTGGCTGCGACAAACGTGTCTTATTGGTACTATTCCAAATGGCGGCCATCGTTCAAAATAGACTTCCGTCCTCTGCGTGGCATGTTCGCGTTCAGCAGCAAGTTGTTGCTGACAAACGTGTTCACACAGGTGAACAACAACTTCCTGTCCGCTCTTCTTGGCAAATTCTACTCCGTCGATGAGGTGGGCCATTTCACCCAGTCAAACAAGTGGTGCTCCATAGCCAGCTTCTTCATAAGCGGCACTGCCAGCAGCGTGGCGCAGCCTGTGCTGGCCAGCGTGGCCGACGACCGGGGGCGGCAGTGCAATGTGCTCCGGAAGATGCTGCGCTTCACGGCATTCCTGTCCTTTCCCGCACTTGGCGGACTGGCCTTGGTGGCGCAGGAGTTCATTGTGATAACCATCACCGACAAGTGGCTTCCCTGCGTGCCACTCATGCAGACGCTGTGCCTTTGGTGGGCTTTTGCTCCTGTGGTGACGCTCTATTCCAATCTGCTTATGAGCAAGGGCAAGTCAAACGTGTTCATGTGGAGCACTATCACCATAAGTCTGTTGCAACTGTGCGTCATCTTCTTCAGTCACAACTACGGCATAGCGTGGATGATACGCTGCTATGTTTGTCTCAACGTGCTCTACATTGCGGTGTGGCAGCACTTTGTCCATAAGGAAACCGGTTTGCGGCTGCTCACCGCCCTGTGCGACATAGCTCCCTTTATGGCCATTTCGGCTGCGGCAATGGGTGTGGCGTGGCTGGCATCGCTGCCGTTTGACAATCTTTACGCGCGCTTTGCCGTCAAGGTAGCGGTGGCTGCGGCGGTCTATCTCGGCGTGATGAAGGTGCTGAGAGTGAAAATATTTGATGAGGCTATGCAGTTTCTTATGAGCAAGCTGCACAGATAGCACACATTATTGCATACAGTACAGGAACAAGAAAAACTTTGAAAGATGGAAAACGGCAAGGATATGACGGTGCAAAAAGTGTCGATTGTGGTGTGTACCTATAACGGCGCGCGGTATGTAAGGGAGCAGATAGACTCCATAATAGCCCAGACATACCCTATACACGAGATAATTCTGCAAGACGACGGCTCCACCGACGGCACGTTTGACATACTCTGCGACTACGCCAGCCGCTACACTAACGTCACTGCGTGTCACAACGAGGCGGACAAAGGCATCAACAACAACTTCTTCTCGGCCATGCGGCGAGCCTCGGGCGACTACATAGCTCTGTCAGACCAGGACGACGTGTGGGAAAAGGACAAGATAGAAATCCAGATGGAAGCCCTGCTGCACGAGGGAGAGAACAAGCTTTTATGCTTTGGACGCTCTGTGCCATTTTCAGATGAGGGTAGGGTGGAGGTGCGCAGCGATGCGCGCATACCCAACTACAGCCTCATTCGCCTGTGCTTTGCCAACGCCATTCCGGGGCACACCATGCTTTTCCATCGCCGCTTCTTAGACCTTATTCCGCACGACGAGGAGTTTTTGGCCAAGCGTACATACGATATGGTGTTTGCCCTCACCGCAGCGGCATACGACGGCATATTGTATGTGGACAGGAAGATAGTGAACCAGCGCCGCCATGCCGACGCGGCGACCTACGGAAAGCCCATGGACAACAGATATACCGTAGGCAATATGGTGCGCACCGTCTGCCAGTCGTTCCGTCTCTACTTCGAACTGAAGCCGGAACTGGCGGCTCGCGCTGCGCTTAATCTTCGCTATCTCTCCGCCATTAGCGGTGGTTGCTCCGATTTACACAAGGCCAAACGTATGCTGAAGGCACAGGCCAAAGGCACGCTGTGGAGCACACTGTGGCTGTCGTTGTTCTGTTTGCGCAACCAGAGCGAACTGTTCTGGGTTCGTGAACGCCGTTGTCTGCGCAACAACCTGCGCGCCCTGCTCTTTCCAGTGTACTGCACAGAATATATAAGGTATATGAGCAAGAGAGAAAACCTCAACCATTGACGGTGAGAACGGTCAGTTCAAGGTTTCCAATCCTTGCGGCCATGCGTGAAAAGCTGCTTGACCACGAACCGTAGATATGGTTTGTGCGTGACAGAGTGTACAGGTCCACCAGTCCGTCACGTATTCCGCTGATGCTTTCGCGCGACGCCGGTGCTTCTGCCGTGATTATTCTGTCGCCGAAAGCGTCCCTCATCTCCTTTTTTACCTCATCGCTGTCAGTGGCGAGAAATATCTTTAGGTCGGGATGCAGGATGATTTCCCTCTTGCCGGTCTCCACAAACAGATGCGTGGGACTTTCCTTTATGGCCTCCCGGTTGTCGCTCCGGCGTATGTGCATGCCTATGGTGTAGGACGAAAACCGCGAGCAGTTGGCCTCCACGGCATCCATTACGGGCTTCACTGGGCGGAAAAGCTTGTGCCAAATCTCCGCCGGAATAGTCGCAAACCTGACGCACGTGACGAGGTAGCACCGCTTGCCGCGGCTCCATCCTGCAAAGTCGAAGCCTTCGTCGCGCAGCTGCGACACGCAGTCTTCATAAATTCTTCTGTCGTAAACGAGTCTTTGCACGAGCTTTGGTGCATAGAAATTGCGCTGGCGGGGGCGGTCGTTCACGATGTAGTCTGTCGGATTGGCCTCACGTATGGCGGCCTTGTCTTCCGTCCAAGGTTCAAAGATGTCGCAAAAGTCAGCCTTCATTCCCCATTCTCTGAACCACACCACACTGAGCCTACTGCCGTTTGTCTGGCAGGTGCAGTAGGCCGAGGCTATGGCATACATTCTGTTGGCCAGTCCGCCAAAGGGCACGAGCGTAAAAGTACCTGTTCTCTTCATCTTGTCAGTTTCCTTGGTTGTTGGGTCAAAGCGCATTGCCGCACAGCTTGTTTTTATTCGGCATGGTTGTCCAGAAGCTTATACAGACCGTATTTCGTGAACACATTTTCTATCTGTTTGTCGTTTGCCGACTGGTTGCAATTCAGCAGCCACAGGGCTGTGTCCTGCACCTCCCTGATCTCGACGTAATCATCTCCTTCGGGGTGAAACGTTTCCACATGGCATACCGGGGTGCCTTTCTTGAGCGACATGGCCTTAAACCATACGTCATCGGCATGCTTGCATATATCCATAAACACCTTTTCGTTGCTTACTTCCTCGTCCAGCGAATGAGGTGGATAAAGGATTCCGCCTATGCCTGTGGGGAAATAGAGGTTGCTGAACCCCTTTTCGGAACACGAACCTTGCCATTTGATGTAGGGAGCAAGCTTTCCGTTGCTGTCAAAAGTCATCTTGTGCATGCGGTTGCAGTATACGGCACGCTGGTTTTCCAGATAGGGCGCAATGAGATTTTCCAACATGTTGGGGTCGTATATCTCGTCGTCGTCCACGGTGATGATGGCATCATCGGGATATTTTGCCAATGTCGGTATCAGTTTTTTGTAGGAAAGAATGTCTTTACAATAGGCTATCTCCAGCCCCCGCTTGCGCAGTTTGTTGAGCGATTCCGGCAGCCGCTTCCCCTCAAAGGAGTGGTCGAGCCACAAAATAATACGGTTGGGCTTCATTGTCTGCTCCATAACCGACTCGATTGCCATATAGACGCTATGGATGCGACGGCCATAGGTGGTGAGCGAAACTATGATGTCGTGGTCGCAATACCGCTCGGTAGTGATGCCAGACTCCGTTGAAAAGAGCATGTTTTGGTCTATTACGACTTTGCGTTGGGTGAACTCCATTGAACGGACAACGTCCTTGAACGGTAGTAATATTTTCCCTTTTATCTTTTTGATTATGTTCATACGACTTCAACTTTTAGTTGTAGTATTGCGACATTGCCGATAAAGCAAGTGGTTTCGGTAAGTCAAAGGTACGAAAAATATCAGAGACGAAGCAAAAACAATTTGGATAACTGCCGTTCGATTGGTCTTTTGGGTGCATGACGATGAAATATGATTGACTTTTACATGGCCATTAGGCGTAAGTGTGCCGTTTACGGGTCGTAAATGCCCCATTTACGCATCGTAAACATGCCATTTACGATGCGTAAGTGGCATAGTTACGGGCTGTAAGTGCCGGAGGTATGAAAATATTTGCTAACTTTGCATAAGTCAGGCTGCACTCGGCAATCTGAAAGTGAACTTTCATTGCCCTCGTTTGCACTGACTTTGCATGAGTCAGACCGACCCTTACAAGCAGAAACACGGCGGATGATTTACAGAAACCGCCATAAAGAAAGGAAACAATACAACGATGAACCACGCACCGATACTGCTTTTCGCATACAACAGACCGACGCACTTGCGCAACACCCTGGACGCCTTGAAGCGCAACGTGGGGGCTTCAGACAGTCAACTGTTTGTCTATTCCGACGCCGCACGCACTGCCGACGACCAAGATGCGGTGGATGAGGTGAGGCGTATGCTCCGCAATGTTGACGGATTCAAAACCGTGGAGGTTGTTGAACGCACCGAAAACTGGGGATTGGCGCGCAATGTGATAGACGGCGTGGGCACCATCGTGGAGCGTTTCGGCAGGGTGATTGTGCTTGAAGACGACCTCGTGACCGCTCCGGGCTTTCTCGCGTTTATGAACAACGCCCTTGAGACATACAAGGACGAGCCGCGTGTGGGTCACATTCAGGCGTGCGACTTCACCAAAGACGCGTCTCTGCCCGACACATTCTTGATAAAATGGACCGGCAGTTGGGGCTGGGCCACGTGGAAAAGGGCCTGGGCGCACTTCAATCCCGACGGAAAGGCGCTGCTCAAAGAGCTGGAAGACCGCAAGCTGACCTACCGCTTCGACTTCAACGGACGCTACGGCTACACTCGTATGCTGCGCCGCCAGATAGAGGGCAAGAACAATTCGTGGGCGATAAGGTGGAACGCGAGCCTTTTTCTTTCCGACATCCTTTCGCTCAACGTGGGTCGCTCGTTGGTGCAGAACGAAGGTTTCGACGGCAGTGGCACCAACTGCGGCGGCGGCGGACTGTATGCCTCCGACCTGTATATGGGCGAGTTGCCTGTGGAAAAGATAACGCCCATAGAGGAAAACGAGTCCGCACGTATGGCATACGTAAGGTATTATGCGCGCACAAACTCATTCTTCGCCAAGGCCATACGCCGCATAAAGCGCACGCTGAGGGGCGACTTCGGACGGTAGCGTTGGGCGGCCTCGGGCGCAGGGTGGGGCAGACGGTGACGCTGAAAACGGTTGTTCGGTGGTGACAAAAAGCTCGCTTAGTGGTCGTTGGAGTTTGCTAAATGTCTTTCTGGGTGGTGTATTATTCGTCAAAAAGTCACCGCAGTTTGAAAATTTTGTCTACCTTTGCCGTGCGTTGAGGATGGCTCCTGATGTTTTTTGGCGGCACTAAGGTGAAGAAAGTCTTGACGCGGACAAGCGTCGGGCGGCTTGGTGGTTGCCCTTTTGACTTGTTCTTGTTAGTTGCAAGTCTGCCATTTCTTAAGGTAAAAATAGATTGATACTTATGAAAAAAAGACAATCGTTTGCCGTTGCAGTCGCAATGGCAGTTGCCGCATTGTCTCCGTTGTCGGCTGGAGCACAGCACGGTTTGCGCGTGCCGCACTCCGCCCTGCGCCAGACAGTGAAGCAGAAGCTTCTGCCGTCGCAACGGGTGGCAAAGCGGATGGAGCTGGAAAAACGCTACAAGTCGCTCTTCTCGGTGAAGTACCTGGGCGAGAAGAACAGCCAGTTCACTTCTCTTTCCAAGGGCAAGACGGCTGTAGCCAGTCGGTCGGTGGCCAAGTCGCCGATGATGCGCACTCCCGACGGACGCGAACTTTACGGCAACATAGTGTACTCCGGCGAGTGGGACGACATGGCCTATGGACTCTACTCATTCAACGCCACGAGCGACATCACTACCAACTTGCTGTGGCGAAACGACGACTTCGCCGCCAACGGTGGTGGAGCGATGGTAAACGGAAAGTTCCATGCGGTAAACTACTATGCGAATGACACGGAAATGTCCGTCAACCACTTTGTCTTTGACGCTGAGACAGGCGACATGGAGGACTACTCAAGTCTCGACGACATATCGTGCATAGCTACTGAGACCGCCGTAGCGTCAGACGGAACGGTGTACGGACAGTTCTACAACACCACGACCGGCACTCCTACCGTCTTCGGCACAATAGACTACAACACCATGACGCGCACGAAGATTGGCGGTGACCTTACCAACCGGTATGTGGCTCTCGGCGTCACATCCGACAAGACTGTCTACGGTGTGGCCAGCGACGGCAACTTGTATCGCATAGACAGCCAGACGGCAAAGGAAACTCTTGTCGGTCCGACAGGACTGACTTTGGCCAGAAGCGACGGCAGCACCAATTCGCAGAGCGGTGAGATTGATCCGAAGACCAATACGTTCTACTGGGCTGCGATAGACGCCAACTTCTATTCGGCTCTGTACACGGTTGATCTGACCACTGGAGCGGCTACCGAAGTGGGCATGTTCCCGGGTGGCGAACAGGTGTTGGCTCTCACCATACCGAAACCTGCAGCAGAAGACGGTGCTCCGGCAGCTGTAGAAGACATCGCTCTGAACTTCGAGGGTGCATCGCTCACGGGCAAGGTGACATTCACCGCTCCGAGCAAAACGTTTGCCGGAGGTGAACTTAGCGGTAGCCTTACATATACTATAGAGGTCGACGGCGAAGCCGTGGCTGATGGCACTGCCACAGCAGGCGGCGCAGTGGAGAAGGAAGTGACCGTAAGCGGCAGCGGCACCCACGAGTTTGTGGTGACAACGGCCAACAGCGTGGGCAGCAGTCCCAAGTCTACTGCAAGCCAGTACATAGGTTACGACCAGACATTCCCGGTGGAAAACCTTTCTTTGAAGGGCAACAGCACCACAGGAGAGATGACCCTGACATGGGATGCTCCTACGGAAGGATACAACGAGGGCTACATTGGCAATCTGAAATACGACGTAACGCGCTATCCCGACGAGAAGGTTGTGGCCGAAGGTATCACGACAACTACTTTTAGCGAGACTGTCAGCCCCACGGAACTCACCGCCTACAGCTATGGAGTGGTGGCCGTCAACGGCGACCAGCGCAGCAATGAGGTCACGAGTGGCAAGGTTGTGGCAGGCCCTGCAGTGCAACCTCCATACGACAACGACTTCGCCGATGAGTCGTCGCTCGACCTGATGACTATCATCGATGCCAACGACGACTACTCCACATGGGGCTATCACACCGAGCGTCAGTGTGCTGCCTATGTGTACAACTTGGACAACCAGGCTGACGACTGGCTCATCACGCCGGCCATCAAGATGGAAGCCGGCAAGGAATACACCGTGACGTTCACCACATCTTCTATGGATACGGACTTCGACCCGGAGAGGCTTGAGGTGAAATATGGCGTGGGCGACGACCCGACTACATACACCGGCACACTGCTTGAACCTACAGACATCTCTGAAAAGAAGGAATTCTCGGCCAATATCATCCCCGCAGAGTCAAGCGACATCAGGATTGCGTTCCACGCAGTGAGCGAAGCCAACAGGTTCAACCTGCTGCTCTACAGCGTGCATGTAAGCACTGGAGCCAACACTGAAGCTCCCGACTCGGTGAAGAACTTCGTCGTTAAGCCCAATGCGGAGGGCAAACTCGACGCTACAGTCAGCTTCACTCTGCCTACGACGACCATCAGCGGCAAGACGCTCTCTGCGGTGTCTAAGGCTGAAGTGTACCGCGACGGTGCACTGGTGAAGACGTTTGACAGCGGTCTCACGCCGGGCGTAAGCAAGGAGTTCACCGAAACGGTGGACAAGGACACCATATACAGCTACAACGTGGTGCTCTACAACGAGAGTGGAGTGGGGCGCAAGTCGGCCACAAAGAGCGCGTTCATTGGTACTGACGTGCCTGCAACGGTTGACGCTTCGAGCATCAAGGTGGCAGACAACGGTTCGTCAATCACTGTAAGCTGGGACGCCGTGACCACCGGAAAGAACGGTGGCTATGTCAATCCCGCTACGATAAAGTACAATCTGTACGACGATGTAAACTACGATGAATACTCTGGCTACTCGTATGGCGAAAAGATGGCTACCGTCACCGGTACAAATTCTGCCACAATCACCATGGACACCAACGAGGGAGATCAGCGTATATTCTGTCTTTACATCCAGCCGGAGAGTGAAAAGGGTCAGGCTTTCTATAGCGTCAGCCCGACTGTCGTGGTGGGTGAACCTTACAGCATACCGTTCACTGAAACTTTCAACGACGGTCTGCTGGACAACGGACTGTGGTGGCAGGACAATCCCGGCTACTCCAAATGGGAACCGTACAGCTGGATTCCGTCGGAAGACGGAACACCTGGTGCTGCTGTGTTTGAAGGAAGTGAGGATGGTGCTGCGCTCGGCTCAGGCAAGATAGCTCTGGCTGGTGCTGACAATCCCAAGCTGTACTATAGTTTCAGTGGCCAGGCCGACGCTCGCGTAGCTATGCAGGTTGAGGTGCGTAAGCCGGACGGAACGGCGACTACGGTGGACCGGGTGTCTCTGGAGGACAACAATGTTGAAGAGGGTGTATGGCAGACGCGCACTGTATCGCTGAAAGATTTCGCCAACGAGAAATATGTGGTCGTTCGCTTCAATGCAACCGGTCAGGGAATGTTGTATCTCGACAACATAGTTGTGCGTCAGGTATATTCTGACGACCTGTCTGCATCGATGACTGCTCCCGAGAAGCTGAAGAAGGGCAACAAGGGCACGGTGAGTGTCATTGTAGCCAACCTTGGCGAGAATGTGGCCGAGGGTTACAGTGTGCGTCTTACCGAAGGCAACAAGGTTATAGCCATCAAAGAGACTACAAAGCAGCTGCAGCCGTTTGAGGTCGACACCGTAAGCATAGACTATACGCCAACCATCTTTGACGAAAAGGACGAGGCTATCCTCACTGCCACGGTCATTTACGACAAGGACAAGGACGAGTCGAACAACGAAGACACGGATACCGTTTCGCTCATCAGTTCGGCCAAGCCCGCTCCTACGGAGGTTGCCGTTCGCAAGACTGGCGATGGAATACTGTTGGCATGGGCTGCTCCGGCTATAGAGGAAAAGGAAGTGACCGACGGATTTGAGGATTACACCTCATGGACTATGGACAACTTCGGCGACTGGACCTGCTTCGACGGCGACGAGGGGCAGGTTGGCGATGCCTTCCCCGACGGCTATGGCAACGTAGGCACTCCTTTCGCTTTTGAAGTGGTTAGAGGTGACAGCGTATCGGAAATCTATCCCGACCTTGCTCCGCACGGAGGCAACAAGTATGTCGCAGCAGTATACAGCTTGGTTGAGAACGAGGACGGCGACTACCGCTATACAGATGCGGACAACTGGCTCATCAGCCCGACCCTCAACGGTCAGGCACAGACCATAAAGTTCTATGCTATGAACCAGAGCGACAGCGAGGAAAACTATCCGGAAACATTCCAGTTGCTCTATTCTACCACAGACACCGACACGGCAAGCTTCACACTCGTGAAGACTGAAACCGTGGAGAGCGGCAAGTGGACGGAAATTAGCTTCGACGTGCCTGCCGGAGCCACTCACTTCGCCATCCGACACATCACTGAGCTGGGCGGCTATGTGTTCGCCATCGACGACGTGACCTACAAGTCGGGTGCCGGCATACTGACAGGCTACAACGTTTACCGCGACGGTAAATTCGTTACAACCGTTGATACGAAGACCTTGAAGTATGTTGACGCAGGTGCTACCGACGAAAACTGTATGTATGCAGTAAGTGCAGTGTACACCGACGGTGAGTCGGCTCCAGTGTCTGCTTCGATAGCAACGGCAATAGACAATGTGAAGGCCGACGGCCAAAAGTTCAACGTTTATACTCTTGACGGCAAACTCGTGGGCGAGGGACTCACCTCAACCAAGCTCCTGCGTCGCGGAGTTTATATCGTGAACGGCCAGAAAGTGACTGTCAAATAAGGTATACGTACCTTAATATATAATGCAAAGAGCCGCATCCGTAATCTTGACGGATGCGGCTCTTTAAATGTTAGTGCCGTTGTCGTTATAATCTTTGTCAGCGGCAGATGATTCTTATTTCCACATGATTGCGTACCTTATTTTATGTTGTTTTCCAATAGTCTGTTATATTTGACTTCTGAAAACCTTATTACATTGGCCGCAAATGTACCACTTTTCAAGCAGTCAATAGCCAAAAACTAAAGAAAAAGAGTTTGACACTGTCGTTTATGAAGTTGTGGGATGAGCAGGAAGAATTTAGTATGTGAGCGGGGACACGTCACCTACTGAAGCTTCCAACATCGCTTCATCCATTTCAGCAATCGATTAAAAAGCCATGACACGCACAGGCTGATGGTGAATACCATGAAAGGATAAGCGGCTTTGACCAACAGTGCCGCATCCCTTTCAAGGAAGTGTGACAACCATGTGGCCGCTAACACGTGGAATATATAGATGTCGGCGGAGTATTCCCTTCCGATTGTTGCTATGCATGAACCTTCTCCGAACCGTGGATGGCGCAATGCCCAATAGAAATAGGGTAGGAATACAGGCAAGGTGAAGATGTACATTTCTCTTGCTCCTCTGTCATGATATATGGTGCGGAACAGAAACATTTCCCCGTACGCTAAAAGGAGTGAGCCGAATGTAAAAATCCACAGGAATCGCTCGTTCGACAAGAAACGGAAGGTCTTGTCGTTGTTCTCTCGAATACATCGGCCAATCATCATGCAGGGCAACCCCATAAAGAGGAAAGTGCGAGTGCTGATATGCGGTATTGGCTTGAAATTGCTAAAGAAAAGAACTAAAAGCAATAACGGCGAAGCATATCGCAGCCACTTCGTCAACCGCCATTTGTCGGCATAATGAAAGATAATCAGGCAATAAAGAACAGCGAAGAGGTACCAAAGATGGAAGCCGAACAGAGGTTCGTTGGCAACCGCCAGCTTGATGATGCGCTTTAACTGGAAAGCATTCATCCACACGTTCACGGTGTCATGCCTTATGTGGTGCTGCAGGTCGTATGCTCCATATAGAACCGAGGCGCAAATCACCATCACAAGGAGCTTTCGGATGTGCTTCCAAAAATTGCCTTTCTCCTCCATCATCGGATAGTAATATCCCGTGATGACAAAGAATATCGGGACTGCACACCTTACTATGGGACTTAGCCATCCGCTCCCATAATGAATCCATACCACGAAAAACGCCGCAGCGCATTTCAATACGTCAAGACTGCTGGCACGGGATACACCCATGCCGGCAGAATTGGCACAACCCGAGGCTGTGCCGGAAAACAGTTTTGCCATAAAAATAAAATCTTAGCGTAAACAAACTTGACGGAGAAGGGTGTTTCTCATGGGGACGCACAAGACAAAGAAAAAGCGCGGACCAGCACTTATCTTGTCTTGAGGCCCTGAGAAAACCCTGCATATTGATAAGTCAAGCCCACGCTCAGCGTAGGCATTCACGACTTATTCAGATATATGCATTCAAAAGTTTCTCAGGCTTTCAAGACATCCGAACAAATTGCAAACGCAATACCACTAAAATTTTCAGGACGCACAATGTGCACCCTTTCGCTGCAAAGTTACGACTAACAAACGAATACTCCAAACTATTGCAACCGTTAAGTTCAGGTAAAATAACTGCATGATGTGATTTGCACAGGCAGCAAGAGGTGCGGCGCTCCCATACCATACTATGATGACAAGACCAAAAAAATACGTAAAAAGTTGGTGCATTGGCAAATAAGCAGTAATTTTGCAGCCGCTCTTTATCTGCGCACTGCGCAAAAGGAGTATTTAAGTTTAATTTAAAACCAAAAACAAAAAATGATTATTGTACCTGTAAAAGAAGGCGAGAACATCGAGAAAGCTCTCAAAAAGTTCAAGAGAAAATTTGAGAAGACCGGAGTTATTAAGGAATTGCGCGCACGTCAGCAGTATGACAAACCGTCTGTTCTGAAGAGACTCAAGATGGAACACGCCGTCTATGTACAGAAAATGAGGGCAGAGGAAGAATAAAAATCTCTCCCGAAATTTGGTGGTACGGATTAATCTCCGTAAATTCGTTGCCGAATAAATACCGGAGCAACGCAATTATGATAATCGGGAAGTTCTGCGAATATCTGCGCTATGAGTGCAATAAATCGCCTCTTACGGTGCAGAGCTACGCTGATGACCTCAGAGCGTTTGAGGTGTATATAGCGGAAACCGATAGCGGTGTGGATTTGCTTTCAGCCGATGCCGATATGATACGCGGCTGGATGGAGAGTATGATGGACAGGGGCAATGTCGCCACTTCGGTCGGAAGACGACTGAGTGCGTTGCGCACTTTTTACCGTTATGCTGTCAAGACGGGACTCGTAGACAAGAATCCCGCGCAGAGAATCCAACGTCCGAAGACAGCGAAACCGTTGCCGCAGTTCTTGAAAGAGACTGAGGCTGATAGGTTGGTCGACGGAACGGAAGCGGACGACACTTCTTTTCAAGGGGTGCGTGCGCACGCAATCATGACGGCGTTCTATGAAACGGGCATGAGACTTTCCGAACTTACTGGGCTTGACGATGACAGCGTAGACATGGTGTTGCGGCAGGTGAAGGTGAGAGGAAAGGGAAACAAACAGCGCGTGATTCCTTTCGGGGAAGAACTTGCGACGGCCATCGCAACTTATATAAAGGTGCGCGATGACAGTGTAGTGAGGACAGGCAACGCATTGTTTGTTACGAAAAAAGGCCGTCGGATGAACTCCGACCAGGTGAGGTACGAAGTGCGAAAACACGTTTCGATGGTTTCGACCTTGAAGAAACGCAGTCCGCACGTGTTGCGTCACACTTTCGCAACGGCCATGCTCAACCACGGAGCCGGGATAGAGAGTATAAGAAAACTGCTTGGACACGAGAGCGTGAAGACTACAGAAGTCTATGCGCACACGACGTTTGAACAGTTGAAACGAGTTTATAAACACGCCCATCCGCGGGCATAACCCTTAAAAAGGAGGCAACTTATGGAAATCAAGATCCAGTCAATTCATTTTGACGCTACCGAAAAGCTACAGGCGTTTATCGAAAAGAAAATCGCCAAGTTGGAGAAATCATACGAAGACATAAAGAAAGTAGAGGTGCAATTAAAGGTGGTGAAACCTGCTACGGCCAACAATAAGGAGGCTAGCATCACCGTAACGGTGGCTGGAAACACTCTTTTTGTGGAAAAGGTGAGCGACACTTTCGAGGAAAGTATTGACCTCGGAGTGGACTCTATGAAGGTTCAGCTACAGAAATACAAAGAAAAATCGCGAGATTATTGAAAAAAAACTGCGAAAGTTTTGGCAGTTCAAAAATAATGCCTAACTTTGCAGCCGTTTTCCAACACACCGTAACCGATTAAGGGAACGGCTGCAAAGAAAGCCTCTTTAGCTCAGTTGGCCAGAGCACGTGATTTGTAATCTCGGGGTCGTTGG
>CAVGKZ010000082.1:28854-32858 GCA_963630025.1 bacterium | reverse complement strand
AAATAGGAACCGCCGTATGCCGAACGGCACGTACGGTGGTGTGAGAGGTCGGAAAGCGTAAGTAGGAAGAAAACTACTTCGTTTTCCTCCTACTCGATTGTGGCATTGGGATGTGGCATTTTGATACACCCCCCCCGTATATTGCTGTTGTCGAAGCCATCGTAAGGAAACCTTCAGCAACGTTTAGACTTTATTCTGCGCGGAAGTTTGGCAATTCCTCGGCAATGAAGGACGTTGCGTATGTGGCGTCGCCTATCACCTCGGCCTCGGCGAGGCGCACAAACACGTTGGCGCTCTTCTGGAACAGCTCGGGAGCGCGTGTGGCGTCCTCAAGAATGAGCAGCGACATGATGATGTCGCACGTCATGTTGTAGAGGCGGCGTGCTAGGAAGTCGTGCATCTCCTGGTTGTTGGCCTCCTTCACGTAGGCCACAGCCTTCTCATACAGTTCCACCATCTTGCCCACGCGCACCTTCAGCGGCTTCAGCTCTTCGGCAACTTCCTTCGCAAGCATCTCCTTGATGATGCCGAGATATGTGCCGTTGCTTATGTAGCGCACAGCGGCCACCACCTGAAGCTGCGTCGTGCCCTCGTAGATGGAGAATATGCGCGCGTCGCGGTATAGCCTTTGGCTCTTGTACTCCATGATGAAGCCCGAACCGCCGTGTATCTGTATTGCGTCGTAGGCGTTTTGGTTGGCATACTCCGAGTTCATGCCCTTGGCCAGCGGCGTGAACGCGTCGGCCAGGCGGCTGTACTTCTTCTGCTCCGCGCGCTCTTCGGGCGTGAGCTTGCGCTCGCGGGCGATGTCGTCGAGGGCTTTGTATATGTCAACGTAGCGTGCCGTCTGGTAGAGTATGCTGCGACCCGCGTCGAGCTTTGCCTTCATGCGGGCCAGCATGTCGAACACAGCCGGGAACTTGATGATGGGCGTGTCAAACTGCTTGCGCTCACGGGCGTATGCGATGGCCTCGTCGTAGGCGGCCTGGCTCACGCCAACACTCTGTGCGGCGATGCCCAGGCGCGCGCCGTTCATCAGCGCCATCACATACTTGATGAGTCCCAGGCGTGTGCTGCCGCAGAGTTCGGCCTTGGCGTTCTTGTACACCAGCTCGCAGGTGGGCGAGCCGTGTATGCCCAGCTTGTGCTCAATGTGGCGCACGGTAACGCCGCCGTCGTGCTTGTCGTAGATGAACATCGACAGTCCGCGACCGTCGCGCGTGCCTTCTTCAGAGCGCGCGAGCACGAGGTGGATGTCGCTGTCGCCGTTGGTGATGAAGCGCTTCACGCCGTTCAGGCGCCAGCACTTGCCCTCCTCGTCGTATGTGGCCTTGAGCATCACGCGCTGCAAGTCGCTGCCGGCGTCAGGCTCGGTGAGGTCCATCGACATTGTTTCGCCGGCGCAAACGCGCGGTATGTACTTCTTGCGCTGCTCCTCGTCGCCAAACTCATAGAGCGTCTCTATGCAGTCTTGCAGCGACCATATGTTCTGGAAGCCGGCGTCGGCGGCCGCCACAATCTCCGAAGCCATGGAGTAGGGCGTGATGGGCATGTTGAGTCCGCCGTAGCGGCGCGGCATCGATATGCCCCACAGTCCGGCCTTGCGCGTGGCGTCGATGTTGTCGTAAGTCTTTGCGGCGTAGTGCATGCGTCCGTCAACGAGGTGCGGGCCCTCAAGGTCAACGTCCTCGGCGTTGGGTTCGAGCACGTTGGCGGCAATGTCGCCAGTGATGTCGAGCACGCGCTTGTAGTTTTCTATCGCGTCGTCGAAGTCAACGGGTGCGTCGTCGTAAGTGTCTTTGTCGGCGAAGTTGCGCTCTTTCAGCTCAACAATCCGCTTCATCTCCGGGTGGCTCAGGTAGAAGTCGAACTCGGGATGGTCGCTATAATAGTTTGCCATGGTCTTTTCTTTATTTACTGTTCTGCTTGTAATACTTGATGAGTTTGGGCACAACCTCCTCGACGGTGCCGTTTATCACATAGTCGGCGATGGCGTTGATGGGGGCGTTGGGGTCGCTGTTCACCGAGATGATGATGCCAGAGTCCTGCATGCCGGCGATGTGCTGTATCTGTCCGCTTATGCCGCAGGCTATATACACCTTGGGGTGTACCGTGACGCCCGTCTGGCCTATCTGCCTGTCGTGGTCAACCCATCCGGCGTCCACGGCTGCGCGGCTTGCTCCCACCTCGCCGTGCAGCTCCTTGGCCAACTGGAACAGTTGGTCGAAGCCCTCCTTGCTGCCCACGCCATAGCCTCCGGCCACAACGATGGCTGCGCCTTTCAGGTTGTGCTTGGCGGCTTCCACGTGGCGGTCGATAACCTTCACCACATAAGCCTCTGCCGAAACATACTTGCCAACCTCGGGATAAGCCACCTCGCCCTTGGCCTTGCCGTCATACTCAGCCTTCTGCATCACTCCGCTGCGCACGGTGGCCATCTGCGGCCGATGGTCGGGGTTGACGATGGTGGCCACGATGTTGCCGCCAAACGCCGGACGTATCTGGTAGAGCAGGTTGTCATAGTGCTTGCCGGCCTTCTTGTCGTCGTAGTCGCCAATCTCCAGCTGGGTGCAGTCGGCGGTGAGTCCGCTCGTGAGCGACGACGACACGCGGGGGCCGAGGTCGCGGCCTATCACGGTTGCGCCCATGAGGCATATCTGCGGCTTCTCCTCCTTGAAAAGGTTTACGAGAATGTCGGTGTGGGGAGCCGACGTGTAGGGGAACAGCCCCTCGCCGTCGAACACGAACAGCTTGTCAACGCCATAGGGCAGTATCTGCTGCTCCACCTTTCCCTTAATTCCCGTTCCGGCAACCACGGCGTGCAGTTCCACGCCCAGTTGTGTGGCCAGCTTGCGGCCCTTGGTGAGCAGCTCCTGCGACACCTCGGCCACAGTGGTGCTCTCTATCTCACAATATACGAATACGTTGTTCATCCTTGCTTATCCAATAATCTTCTCGTTCAACAACTCCTTGACCAAGCCCTCGATGTCGGCGTCGCTTGAGGTGAGCGTCTGGCTCTCCTTTGCTTGGAACACAATGTTCTGCACGGCCTTCACCTTTGTGGGCGAACCGCTGAGTCCGCACTGCTGTGGGTCGCCGTCAACGTCGGCCACCGACCACTGCGTGAGCGTCAGGTAAGGGCGCTCGTCATACAACTCCTTGTATGGCATGTCTTCCGTGCGCTCCATGGGAGCCGTGGCGCGCTTGTACTTCATCACCAGTTTGGCGTTGGCCGGACGGCACGGAGCCGCGCTGCCGTTCACCGTCACCACGATGGGCATGGGCGCCTCCACTGTCTCCACGCCTCCGTCGATGTGGCGGCGTATGGTGAGGCGGTTGTTTTCGCACTTCACTATCTCCTCGGCGTAGGTCACCTGCGACAGCCCGAGCTTCTGCGCCACCTGCGGACCCACCTGTGCGGTGTCGCCGTCGATGGCCTGGCGGCCGCCAATCACCACGTCAACGCCACCTATCTTCTTTATGGCCGTGGCCAAGGCGTATGATGTGGCCAGTGTGTCGGCTCCGGCAAACAGGCGGTCGGTGAGCAGCCATCCGGTGTCGGCTCCACGGTATAGTCCCTGTCTTATCACTTCGGCTGCGCGCGGAGGCCCCATGGTCAGTATGCCAACGGTCGAGCCGGGGTTCTGCTCCTTCAGGCGCAGAGCCTGCTCCAGGGCGTTAAGGTCTTCGGGGTTGAAGATTGCGGGCAGCGCGGCGCGGTTCACCGTGCCTTCGGCTGTCATCGCGTCCTTACCCACATTTCGTGTGTCAGGTACTTGCTTTGCAAGCACAACGATTTTCAAACTCATACTTTTATTGATTTATCGTTATTGGTTTGTCAAATAAAGGGCGAAGACAGTGCAAACGAGTGCAATGAAAGCGTGCTTTCAGATTGTCGAGTGCAGTCTATCCTATGCAAAAATAGTTTTTTTTCATTACATGACAAAATAAAGGTGGGTTCTATAAATTAGCTTTGCTGGATTTTGAGACTATTTTCGAGTACA
>CAVGKZ010000082.1:17009-28844 GCA_963630025.1 bacterium | reverse complement strand
CCGAACGAGGTGGCGATATGAACCGAAAAGAGTCCAAAAGACGGCAAAACGTAATCATGTTGTTTGTTACGGTGGTAATTTATAGAACCCACCTAAAACAAGGTGTATTTGCAACACTTCAAGACCGCCGGTTCGGCATGGAGAAACGATAGGATAGGGTAGTGGTTGCAGCGTCAATGGCTATTGGCAAAGCCTTAATCCCAGTCAAAACGCCTGTGGAACTGTTTTTTTTATTACCTTTGTGCGGTAAACCAATAACTCAAACAGATGAGATTTACATTTATAGCGTTCGCCTTTGCTCTTGCAACGGCGTCGTTTGTTGGGTGCGGACAGAAGAAAAACACGGGTGACATCATAACCCGCAAGGCCGCAAAACCCAAGATTTCGTCGCCTGTGCGTATGCAGGATTACAGTCAGAACAAGACCATCGACTGGGCAGGAGGTTCTTTCGCCTGCGAAATCAGGCGTACTGCCTGTAACAGTCTGCCGATGGCTAAGGACGAAACGGGCCAGAAGTTTGTCGACAACGCCATCACGCTGCGCATAAGGCGCAGTGACGGCAGCACTTTCCTTGAAAAAACATTCACCAAGACTTCCTTTAATGCTGCGCTTGACGATGACTACCGCCGCACTGGCATACTTGAAGGATTTGTGTTCGACCGCATTGAGGGTTCACGTCTGCGCTTTGCTGCGAGCGTGTGCCATCCGCAGACTGACGAATATATTCCCTTGGTAGTTGAGGTGTCACGTTCGGGCGAAATATCCATATCGCGCGATACTCAGTTGGACACCAGTGGTGCCGATGCCACAGAAAGTCTTAGTGGCAAAGAGGAAGGCAAAGCTGGTGAAGACAATGATGACGACGGCGTTTAACCGCTGACATTTGACAGTCAACAAAAACAGTTGACCACGAAAAACGGACGATTTCCATAACGATTGGAGACCGTCCGTTTTTCGTATTCATACACCTTTACGAGTCTTTAGTACCTCAAAATAGCGTTTTTACAGTCTCTTTTCACGTTTGTTGTCTGGCAAATGACTAATTTTGCGCCATGAGCAAATTCGTGCTTACTTCGAAATACAAGCCAACCGGCGACCAGCCGGAGGCCATCAAGGAACTTTCCGAGGGACTCAAGCGGGGCGACAAGTCGCAGGTGCTGCTTGGAGTGACGGGTTCCGGAAAGACCTTTACCGTGGCTAACGTGATAGCCAACGCCAACCGTCCTACCTTAATATTGAGCCACAACAAGACTCTGGCTGCGCAGTTGTATGAGGAAATGAAAGGTTTTTTCCCCGACAACGCGGTAGAATACTATGTCAGCTACTACGACTACTATCAGCCGGAAGCCTATCTGCCGGCCTCGGACACCTATATAGAAAAGGATTTGGCCATCAACGAGGAGATTGACCGACTGCGTCTCCGCGCCGTTTCCGCTCTGTTGTCGGGCAGAAAGGATGTGGTCGTGGTGTCTTCCGTGAGCTGCATCTACGGTATGGGGAGTCCCGTGGCCATGCACGAAAACGTGATTGAGCTGCACCGTGGACAGATTCTCGACCGCAATGCGTTGCTCCGCCGGCTGGTGCAGGCTCTGTATGTGCGCAACGACATGGATCTTCAGCGCGGCAGTTTCCGCGTGCGGGGCGATACTGTTGATGTTGCTATGGCCTACAACGAGGTGGTCTTGAGGGTTACTTTCTGGGACGACGAGATTGATTCAATAGAGGAACTGGATGCTGTGACGCTCGACCGACTGGCCAGTTTTGAGGAATACAAGCTCTATCCGGCCAACCTGTTTATGACAACGCAGGAACAGACCAACTTGGCCATAAGGTCCATACAGGACGACTTGACCAAACAAGTGGAGTATTTCACCGAGTTGGGCGATCCAATCAAGGCACAACGCATAAAGGAAAGGGTGGAGTATGACATGGAAATGATTAAGGAACTTGGCCATTGTTCCGGCATTGAGAACTATTCGCGCTACTTTGACGGTCGCAATCCCGGCGAGCGGCCTTACTGTCTGCTCGACTTCTTCCCGAAAGACTATCTCATGGTGATTGACGAGAGCCACGTCAGTGTGCCGCAAATCAATGCCATGTATGGTGGCGACCGCGCCCGCAAGCAGAATCTCGTGGAGTTTGGTTTCCGTCTGCCAGCCGCTTTCGACAACCGTCCGCTCACGTTTGATGAGTTCAACTCAATGGTAAACCAGGTGATATACGTCTCCGCAACTCCGGCCGACTATGAGTTGCGTGAGGCCGACGGCGTGGTTGTGGAACAAATCATACGTCCCACAGGTTTGCTTGACCCCGAGATAGAGGTGCGACCGAGCGAGAACCAGATTGATGACCTTACCTTTGAAATCAACGAACGCATTGAACAAGGTGAGAGAGTGCTCGTTACAACTCTCACAAAGCGTATGGCAGAAGAGCTTTCAGAGTATCTTTTGAATCACGGAATAAGCACCGCCTACATACACAGTGACGTGGCTACGCTCGACCGGGTGAAGATACTCGACGACTTGCGCAATGGTGTCTACAACGTTCTTGTCGGCGTCAATCTTCTGCGCGAGGGACTTGACCTTCCGGAAGTGTCGCTTGTGGCTATTCTTGATGCTGACAAGGAAGGTTTCCTGCGCAGTCGCCGCAGCTTGACGCAGACTGCCGGACGTGCCGCACGCAACGTCAACGGCAAGGTGATAATGTATGCCGACACGATAACCGACAGTATGCAGCAGACTATCGATGAGACCAATCGGCGCAGGATAAAGCAGATGCACTACAACGAGGAGCACGGCATAACGCCTACGCAGATAGTAAAGGCAACGAAGCAGAGTGCTCTGCGCACGGAGATAGGTGACGAAGGGAACAAAACTACGGCGAAAGTTGCGTCGGCCTACGTTGAACCTGAGGCGAGGGCTATGGTTGCCGACCCGATAGTGGAACGTCTGACGCGGCCGCAGATAGAGAAGAATATCGACAATCTTACGCGCCTGATGAAGGATGCTGCCAAGAAACTCGACTTCATACAGGCTGCGCAATACCGCGACGAGATTATCCGGATGCAGAAAGAACTTGAACTGAAGTAGCAGTTGTAGGATTTGCTTGGTGGCATAGGAGCTACCAAGCAAACTTAGTAGGCGCGTGCGTCCCCGCTCCCGACTTATCGAACCGAGACTTTTTTAGCCAAGGGGACGGCGGGGACGCACGTCCCTACTAAGCCAACTTAGCCAAGGGCAAAGAAGAACCTGTTCCATGGCCGTTCTCTTTGAAACGCTCTATATCAGAGTGCCATAGTCATTGCTGTAGCGAAGCATCTGATGTGAATAGCTCTCTGAATAGCTCACTTGTATGTCGATGATGTCGCCGTCGGCGTTCTTCACCGGTTCCATCACCGGATTGATAAAGCCTTTGTATGGAGCGATGTTGAGGCCGCGATAGCGGTCGAGCACCTCCTTGTGCAAGTCTGCGTCTACCTTTACAGCATATTTCTCTACCAGTTCGCGGGCGGCAGCATAGTCGCCCTCGCTCTTTATGCGCTGTATCTCGCCGAGCAACTGGCCGAACAGCTCGCGCAACCGTGCGTAATCATTGACTACAACGTATGTCTTGCCGTTGCGAACTGCCAGTTTCACAGCTCCGCCGCCGTGCTCCAACGCCCAGTGGGCTATCAGTGCCCGGTTGCGCATGTGGGCTTCTTCTATATCGTTGCCAGGCGTTATGCGCACAAGCTGTGTCATAAGGCCGTTCATCATGTAGCCATAATATTGAGCCTTGTAGGCTTCACTGTCGGGAACAAGTCCGAGTTCCACCATTTTCCCGTCGGCCAGATAGTAGAGGCCGAACAGGTCGGCACGCGCTTCTTCTATTGTGTTGCCGTAGGCCTTGAGCGCATCGGGGTCAACACCGGGCAGAAGTCGTCCGCTACCATGGCCGAGACATTCGTGGAGGTCGGTGTGGAGGTCGTCGCAAATGTCGCCGTACTTGTCTGTCAGTCGGCGTGTTTCCTCATCCACAACAAACTCTTCTCTGAAGCCGTTGCCCTTTGCCGCCTTGTTGTAAGCGTCGGTAAGGTTGCCTATGGTTACGCTCTTGCTGCCGTGTTGTGCCCTAATCCAGTCGGCGTTGGGCAGGTTTATGCCTATCGCCGTCGACGGATATTCGTCGCCGCCGAGCATTGCGGCGCAGACAACATTGGCTATAACGCCCTTTACCACTGGTTTCTTGAAGCGTTTGTCCACGGGCGAATGGTCTTCAAACCACTGTGCGTTGTCGCTTATGGTGCGTGTGCGTTTGGTGGCCTCCATGTCCTTGTATTCCACGATGCTTTCCCAAGAACCTTTCAGCCCGAGCGGATCACCGTATACCTCTATGAAACCGTTTACAAAGTCCACCTGGCCGTCCACGGCATTGACCCACGCAATGGAATATTCGTCGAAAAGACGCAGGTCGCCAGTCTCGTAGTACTTCACGAGCAGACTTATCACCTCGCGCTGCTTGTCGTTTTCCGCCACTTCTGCAGCTTTGCGCAACCAATATATAATGTGTTGTATGGCGTTGGCATAGCGTCCGTCGGCACTCCACACCACTTCCTTCAGACTCCCATCAGCCTCTTTCACGAGCGTGGAGTTGAGTCCGAACGATGGAGCACACTCGCCAGCCGACGTTTTGAGGGCGGAATAATAGTTTTCCGCTTCCTCCTGGCTGACAGATTCGTAGAAGTTGCAGGCAGAAGTGCGCACGATGTCCTCTCCGGCAGCCTTGTTGACACGCTTGGGAAGTACACTGGGATTGAAAATCACGGGGAAGAGTTCTCCGCACAAGTCCTCTACCGTTTCTCCGCTCCTTAGGGGCAAACGGCAAGCGTCAACCTTTCCGATGACACTGCGCAGGTAGTTCTCACCGAACCCCGGCACAAACTTTTCGCAACCGTAGTGGTGGTAGATGCCGTTGGAAAACCAAATGCGCTTCAGGTAGACTTCCAAGGCGTGGAAGTCGTCGGTGTTGCGGTCAACGGTGAAGTCGGTATATACCGCCTCAAGCGTTTTCCT
The DNA here is from genome assembly GCA_963630025.1 of bacterium. Classification (GTDB taxonomy): domain Bacteria; phylum Bacteroidota; class Bacteroidia; order Bacteroidales; family Bacteroidaceae; genus Prevotella. The sequence goes on along the minus strand of CAVGKZ010000082.1, from coordinate 23,793 downwards.
TATGCGCAAGTTGTACTTTCCAAACTGGTCGAACGTTATGTCGCGGCCGTAGAGGGCGGCTTCCGAAAGATAATAGACGAACAGTTTGGTGCGCAAAGGCAACGCTCCGAAACCGTCAAGGCGGTATCGGAGCAGTTGTATGTCGGCAAAACGTTCGTCGGAATAGGACGTGAAATTATCCAAGAGTCACGTCCTCCTCGTCGTTTTGGTCCTTCTTCATCACGGGACGTATCAGCGACGGATGCTGGCTCATGTGCTGTATGCGGTAGGCACGGGGAGTCATCTTCATCAGCCTGTAGAACGAAGCGTAGAACGACTGACGGTTGGAAAAGCCGACCATGTCGCTCACTTCTTCCATCTTCAGGTTCTGATAGCGCTTGTCCACCAGGATGGTCATGGCTTCCTCTATTCTGAACTTGTTGACAAAAGATGTGTAGTTCATGTGGAAACGCACGTTCACAACAGCAGAGATATATCTGGTGTTGGTGCCGAGGTCTTCCGCAAGTTTTTTGGCAGAATAATTTTTATCCTTATACTTCTTTTGCATGACTATGATGTTGAGAATCTTTTCTTTCATCTCATCCATCAACTTGGGATTAACGAGGCTTCTGTAAGCCGCTTCCTTCTCCTTTTTTTCTGTAATGTTGTACTTTGCCATGGCCTATTGAATATTATTGTTGTTCCGTATGTGGTGTATTCTGAAAACAGGCTTCGCCTTGTTCGTGATGGTAGGATTTATTACTGTCCCCCCAACCCTTATGCAAATATACTTTGTATTCATTAATGTTGTGCTTTTTCGCTATCGCTTTTATATAAAAAAAACATAACTTCACCTCTGTAACATCTTTTTTAACCATATTTTCTCGCAAGCGTCGGTTAGTAATGTTCAAAGAATAAGTTCCTCAAGTTTGCCCTGTATTTTTAGGCGGTTTTCAAGAAACGTACGCATCGATTCTACCCAAAAATCATATCGATTTTTGCCAAAGATTGCATACATTTTCGGCAAAGATTGCATACATTTTTGTCCAAAATCGATATCATTTTTTTTGCAGTCACTGTAACTCTCTATAGAACAGTGTCTTTTTGGAGTTCTTCCGCTTAAGCATGTAGAGTTTGCCTCGAAACAGTAATGTAGGAGGTAGGCTGTGTAGGAGGTACGCCAGGAAGGAAGCATGCAGCGTAGGAGGTACGCCGTCCCCAGCGTACCATTCCTGCGAATAAGGCAAACTTAGTAGGCGCGTGCGTCCCCGCCGCGCCCGACTTAATGAATAGGGTATTTTAGCCAAGGGGACGGCGGGGACGCACGTCCCTACTGAGCCAGCTTAGCGAACAGAAGCATTTTAGCCAAAAAACAAGGGCGCTTCGACTACTAAGTCGGCTTAGCCAAGAGCGAGTTCGCACATCCCTAATATTGAATACATTATTTTTTTATCAGCATGTAGTTGTAAAACAAATAAAAATGATTAACTTTGCCGCGTCTATCCCCAATCAAAGGCCGAAAAGGCTGTGATTGAGGACATGACGCAACATAATGGCGTTTATCAACGCCGTGTTTGGGACGTGCCGAATCTAGCAAATTCAATCTAAGTCTTGAACGTGGCCAACGGTAGATGCTCTGGGTGTGATTATATCAATCCCGTGGAGACTTGTAGGCATGGGCTGTGACCGTCAGGTGCAGTCGGTTGCGTTATACAGGTCTCTTTACGGAGGAGGTTATCATATCAGCGTGGGCTCTTCGTTGTCTGTTCAACTTAGAGGGCATGCTAGAGCCTCGGCACGTGGAATGGACAACTAAGAATGTTCCACGCTTTCTTTTTGTTCCGCAGCTTCCTTTCCCACTCCACTTTTTGATGAATATATGAACTAATATAAATAGGTATGAAGATTGATTTTCTTTTAGCAGCGACAGCCGCCGTGGCTATGGCGAGTTGCGCCAACGACACCGACTTGTCAGGAAGCACCCCGTCGGCCATGGGCGACGGCTCAATCGCTTTCAATATGACGACACCCGCGACGACGAGAAGTGGGCTGACCGGAAATGACGCTGCCACCAAGCTGAACAACATGTTCATTGTGTGGGGCGAGAAGAACGAGAAGGACGGCACGAAGGCCACAGATGCCAATCTTGTATTCAAGAACTACGTGGTGAAGCACGACAAAAAAGGAGTCGCCGATTCCACAAACATCTATGGTGCGAACTCAACCACCTCTAACACCAACGGATGGGAGTATGTAGGATTAACCCCATATACCGCCGCCCAAGTGTCACCATCAATCTTGACTGATGGCAATTCTACCACCAAGCAGACCATCAAGTATTGGGACGATCAGGCAAGCAGCTATACATTCACTGCCATTTCTGCCTTGGACGAAGACATTAATCCAACAGGCACGGATGCCACCGCCAAGGTGGTGATAACGAAGAACGTTGGAGCCGAGAGTTCTGACGCCAACAGCTCCGTCTACGACAAGGGTTACACCGTTCAGGTGAAGTCTGGCGCAAGCGTCGACAACATCTTCTATGCCGACCGCAAGCCCATCACAAAGGGCAACGGCGGCTACGACCACAAGGCCGTGGAGATGACTTTCCGCAACTTCATGTCGAAGGTGCGCTTCGGAATCTACGAGATAGTGCCTGGATATAAGGTGGTGATAACCGGTATAAGGTATAACACCGGCACAGGCGACGACCAAGTTGTGACCAACCCAACGACAACTGGCGAAGGCACGAGCGCCACTACCGACAACACCTTCGGCATCGACGGCGACTTCGTCACCACCGGCGACAACACGAAATTCAAAGTCACCTACGAGGACGACAAGAGCGACCACAAAAACAGGGCGAAGGTTGAGCTTGACGGCGAAACTTATGACAAAAACACATACCTGAACACCGGTGGCACAACATGGCTCACCACCACTGGCGGCATCGGCACTGCGTCAAACAATCCCACATGGGATAATGTGTCGGAAAGCACCGTAAACTGGAAAACCATCCTGCCCAACCCGGGCAACACGACCAACCTGAAGCTGCAGATTGCGTATAAGCTCATCTCTGAGGACACGGGCGAGGAAATAGTGTTCAAGGGAACAGACAGCAAGGAAATTTTCCGCACGGTTGAGGTTCCCGCCGAATACTGCCAGTGGAAGAGCAACTACGCTTACTCCTACATCTTCAAGATTTCCGACAAGTCGGCTGAACTCTATCCCATCACATTCGACGCTGTGGTTGAAACCGAGCAGACCGGCAACCAGGAGACAATCACAACAATGGACGGTGACACATATATCACCACAATCGGCGCAAGGACAACCGACGGCAAGACGACCATCGTCAATGGAGAGAATGAGTACAAGAGCGGCGACGCCATCTACGCCACTGTGATGGAATACAACTCAACAGATAAAAAGTACGAAACAGTCACCTTGAAGAATGAAGGGAGCGATAAAAACATCGCACTCTACACAGTGATATCATCAGATAACTTCCCAATAACCGAGGCTTCTGTAGCAAATGCGATTTCATATGCAGGTGGCAAGATTACCTGTACTGAAGTTTCTGCAACAACAACGGCAACTGATGGTTCTACCACAACGAACTGGGAGCTTGTGAATAAGGTTCCTGCAGAGGATGGCAGCACCGTGACGCTTCACGCAAGTGATATGAAGGCTCTCAAGTGGACTCCATCGACAGCTGCGACATATGCTATCCAGTACAAGAAGGCAGATAATACTTACTCTTACAAGATAGTGAAGGTCGCTGAGGCAACAATAAATCCTTGAGGGCTTGCAATACCCACAAGACAAAAGAGAGTCAAACGGACAAATATGAATATGAACAAATAAGTGTTTTTCGAAACATATTTTTTAATGTTGAAGGCCCTTGGTGCGTGAGCATCGGGGGCTTTTTTAATGGATTTTCCATTAGTGCAGCCCAAGTTTTCAGCCTTTGCGCAAAAGGAAGTGTAACGGGAAGCCTTAGTAGGCGCTGCGTTGGGATTGTTCGTCTTTGCACGAACGGTACGGCGAATTGTACCTTCTCTACGTTTCGTTACTGTTGCAAAGATACTGTCCACGCTTTTAATGGAAGAACTTTTTTTTTAATGCCATTCCGACATTGTAGTCAGTGCTGCATTTGCCTAATCGAAAGATTTGTTGTACTTTTGCGTTGCAAAACGACGTAATAACCAATATTTTATAAAATAGAAAAGACAATGAAAGCATTCGTTTTTCCCGGACAGGGAGCACAGTTTGTTGGCATGGGAAAGGACTTCTATGACAACAACGCACTGGCAAAGGAACTGTTTGAAAAGGCCAACGACATACTTGGCTACAGAATAACCGACATAATGTTCAACGGAACTGACGAGGAACTGAAGCAAACCAAGGTCACTCAGCCCGCAGTGTTCCTCCACAGCGTGATTGCCGCTCTGTGCATGGGCGACGCATTCCAGCCCGCAATGGTGGCTGGTCACTCGCTCGGTGAGTTCTCTGCACTGGTTGCCGCCGGCGCACTGAGCTTTGAGGACGGACTGAAACTGGTGTACGCACGTGCTATGGCCATGCAGAAGGCTTGCGAAAAGGCTCCCTCTACGATGGCCGCTATTGTGGGTCTGCCCGACGACAAGATAGAAGAGGTGTGTGCAGAGGTGAACAAACCGGGTCACGTGGTGGTTCCGGCCAACTACAACTGTCCCGGTCAGCTCGTCATTTCGGGTGACGTGGAGGCCATCAATGAGGCTTGCGAGAAGTTGAAGGCTGCAGGTGCCAAGCGTGCTCTGCCGCTGAAGGTGGGAGGTGCGTTCCACTCTCCGCTGATGCAGCCGGCCAAGGACGAGCTTCAGGCTGCCATAGAGAGCACCGAGTTCAGCGCTCCCAAGTGCCCGATATACCAGAATGTTGACGGCAAGCCCCACACAGAGCCGGCTGAAATCAAGGCAAACCTGATAGCACAGCTGACAAGCAGCGTGCGCTGGACGGCTTGTGTGCAGAACATGATTGCCGACGGGGCTGACGACTTCACCGAGTGCGGACCCGGAAAGGCTCTGCAGGGCATGATTGGACGCATCGACAAGAACGTCGCTGCGCACGGAATAAACTAACAGACCAGCAACAAACAAAGGAAAAGGATTGGGGATTGACACTGCAAATGACGGCAATCTCTAATCCTTTTTGCTTTTTATGACGGCCTTTGAATAGTGTTTGACTAAGACTAACAGTATATACCTTAAGTAAATACACATGACCATGAAACCAGTAATATACCAAATTTTTACACGTTTGCACACCAACCGCAACACCACACGCAAGCCAAACGGCACGGTGGAGGAAAACGGATGCGGAAAAATGAACGAGATAAACACCGACGAACTGCAAAGGATAAAGCAGTTGGGTGTGACTCATGTGTGGTACACGGGCGTGATACGCCATGCCACACAGACTAACCACTCGGCATCTGGCATACCACGCAACCATCCTGCGGTGGTGAAAGGGCGCGCCGGCTCGCCATACGCCATCGTTGACTACTACGACGTTGACCCCGACCTGGCCGTAAACGTGCAGAAGCGCATGGGCGAGTTTGAGGCTCTTGTGGAAAGAACGCACCGCGCAGGACTGAAAATGATAATCGACTTTGTGCCCAACCACGTGGCGCGCCAGTATCACTCTATCTGCAAACCGGCTGGAACGGTTGGACTGGGCGACAGAGACGATACTTCAAAAGGCTTTGACCCGCAAAACAATTTTTACTATTGCCCCGGTTGCAAGTTTGAACCAAGCATAGACTTGTGCGGAGGCGAACTGTTTCCATACGAGGAATGTCCGGCAAAGGCAACGGGCAACGACCATTTTGACCCTCATCCAGGACGCAATGACTGGTATGAAACGGTGAAACTGAACTACGGCGTGGACTATTGCGACGGGCGAAAGACTCACTTCAACCCAACTCCACGAACATGGCGGCAGATGACGGACATACTCCTGTTCTGGGCAAGCAAAGGCGTTGACGGTTTCAGATGCGACATGGCGGAGATGGTGCCAGCCGAGTTTTGGAACTATGCCACGACGGAAGTGAAGAAGAAACATCCGGAAGTGGTGTTCATCGGTGAGGTGTATAACCCTGCTGAATACCGCGACTACATAGCCAACGGCTTCGACTATTTGTACGATAAGGTGGGAATGTATGACACTATGCGTGCCGTGGCGTGCAACCAGTGTTCGGCAACGGCCATCACGCAGGCATGGCAAGCCACGGAAGACATCGGCGAACACATGCTCTACTTCCTCGAAAACCATGACGAACAGCGCATTGCGAGCGACTTTTTCGCAGGTGACGCACGACGTGGTGTGCCGGCGATGGTGGCCAGTGCACTGATGCGAGGCAATCCGTTTATGCTCTATGCCGGCCAGGAGTATGGTGAAAAGGGCATGGACAGTGAGGGATTCAGCGGCAGAGACGGCCGCACAACCATCTTCGACTACTGGAGCATGGACTCGTTGTGCCGTGCCGCCGAGGACAAACTGACCGCTGACGAAAAGGAACTGGCCGAGATGCACAGCAAGACTCTATGCATAGCCAACAAGGAAAAGGCTGTCTGCGAGGGACAATTCTTCGACTTGATGTATGCCAATCCGCAATCGGACCACTTCTTCCCTTATTCCAACTACGTCTTTCTGCGCAAGTCGGGCAATGAGATGCTGCTCGTAGCGGTCAACTTCGGTACTGAACCGGCAGATATATCAGTGACCATTCCTAGTCATGCGTTTGACTTCCTCGACATAAACG
>CAVGKZ010000082.1:0-16999 GCA_963630025.1 bacterium | reverse complement strand
GAAATAATCCACAGAATCAGAAGGAAATAATCCACAGAATCATACGGAATAATCCATAGAATCAGAAGAAATAGTTTCATAGAACAAATGGAAGATATAGTTCTGAACGCTCACAACAAGGAGGAGTTTCCGCCAGCCCACACCGCAGAACACCTGCTCAACCAAACGATGGTGAGGATGTTCGGATGTGAAAGGTCGTGCAACGCACACATAGAGCGCAAGAAAAGCAAGATGACATTCATTGTTGACCACAAGCCGACGCGCAAGGAAGAGCAGGAAATTGAGCGTACCATGAACGACTTGATAACCGAAGACCTGCCTGTAACCTATGAGTTTGCCGATAGGAACAACCTCCCCGAAGGCATAAGCACCGACCGTTTGCCAGCCGATGCGTCAGAAACGCTGCGCTTAGTGCGCATAGGCAACTATGACATCTGCCCTTGCATCGGCAAACATGTGCGCTCCACAGGCCAGATAGGACGCTTTGAAATGCTCGGAACCAACTGGGACGAAATGACCCACTCGTTCCGCATTCGCTTCAAAATAGTGCAATAGCAATAGGCATAGGTAACGTTCCAATAAAACACAATCGGGGCGGAACTGAAGAAGCACCGCCCCGATTTGTGTTTACTTAGTTTCAATCTCCTCTTTCATATCAATGTATTCACCGTTCTTGTCGTAAAACTCGTATTGCAAGAACGCCATTTTCTGTGAGGGAATCACGTTTACTCCGAACCCGTACTTCATCTGCCACTTGCGTTTGAGCGACACTATACCCTGATTGATATAGGCCGCAACATACGGATGCACTTGCAGCGTGAACTTCTTGATTCCAATTTTGTTGACCAAACTGTCAATCTTGCTCTCCAATTGGTCTGTGAACAGAATACTCGACTTGATTTTTCCTTTTCCAAAGCACGTGGGACAAGTTTCTTCCACGTTGACATCCATTGCCGGACGCACCCTTTGGCGTGTGATTTGCATCAACCCGAACTTACTCAACGGCAGTATGTTGTGTCGCGCGCGGTCTTTCTGCATGTTCTTGCACATGCGTTCATAGAGCATTTGGCGGTCTTCCGCAAGGTTCATGTCTATGAAATCGACCACGATAATGCCACCCATATCGCGCAGACGGAGCTGTCTTGCCAACTCGTCGGCGGCACCGAGGTTCACCTCAAGGGCGTTGGCCTCCTGTCCGTTCTCGGCTCTTGTGCGGTTGCCGCTGTTGACATCCACTACGTGCAACGCCTCCGTGTGTTCGATAATGAGGTAAGCTCCGCGCTTGTAGTTGACGGTTTTGCCGAAGGCAGACTTCATCTGCTTGGTCACATTGAAGTTGTCGAAGATGGGCACCTTGCCCGTATACCTCTTGACAATGTCCACCTTTTCCGGCGCAATCAGCTTCACGTAGTCGTGAATCTGGCCGAATATCTCCTCGTCGTTGACAAAGATACCGTCGTAAGTGGGGTTGAACAAATCCCTAAGCATGGCAACTGCCCTGCCTGTTTCCTCGAAAACAACCTGCGGACGCGCCGTTGTTTTCTGTACTTTCGTTATGGCGTCGTCCCAACGCTTGAGCAGTAACTTCAGCTCAGCGTCGAGTTCAGCCACGCGTTTCCCCTCAGATGACGTGCGGACAATCACTCCAAAGTTCTTTGGCTTGATGCTCTGTATCAGCTGTTTGAGCCTTGCGCGCTCCTCGCCCTTCTTTATCTTCGACGAAACCGATACCTTGTCGTTGAAAGGTATCAGCACAAGGAAACGTCCGGCAAAGCTCAGTTCGCACGTAAGGCGCGGTCCTTTGGTTGAGATGGGTTCTTTTACAATCTGTACCAGCACTTCCTGACCTACCTTGAGTGTGGTCTGCACGCTCCCGTCTTTCTTTAAGTCGGGCAGCCGTGTGGCTTTTGAAATAGGGAAAAGTTTCTTTCTGTCACTCTGTACCTGCTTGAGGTACTTCTCGTAAGAGCTAAATTGCGAACCTAAGTCCAAATAATGCAAGAACGCATCACGCTCGTAACCGACATCAACGAAACACGCGTTCAGTCCCGGCATCAGCTTTTTGACCTTTGCCACATAGATATTTCCCACGGAAAACGAGGCTGACCTCGTTTCGTTTTGGTACTCTACGAGGCTTTTGTCCTCAAGTAACGCAATCGAAATCTCCTTGGGCTGGACGTCTATAATAACTTCGCTTGTCATTCCTTACGTTTTTTTGTTCCTCTCTTTTTGGTTCGTACAAAACAGAAAGGGTGCGCCACGCCCCTCATACGGGACAATCAGGCGCACTCTTTCATTTCTTTTTGTGTCGGAACAGACCCGCATCAAGTGCGGCGAAATACGCCTTACTTGCTCTTGTGTCTGTTCTTTCTCAATCTTTTCTTACGCTTGTGCGTAGCCATCTTGTGGCCTTTTCTTTTCTTACCGCTTGGCATAGTTTATGAATTAAAATTATTTATGTTGTATGTTTCACTTATTTCATCTTTGCGATAAAGCTCTTAGCCGGTTTGAAAGCCGGGAAATCGTGTGCGTCGATGATAATAGTCGTATTCTTGGAGATGTTGCGTGCAGTCTTTGGGGCACGGTGTTTCACGATGAAACTGCCAAAGCCACGCAGGAACACGTCTTCCTTTCTTCCAGCAAGACTTTGTCTTATCTCCTCCATGAAAGCCTCAACGGTGGCAGTAACGTCCTTTTTCGCCACCCCTGTGTCCTCAACAATCTTATTGATGATGTCTGCTTTTGTCATTACTACTGTTGGTGTTTTGTTATGATAATTTGTTGTTTCAGAACCTTTCGGGATGCAAATATACTGATTTTCAGCGGGAGACGGAAACATCTTTCCTTTTTTTTTCGAAAAAGACCGCATTTTGGCCATCCGCCAAACATACAGCATGATACATACGGCAGATACACATTAATTATATAATGTTTCCGCTTTTTGCGCATTTGCATGCCGACAGTGCCGCAATAGGTATTGTGTAAGTAAAACGGAAAAGACAGAACGGCTATTACCAAAGGTCGTCCTCGTTGTTCCCTTCGTTGCCGAAGATGTCTGGATGTTCCTTGTGTGCCCAGTCCGTATCGGCTGTGTGCCCATGCACAAGGGCACTAAATCACTTGAGAATCACTCTTTCACATCTTCTCCCTCTGCAGGAAACTTGGCAAAGGCTTTCATTTCGTGAAGAATCTTGTCGCGCCGCGTCAAAATGTAACTGCTTGGCTTGGCCGAATTGAACTTGCGCGGGTTGGGCAGTGTGGCGGCTATCAGGGCGCACTGCACCTTCGTCAGCTTGTCGGCAGTACACTTGAAGTGCCACTTTGCCACTGCGTCGGCTCCGTATATGCCGTCACCCATCTCTATGGAGTTGAGATAGACCTCCATGATGCGTTGTTTGCTCCACGTGAGTTCTATCAATACGGTGAAATAGGCTTCGAGTCCCTTGCGAAGCCATGTGCGTCCCGGCCATAGAAACACGTTTTTGGCTGTTTGCTGTGAAATGGTGCTTGCGCCAAGTTTGCGCTTGCCCTCATGCTTTATGTTGCGGCGCGCTGCCCTTTCAATGGCTTTGTAGTCAAAACCATGATGGGAGAGAAAGCGTTGGTCTTCGCTCGCCATTACGGCAATGGGCAGGTTGGGCGACATCTCCTTCAGCGGCACCCACTTGTGGTGCAGCGTAAGTTCCTTCCCCTCGTCTTTCTGTTCCGCCAAACGGATGAACATGAGAGGAGTGAAATACACGGGAATGAAGCGCAGGGCTACAACAGAAAGGATGGTGGAGCCTAAAAAGGCTGCCACCATCCACTTGAAAATTGTAAGTATCTTCTTAAGAAAAATCATCTTAAGAGTCTGTTTTCTTTATACTTCGTAGTGTCGTCGCGTTTTTTGGAACGCGGATTTTGTTAGAGTGTGCCGTTCTGTGCCTTCTGTATCATGGCTTGGCTTGCATACATGTAAACCTCCACGCGGCGGTTCTGCTGCTGACCTGCTGCGGTAGAGTTGTCGGCCACGGGGTTGGTCTGTCCCTGTCCCTCAACGGTTTTGATTTGTGCTGTGTTTACGCCAAGACCAGTGAGATAGTTGGAAACGGCTTTTGCGCGCTGCTCAGAAAGGGTCTGGTTCTTCTGGATGCTCTGCTCTGCGGTTGAGTTCTTCCATCCCTGATTGTCGGTGTGGCCATATATGGCAACGTCGCAGTCGGTATTGCTCTTCAAGACAGAAGCGAACTTGCTCAGAGAGTTCATTGCAGAAGAGTTGAGCGTAGAACCGCCAGTGGCGAACAGTATGCCAGAGTCGAATGTGACCTTGACTGCCTGCAGTCCGTTGGCGTCTGTCACTTCCTGTACCTGTGCGTTCTCAACGGCAGCGGCCTGTGCCTTCACCTTGTCCATGTGCTTGCCGATGATAGCTCCTGTACCTGCGCCTACTGCTGCACCCAATGCTGCACCTACAGCGGCGTTTCCAGCCAACTTGCCTACCAATGCACCAATCAAAGCTCCACCGCCAGTTCCTATTGCTGCACCCTTTTGTGTGTTGTTACATGCAGCCAGGACGATGCCAAAGCTGAGAATCACTGCTAAAACTTTTAAACTTTTCATCTTTTGATTATTTACTGTTAAACCTAAAATCTTGATGGCTGCAAAGATAAGCCTTTTATTTGTTCTTGTCACAGTGTTCAAAGTTTTTTTATTACTTTTGCAGTCAAAAACAGGAAAAAACGACACAAAATGGCCAAGGAATTAAAAGAGTTAACAAAAAGAGCCGACAATTACAGTCAGTGGTACAATGACCTTGTTGTAAAGGCCGACCTTGCTGAGCAGTCGGCAGTGAGAGGCTGCATGGTTATAAAACCCTACGGTTACGCAATATGGGAGAAGATGCAGCACCAGTTGGACAGTATGTTCAAGGAGACAGGTGTGCAGAACGCCTATTTCCCATTGCTCATACCCAAGTCGTTCCTCTCTAAGGAAGCCGAACACGTGGAGGGATTTGCCAAGGAATGCGCAGTTGTGACCCACTACCGTTTGCGCGCCAAGGAAGGCAAGAGCGGCGTTGAGGTGGATCCGGCTGCAAAGCTTGACGAAGAGCTTATCATCAGACCTACATCCGAGACTATTATATGGAATACATACCGCAACTGGATTCACTCATACCGCGACCTGCCGCTGCTGTGCAACCAGTGGTGCAACGTGATGCGTTGGGAGATGCGCACGCGTCCGTTCCTCCGCACCAGCGAGTTCCTCTGGCAGGAAGGCCATACCGCCCATGCCACACGTGAGGAGGCAGAAGCTGAGGCACAGAAGATGCTGCACGTGTATGCTGAGTTTGCCGAAGAGTGGATGGCAGTGCCAGTGCTGCAAGGCATGAAGAGCGAGACCGAGCGTTTCGCCGGAGCACTTGACACATACACCATTGAGGCTATGATGCAGGATGGAAAGGCTTTGCAGAGCGGAACGAGCCACTTCCTCGGACAGAACTTCGCCAAGGCGTTCGACGTGACCTATCTTAACAAGGAGAACAAGCCCGAATACGTTTGGGCAACGTCATGGGGAGTGTCGACACGCCTCATCGGAGCACTCATAATGACCCACTCCGACGACAACGGTCTGGTGCTTCCGCCGCGCATCGCGCCAATACAGGTGGTAATAATCCCCATCAGCAAAGGTCCGGAGCAGCTTGCTGCAATCAGCGAAAAGCTCATGCCCGTGGTGGAGAAACTTCGCAAGGCTGGCATAAGTGTCAAGTATGACGATGCCGACAACAAGCGTCCGGGATTCAAGTTTGCCGACTACGAACTGAAAGGCGTGCCTGTGCGCTTGGCAATGGGCGGCCGCGACCTCGAAAACGGCACGATAGAAGTAATGCGCCGTGACACTCTCGAAAAGGAAACACTGCCTCTGGAGGGAATCGTGGAGCACATAGAGAAGTTGCTTGCCGACATACAGCAGAACATCTTTGAGAAAGCCCGCAAATACCGCGACGAGCGCGTTTATGAATGTGACAACTACGAGGAGTTTAAGGAGCGCATCAAGGACGGAGGCTTCTTCCTTTGCCACTGGGACGGCACGGCTGAGACCGAAGCCAAGATAAAAGAGGAGACGCAAGCCACCATCCGTTGCGTGCCGTTTGCTTATGAGCAGACTCCAGGCGTAGATATGGTTAGCGGCAAACCGGCCAAATGCCGCGTGATAATAGCCCGAAGCTATTAATCATACGCACGATATATCAGCAAACATCAATCCCCCGAACGGGTCTTCTTCGTTCGGGGGATTGATGTTTTTTGTGGCATCGCCGATATCCACGCATTTAACGGAATAACATTATAAAGGTGGCATTTACGCCTTGTAAACGTACTATTTACGCCTTGTAAACGTGCCATTTACGACCCGTAAACATGGCGTTTTCAGTTCGAAACCAAATCGTTTGTTTTTACTTACGATATCGTATTGCTTTTATGTCTGTATGCTTTTCTGTAAGCAAACAACCTCGTTTTGCTTACAGTTTTTAGACTTTCTTTTGAGAACAGCTTGTTGGCAACCCGAAAACGCCCAACAAAACATCGTGTATCCTTGGGTTTTCACGCCCTTTGCCTTAACTTTGCATAATCCGGGCTGCGCTCGGCAACGTTAGAGCAAGCTCTCGTTGCGCTCACTGGCACCGGCTTTGCATAACCCGGGCTGCGCTCGGCACCTTAACCACAAAGAACAAAACAACATGAAAATAGGATTTGACGGCAAGCGTGCGGCACAAAACCGCACTGGACTTGGCAACTACAGTCGCTTCGTGGCGCGGATTATGGCGGAGCAGATGCCTGAAAACGAATATCGGCTCTATGTGCCCAACGAACGGCGCACGCCATTTCTCGGCGAGATTCCGGCCGTGGCAGCCATGCCAGTAACCGCTCCACGAGGCGCGTGGAGACACTTTAGGTCGGCTTGGCGGTCGTGGGGCATGACCGAATGTTTGCGCCGCGACGGTATAGAGCTGTATCACGGCCTTAGCAACGAACTTCCGCTGAACATCAAGTCGGCAGGATGCCGCTCCGTGGTGACTATCCATGACCTCATTTTCCTGCGCTATCCGGAATACTACAAGCCCGTGGACAGGTGGATTTACAACCAGAAGTTTCGCCGCGCCTGCATTGATGCCGACCGTATCGTGGCCGTCAGCGAGTTTACCAAGCGCGACATTATACATTACTATAATATAGATTCGGAAAAGATTGACGTGGTTTATCAGGGCTGCGACAGGGCTTTCGGCGAACCGATCAGTCGCGACAGGCTCGAAGAGGTGCGGTGCAAGTATCAGTTGCCGGAGAGTTACGTGCTCTACGTGGGCAGTATAGAGGAGCGAAAAAACGTCGGTCTGCTCATAGAAGCCCTGCGTGGTGAGGCAGAAAGGGGACTGCCGTTTCATTTGGTGATGGTTGGCAAGTCCACACCATACTGTGAGCAACAGAAGGAAGCAGTCAAGCGGTTGAAACTGGATGCATACTGCCATTTCTTCCACGGCGTACCCTTTGCCGACCTGCCATCACTATACCGCATGGCCACCGTGTTTGCCTATCCGTCGCGCATAGAGGGTTTCGGCATACCGCTGCTGGAGGCGATAACGAGCGGAGTGCCGGCCATAGGCTGCACAGGATCGTGTCTGGAAGAAGCGGGCGGAAAGGACAGCATATACGTGGGTTCCGACGACGCAAACAAGCTCGGCGAAAGCATCGCCCGACTGCTTGCCGACAACTCTATGCGCCAAAGCATGATAGAAAAGGGTAGGGACTATGCGCTCAAAAACTTCTCCGACAGTAAGCTGAGCCGAGATTTGATGGATGTGTATGCAAAGGCTATGGAGAAGTAGTAGGCAGCGAATCTCATACAAGCAGTATCAATGGCAAACTTAGGATACGCAGCATCCTGCATCCCCCTCGCTAAGTGATGGTGAGAGAGGGCTGAGCGAGGGGACGCAGGAAGGACGATTCCAAGATTTTCAAACGACTCGTCAGTCGTGCTGCACGTCCCACTGAATGGGTACGTTCTTCAAAATGATGAGTCCCTTGTCGTGATAACTGGTAGACACACCGAACTGCAGCCGCTGTATGGTCGTGGCGGTGCGCTTCACGTCAACGAAGGTTGCTGACTTGTTCAACGGTATCTTCATGTAGACACCCTCAGTGACGGTGTAGGGATACCATCCGTTCTCTTTCGCCTTGTATGCGTTGCCGTCCTGGTCCACCATGAGTGCCGGGAAATCAGTATTGCATCCAAAATTCATGGACGTAAGGTTGGATATCATCTTCACCTTGAACACCAGACTCACCTCGCCGTAGTTTGTCGACGTGGTCTTGCCGTAGACCCCCACCAGCTGTATGTCCACAATCTTCGGTATCGGATTGATTATGGTGCCGCCGCCCTCCACAGGAGTTTCTGTCCCGGCTGCCGCAGTGCTCTGCGATGATGTGGACGAAGATGTTGTGGCAGTTGTTGTTGCACCAGTGATGCTCTCCACACCCTTCTGTACTTTCTTCAGCAGTCCGCCGAGTCCCTGTGCCTTTGCATCAATGGAGCAAAAGGCGAGTGCCATCAGGCACATAAATGCTAACTTCTTCATAGTTCTTCCTATTTGTTATTCTTTTCGTTCTTCATCTTTTCCTTAGCCTCATTGTCCACAGTTTGCCCCTTGACGTATTCGTCACGGTCGGTGGTGGTGATTAAAATCTTCTTCATCGAGGCAAATGCAGCCGCATTGTAGGGCTTCACGGTGAGGTATATCTTCACCGGAACCACGGTCCCATTGGGATAGCAGCCGTCTTGCGCCTTGAGCGTTAAAGCGTCCACACTTACTTTGTCAGCATAAAACGCGTTGCCGTCGTTGTCTGTAACGACTGCGCCCAACTTGCCGAACTGCACGCCGCCCTTGTCGTCACGGTAGCTGCCTGGCTCAAGCAGTTCGGCCTCAGTCTTGAGAGTGAGCAAACCTCTGTCACTGACATTGTATACAGTGAGGGGCTTTACCGTTTTTATAGCCACATCAGAAGCCACTTCCGCAGGAATCTCCTTGCCCTCCAGCGCACTGGCGGCCTGTTTCATCTTCTCTTTGAACAGTTGGCTCTGCGCAAAGGCCTCCTCAAACAGTTTCTTGGCATCATCCTTGTCTGCCTTTGCAGCCTTGGCCTCAAAGTCTTGCTCAGCTTTTTCCTTTTCCATCACAATCGACGGAACCTCACCAAGCAGTCCGTCCGTGGGCAACTTCTTTCCACTGCACGCCGCGAGCATCACGGCTATGGCAAACATTCCACATAAATTCTTTTTCATTCGCGTATTGTTTTTAGGGTTAATAAATGGCTTAGCAAACGGTTGGTTGGCTACCACAAATGGGTTTTGCGCAGCCTCAACAGCTGATGCAAAGTTAGTGGCAGGGGCAGAAAGGAGGGCGTCATGCACGCAAATCGTACTTATTGACGCACACATTTTTACTGATTGGGCTATTTTTACCGATTGGAGACGCAGTGCACTCGCTTTTTTATACGTACATTTGTAGAAGTATAGGTTGCACTCAGCAATCTGAAAATAAGTTTTCATTGCGCTCGCTTGCACTCTCACCGCCACGGTAAAAGCCGCGCACAACAACCTAACGAGACTAACTATGGCAAACGAACTGGCAAAATCAGTAAACGACTTTTCTTTCGGCATGCTCTTCATGGCGCAACTGCTACTCACGTCCATCATGTACCACAAAGGGCGCACACACAGTCTGCAACGGATGATGTTCTTCTTCATGGCCTACCTGCTTGGCATCACCGTCTTCGAGATATTCTTCTTCTATCTGTCGCCGAAATCATACGGCACACTCACGTCCTGGTTTACCGACATTGTGGAAATGACTGTTGTGCCATGTGCCTACTTTATAATAGTAAGACTAACACATCCAAACGTACGACTAAGAAACACCATTGTGGCCAACGTTCTGCTGTATGGACTGGGGTTACTGGCGTTCGCCGTAAGCCGAAACGAGTATGTCTATATGGGCCTACTCATATTTACCCTTTCGTATTCGCTCTTCATCATCGCCTACGGAGTTGTGGCAGTAAGGCGTTTCAACAAGATTCTGGCCGACAACTTCTCCAACGAAAACCTCTCGCTCTACTGGCTCAAATACATTGTACACCTATATATAGGTATCATTGCGGTGTGGACCTTTGCCACCGTCATGGCCAGTGACTATTCGGTTGCCGTATACAACGTCACCGTGATTCTGGCCTTCTCCATGTTCTGCTATTTTGTGTACAAGCAGGAAGATATGCTTGAAGCACTCCGCTCTACAGGACTAATCTGCGACAATGAAGACGACGCGGAGGACAATGTTAGCAATGAGGGACGCGATGAGGCTTGTGACACCTGCAACGAAAGCAACGGTATCGGCAATAATGTCAACGGTAGTGGTAACGGTTTCGGTAATGAATATGACTGTATCAGCAACGATAACAACAATGCCGACGGAAGTTTCATTCAAGATGTCAAGAACTATCACTTCGCAGACCGTATGGAGCGAATGTTCAGCGAAAAGGAACTGTATCTTAATCCTACGCTCAACATCAATGAACTGGCCCAACACTTGGGCACTAACCGCACATACATATCCAACTATCTCAACCGCCAGCTGCACACCACATTCTACGAATACGTAAACCAATGGCGCATACGTCGCGCACAGGAATTGCTGGAGCGCACAGAACTCACGCTTGACCAGATAGCCTGCCAGTCTGGCTTCAACTCACAAAGCAGTTTTCGCCGTTACTTCACCGCCGCCACAGGCACAACTCCATCGTCATACAGAAAGAGAACGCGCTGATAAAACCTATTAGTAATGGCTCAACAATAACCTACTACGATATATTTTTTGCTTGGCTATGAATAATGTAGGTTAAGGAAAGCCAATCCTTCCAAGATGTATGCAGACAAATAGGGTCGCTCCCCAACAAGGAAACGACCCTATTTGTCTGTATTTATAGTACTGGACTTATTCTGTCCGTACTGTTTATTCTGCCGTTGCTATCGTAGTCTCCTTGCGTGCAGACTTGCTCAGAGTGAAGTAGGCCACAGGAGCTGCGATGAAGATAGACGAGAGAGTACCGAACACTACACCGAGCAACATTGCGAACGAGAAGCTACGGATGCTGTCACCACCGAAAAGGAAGATACAGAGCAGCACGAGGAACGTTGTAGACGAGGTGTTTATCGTACGTGCAAGTGTCTCGTTGAGCGACTCGTTGAACAAATCCCAACGGTTGCGTGTAGGATACAGGTGGATATTCTCACGGATACGGTCGAACACAATCACCTTGTCGTTGATGGAGTAACCGATAACGGTAAGGATAGCTCCGATAAATGTCTGGTCAATCTCAAGCGACATAGGAACGATGCCCCACAGCAAGGAGTAGAAACCGATGACAATGAGTGTGTCGAACGCCAACGCTACGATTGAACCAACCGAGAACGCCACGTTGCGGAAACGCAGAAGGATATAAAGGAAGATGGCTATCAATGCGAAAATCACACTGATGATAGCTCCGTAGGTTATATCCTTTGCCACTGCAGGACCCACCTTTGCACTGCTGATGATAGAACCTCCTTCGCGTACGTCAGGATTCTTGAATGTATCTACATCCTTTTGCGTAACGAAACCTGCCTTAGACAGACTCTTGAACAGAATGGTTTCGCATTCGTCGTCAATGCCAGGAGCATTGGATTCAATCTTGTAGTTGGTGGAAATACGGATAGTCTTTCCGTCGGTACCGAGTGCAAGCACGCTTACATTGCTCTCTCCGAAAGCACCGTCAAGTGCGGTACGCACCTGCTCCGGCTCAATGCTCTTCTCCAACTTGACCACATAGTTGCGACCTCCGGTGAAGTCGATGCTGCGGCTAAGGCCACGCAGACAGAAGCAAGCGATGAACACGATGGCGGCAATGCCCCAGATTGAGAACGCAGCCTTGTACTTCTTCATGAAGTTGACATTGACATTCTGGAGGAAGTTGCGTGAAATAGGTGTTGTAAACGTCAGGTTCAGCCACTTGTCATGGCTCATCTTGTAGTCATACACCAGACGTGTCATGTAGACAGCGGTGAAGAACGAGCAAGCGATACCGATAATCTGTGTGGTTGCAAAGCCTCTGATAGGACCTGTACCGAACACGTAGAGGATGATACCTGTGAGTATAGACGTGATATTTGAGTCGAAGATTGCAGAGAATGCATTGGAATAACCAAGCTTCATGGCCTCACGGGTGTGCAGTCCCTTGCGAAGTTCCTCCTTGGTACGCTCATATATAAGCACGTTGGCATCAACAGCCATACCCAAAGCGAGCACGATACCGGCAATACCAGGCATGGTCAGAGCCGCCTGGAACGAGGTTAGGATACCCAAGGTGAAGAACAGGTTGACCAAAAGAGCGCAGTTGGCGAGCATTCCGGGGATGAAACCGTAGAGCACCACCATATATATCATAAGGAGAACAAACGCTATGACAAACGAAGTGATACCCTGCTGGATTGACTGTGCACCAAGTGTAGGTCCAACCACGTCTTCCTGAACGATGCGGGTAGGTGCGGGCATCTTTCCGGAGTTAAGCGTGTTGGCCAAGTCCTTTGTGTCTTCAATTGAGAAGTTACCCGAAATCTGAGAGTTTCCACCTGCTATCTCACTATTTACGCGAGGTGCGCTGTATACTGTGTTATCCAATACGATTGCAACTGCACGACCGATGTTCTGCTTGGTGAGCTGTGCCCAACGGCGAGCACCGTCAGAGTTCATCTGCATGGACACGCAAGGATGACCGTTCTGGTCAAATTCGTCCTTTGCGGTAGTGATTACATTACCCTCAAGCGGAGCACGGCCAGACGGTTCTGTCACCTTTATAGCGTGAAGCTCATATACCTGTCCTTTAGTGTCGAAGTCTGCAGCCTTGGCACTCCACAACAGCTTGAGGTCTGAAGGCAACACCTGATGTGCCAGTTCAGAGTAGATAATCTTGTCAACTGCTGCCGTGTCGCGCGAAAGAGCGTAACCGATAACGCTGAGCGACTGACCCTGTGCGGGCTGCAGTACAGAGAACAAGGGGTTTTCCTTCTTTATCTGCTCAGCCTGCTTGTCCTGCAAGCCCTTGCCGTTGTCAGCTTTTGCGCCGGCTTTCTTGTTCTTTGCGCTCATGGCAGCTGCCAAATCGCCTTTCACTGCGGCCTCTTCAGCCTTGGCAACGGTAGTGTCTGCAACCGTTGAGTCGGCCTTGACAGCTGCGGTGTCAGTCTTTCCGCTGCTCATTGCGGCATAACGCTGGTTGAGCTGTGACAGCAAGGGGACAATCTCCTGGCTGTTGTAAGTCTCCCAGAATTCAAGGTTTGCACTTCCCTGCAGCAACTTGCGCACACGTTCCGGCTCACGTATTCCAGGCATTTCCACCATGATACGACCCGACTGGCCTTCAAGTTTCTGAATGTTAGGCTGTACGACGCCGAACTTGTCGATACGGTTGCGCACCACGAGGAAAGAGTTGTCCACTGCCGACTGTACTTCTGCGCGCAGAGCAGCTTCCACCTGAGCATCGCTGCTCTGTGTGCTCACTTTGCCCTTCATCTGTTGTGTGGCAAAGATTTCTGCCAAACGGTGACCCGGTGCGTTTTGCTTGTAGTGCTTTATAAACAGAGTGATGAAGTCGCTCTGGCTTGTTTCTTCCTCCTGCTTGGCTTCTTCCATTGACTTTACGAAAGCGTGGTCGGTCTTGTGGTCGGCCAAAACGGCTACCACATCGGGAACGGACACTTCGAGAATCACGTTCATACCGCCTTTCAGGTCAAGTCCCAATCCGATTTGCATCTCACGGCACTGCTTCAGAGAGTAGGCTCCGAGATACACTTTCTCGTTCATAATGGAGTCGAGATACTCTTTTCCAGCTTCTTCAGTCATGGCCGCTGCCTTGTTTTCATAGTGGCGCGTCACAAACGAAAAAGACAAGTAAAAGAGGCACACAAGCGTTAGCATGAGTGCGATAAACTTTACAATTCCTTTGTTTTGCATTGTTGTTATTGTGTTATTTGTTATTGTTTTCTTTTGGAATGGCAATTATTTTTAGCTTGCAAATATAGTGATTTTTTTACATTGGGGGAAATTTGCCGCTCATTTTCCTCTCTATTTCAAGGATTATCCCGCATTTTGAGCCAACAAAATATCGGATAATGGTCAGATGATTCTATTTTGCTGTCCACCTCACAGTTGTATGGCGTAAAGTCTTTGGAGCACATTATGTTGTCTATTCTGACATAAAAACCTCTCTGATTGTATGACACGCCGATGCCTCTGCCACTGCTTGTGTAGCAGTCGGTCAGCCCTTTGCTAACGGTATGATGCGTGTACGATATGGGACTATCGTTGAAGTCTCCGCAAACGACGGTCGGATATTGCTTGTGTTCCTCAATATACTTATGTACCGAGTCGGCTTGCGGTGCCCTGCGTTTTGCCGCCGCAGCAAGTTTGTGCAGAAGCTTGCTCGACTCCTTGCGCACCGTGTCTTTCCCCATTTCGCCTTTCAGCATCTCCTTGTATCTGACCTTTTCGTCGAATGTAAGGCTGTTGCTCTCAAAATGGTTGTTCACGACCATGATAGTGTCATTGCCCTTTTTCAGAAAACAAGCCATGCTTCCGTTACCCTCCGAAGCGTATTCGATTGAATCTGTACGCACTATTGGGTAGCGGGAAAACAAGGCAAGAGAGTTGTCTTGTCGCCTGCCAATTTTCTTTACGTATGAATACGGATATTCCTTGGCAAGCAGCGATTTGACATCGTGCGTTCCAAATATAGCCTCTTGAAGGCACACAATATCGGCATTGCTCTCCTTTATATAATTAATGATGGAGTTGAAGTCGTAGTCGTCTGCCTGAGCGTTGAATCCCTGCACATTGTAGCTCAGCACCTTCATCGCCTTGGCTGGCGTTTCCGTCTTGCCGTTTATTGGAATGTACGTGCGTATAGGAACATATGCCACAATGAAGGCCACTACTGGTATCGCCGTCATGCGCCATTTGAATACAATCCAAAACACGAGAAAGGCCAGGTTGAGACACAGAAACACTGGAAACGCCAGTCCTGCACAGGCCATCAGGGAGTGTTCAGCAGGATTTATATGGTCGGAGAAACCTGCCAGCCACATCAATACAGCCGTAACCGAGTTGGCTCCGGCTATGACTTTGACCGCCAAAGTCTTCAACTGACTAATCATCATTGCTGTTTTCGAAGAGCTTTTTCTTTTCCTCTTTGGTCAGACTGTCATATCCGCTTTTGCGTATCTTGTCCAGTATGCGGTCTGTTTCTTCCTGTTTTGCCTTCTTGCGGGCATTGTATTCCCAGTCGCTCTCCTTCGTTCCAGAGTCTGGACGTGCCGACCAACTGTTACGGTTGTTGCGTCGGCGGTCGAAGTTCTGCTTCAGATTGTCAAAGAACTGCCGTCCTCCGTTTCTGTTGTAGCCTGTTCCGGGATGTCTGTTCCAATACCTTATCATAAAGAAGCCAAACAACATTCCTCCCAAATGCGCCGTGTGGGCAACGCCGTCACCGGGTCCGCTGAGGGCTGAAAACAACTCTATCGCAACGTAGAACATCACGAACCACTTGGCTTTGATTGGCACAGGCAACGGAAAAATAAAAATCCGTTCTTCCGGAAAGGTCATTCCGAAAGCAAGCAGTATGCCATATATTGCGCCGGACGCACCCACGGTGGTCCACAGGTTCAGTTCTGCAGCTGCCATTCTGGTCGTTTGCAGCATGTCAACGCCACCAACTAAGGTGTAGAACTGTATGAATTGTGCCAGTTCCTGAATCAGACCTGCACCTACTCCGCACGCGAGATAATAGAAAAGGAACTTCTTGGGTCCCCAAACTCGCTCCAATACGCAACCGAACATCCACAGGGCAAACATATTGAAGAATATGTGGGTAAAGCCTCCGTGCATGAACATATACGTAATGAGCTGCAATACGTTGAAATCTGGGGCAAGAAAGAAGTGGAGTCCGCCCAACGAGTTCAGGTCAAGACCGTATCTTTCCAACAAAACCGTAGCAATGAACACCAGAAAATTGATGATTAGCAGGTTCTTTGTTATAACTGGAATGTTTCGCATTGTCTCTTTTTAGAATCGGTTCGGCAGTGGCTTTTTTGAGTCGTTGTCCAGTGTCGAATACCGCTGTTAATGGCGCAAAATTACTAAAAAAAAGTCCGGCACACAAGCAAAAAAGTTGTGCAACGGGTCTAAAAAGCAAAGAAAACGGCATTTTTCTCCTTTTTTTGTTTGTTTTCTTAATTGTTTACCCTATATTTGCAGCATGAAGTAATGCGCAAAAGCCGTGAAAATGCGCACATTGCGCCCCTTCGCTATAGGAAGTTTGCCGTTGCACGACGACCGTTTGCGGCATCTCTTCGTTGAGGATGTGCCGCCTTGTAATTAAAGTATTAAAGCAGAAACATTTTATAACACATTAAAAATTATCAAGTATGAACAAGACAGAATTGATTGAGAAGATTGCAGGTGCTTCAGGGCTTGCAAAGTCAGATGCCAAGAAAGCTCTCGATGCCACAGTTGCAGTTATAAAGGAAGCTCTTGTTGCCGGTGACAAGATTGCACTTGTTGGCTTCGGTACATTCAGCGTAAACGAGCGTCCCGCCCGTACAGGTATCAACCCTGCAACGAAGGAGAAGATAACGATCGATGCCAAGAAAGTCGCTAAGTTCAAGGCTGGCGCAGAATTGACAGACGCTCTGAACTAATCAAAGCAAAAGGGGCACTGCGCAACGCAAGACCCACCTTAAAACAAACACAGGCTGTTCCGGTATGGAGCGGCCTGTGTTTGTTTTAGAAAAGCAAAAAAATATAAGCAGCAAGTCATGCCAAGTTGTTTTTCACAGTCGCATACGGGAGCTTTTGCCCGTTTTATTCAAGTTGCAAAATCAGAAA